>NZ_JBAUYR010000137.1:0-68439 GCF_049584895.1 Binatus sp. (SeqCode)
TGGCGCCGTGCTTCTTGGCGTCCTCGACCAGCTCGGTCACGCGCTCGAACTGCATCTTGTTGTTGATCGGACCGAGCTGGGTGCCGGCCTCGAGCCCGTCGCCCACCTTGACGCCCTTGGCAATCTCGCCGAGGTTGTCGAGCAACGCGTTGTACATCTGTTCCGGAACGTACACGCGCTTGATCGCGCTGCAGATCTGCCCTGAGTTCTCGAAGGCGCCCCAGAAAATCTTCGGCGCAACAACGGCAGGATCCACGTCCGCCAGAATGATCGCGGCGTCGTTGCCGCCGAGCTCTAGCGTAACCCGCTTCAAATCGGGCGCGGCGGCCGCAGCGACTCGCTTGCCGGTCTCGACCGAGCCGGTGAATGAAATCTTTCGGGGCACCGGATGAGTAGTCATCCACGAGCCGAGCTCGTCTCCGCCGGAGATCACATTGAGGACTCCGGGCGGGACGATGTCTTTCAAAATCTCGCCGAGCATCAGCGTCGTGATCGGCGTGTACGGCGAGGGCTTGAGCACGATCGTGTTGCCCGCGAGGAGTGCCGGCGCAATCTTCCACATCCCGAGCATGATCGGATAATTCCACGGCGTAATCGCGGCGACGACGCCGAGCGGTTTGCGCTTGATTTCGATTTTGCTGTCCTGCGTGTCCATCAGCACTTCGGCAGGCAAATCGAGCATCGCGGTGAATGAGCACCACATCGAGGTGAGCATGATTTCCTGCGCCGCCTTGTCCAGCGGCTTGCCCTGCTCGAGCGTGAGCGTCCGCGCCAGACCTTCAGGCGGTTGTTGCAATGCAGCGGCGCAATCCTGGAGGACCTTGCGGCGCGCGTTGATGTCTTTGCTCCACGACGGGAACGCCTTCTGAGCGGCGTTCATCGCCTGATCGAGTTCGGCCTTCGAGCAATCGGGAACCTCGGCGAAGATCTTTCCAGTAGCCGGATTGATCACGCCGGTGGATTTCGATCCTTTCACCGACTTGCCGTCGATGGTCATGGTGTATCCAGCAGCCATTCGAGTCTCCTTATGTGCGGGTTCCGTGCAGGCGATGTAACTGATTCATTACAACGCCGGTCGCATTGCGCGCAAACATCGATCAGCCGGCGGTTTCGTCGCTCAGCCCTGCCACCTTGAGCGCTTTGCGCTTCGCGCCTTTCAGGTCGTAGTAGCGGCGAGTAACGATCCGTTGCGCGTAGAGGCCGCCGCCTGCCTGTACGTTGGTGACAGCTTTCCATCCGCCGTATGCATCCGCGGTCAGATCGCGGATCGCATGAAACAGCCGCGCACGATATTCGCCGTCGATTCCGTTGGCGGTGCCCATGTACTTGCGAACCAGAGGGCCAGTCACTTCGTTTTCGAGATCCGCGACGCCCGGTGCGGTCAGGATCGAGCCGCCCGAGATGTCGTGCAGGTGCCGCACCATCAAATTGTAGTTCGCCGCGCCGTGATACTTGCCGGCGTTGGTGTAGAGCTCGTCGGGAAAGGCACCCTGATCTGTGATTTGACAGTTGGCGATCGCGGCCTCGAGCGCGGCGCGAATCAGCGTGGCATGGATGAGCATCTCGGAAATTTTCTCCTTGATATGCCCCTCGCCCGCCAATCCGTTGGCTTCCGCCACGAGCTGCGCGAAGCCGACCAGTTGATCGCCCTCTTCCGCCATCGCCGAAAGACCGCCCAGCCGCTCCCAGAGCCCAAGCGAATGCGCGAAGACGGCGGCCTGCTGGACCGCACCATCGAGAAAGATACGTTCATTCGGCACAAAAACGTTGTCGAGGATCACGAATCCTTCCGCCATGTGGATTTTCGCGGACACCGGGAAAGTGCGCGTGTCGGCGTGGCGCGGCGCGAACGTCGTGTCGATTATCTTGACCCCGGGCGAGTTGACCGGCACCGCGCATCCGATCGCGTAGGCCTCTTCGCCGGGCTTCATTGCCTTGGTCGGGATCACCATCAGGTCATGCGCCATCGACGCGCCCGTGATGTGCAGCTTGGCTCCGCGGATCACGACACCGTCGCTCCGCCGCTCGACCACGCGTGTGTAGGCATCAGGATCGTCCTGTTTGCCCGGCGGGCGGGAGCGATCGCCCTTGGCGTCCGTGATGCATTCGACGATGCGGACGTCTTTGCGCTGCGCGGACTGCACGTAGTGCCGGATGCGTTCCGCATATTCGGGGAGCGCGTCCGCGATGCGAGTCGCCGCCGTCGTCAACGTCATAATCGACTGGTAGGTCACGTTGGCTACGATGTCGGATTCGAGCAGCAATGGAATCCGATCGCGCAATTCATTCGCCGATCGCGGAATCGCCATCAGAGGACTGACTGCCCCGGGCTCGGGCGAATAGAATTTGTCGTAGCCTTCCGCGATTCGCGAGACGCATTCGCCAAGCAGCGGATGATTGACGATATCGCGCACGCGCTCGCCCTCGAAATAGGTTTCGCGGTTGTCGTCGAGCGACTTCTTGTACTGCTGTCCGGTCATCATCGCGTTCTTCTCTCCTTAAACAGTCGTTCAATTCGTCGAGTTTCGCGCAGAACGTCGTCACTGTTCAAGCGTGGCGGGCCGAACCGCTTTAACTCGCGTTGACTCAACGTAAACGAAATTGCGACTTCTAACGTCCAAGCCTCACAGCTCTTTGCGAGGGAAAAACGAAGCATGCGGCTGCGTAAAAAGAAACTCGTGACGGCCTTCTTGTTCTCGTGCCTGTTGGGGCAAGCGTCAATTTCGATCGCGGCACCTGAGTCGCAGTTCTTCGACGTGAGCGGCGTCAAGATTCACTACCTGATTGCAGGGACTGGTGAGGCGGTAATTCTAATTCACGGACTTGATTCCAGTGCCAGGATAAATTGGGAGATGCCCGGGACGATCGACGTTCTAGCCAAAGATCATCAGGTCATAGCTCTTGACCTTCCGGGCTACGGCGAGTCCGACAAGCCGATCGAACCTCAGGCCTATGGCTCGCAGTGGGTCGAGGACGTGATCCTGTTACTCGACCATCTGAAAATTAAGCAAGCTCACATCGTTGGTTACTCGATGGGCGGAATGGTCGCATTAAAGCTGATCGCCGAACATCCCGATCGGGTTTTGTCCGGCACCCTCGGCGGCATGGGCTGGTTGCGTGAGGGGAGCATTTTGCAGAAGGTCTGGGCTCATATGCGCAGTGTTAGCGCGAGAGGTGTCAGCGAGCTCGCCTTGACGGAAGATGAATTGAAGTCGATCAAGCTTCCAGTTGAAATCATCATCGGCGACCATGACCCGATGAAAAGGATGTACGTGTCTCCGTTGGAAAAGATTCGTCCCGACTGGCACGTGATCGAAATTCAACACAGCGGTCATCTGAACTGCATCTTCAAGAAACAATTCATAGATGAAATCGAGAAATGGCTGGACATGAATCGCCGGAAGTGATCGAGGCTTACTTCAAATCGTGAAAAGGGTGAGAATCGGGCGCGATGCCTGAGTTCGATTACGATCTGGCCGTCGTCGGTTCGGGACCGGCCGGACATCACGCGGCCATCCAGGGCGCCAAGTTGCGCAAACGCGTCATCATGATCGAGCGCAAGGCGCTGGTGGGTGGGATCTGCGTCAATGTCGGAACGATTCCCAGCAAGACCATGCGCGAAGCGATCCTTTATCTGTCGGGCTATCGCGAACACGCGGTCTACGGCGATTCGTATCGGGTCAAGGAAAAGATCACTTTCCAGGATTTGCTGGTGCGGGTCGATCCGGTGGTGCGGCACGAGATCGACGTCCTGCGCCACCAGCTCTTGCGCAACGGCGTCGAGCTGACCACGGCGAGCGCGAGCTTTGTCGATCCGCACGTGCTCCACCTCGAAGATAAACCGAGCGGACTGCAGAGACGGGTTTCCGCCGCCAACATTGTGCTGGCGGTCGGGACCCATGCGGCTCGCGACCAACGCACGCCGCTCGATGGTCGGTACATTTTCTCGAGCGACGACATGATGGAGCTTGACGAGCTACCGCGCACACTCGCGGTGATCGGTGCCGGCGTCATCGGATGCGAATACGCAAGCATGTTTGCGGCGCTGGGAGTACGCGTCACGTTGATCGACATGCGCCCGCGCCTGCTTGACTTCGTCGATGCGGAAATAGTCGAGAGTCTGGTTTACCACCTGCGCGAACGGCGCGTGACGCTGCGGCTCGGCGAAGAAGTCTCGTCGATCGAAGTGTTTCGCGAGAATGGCCAGAATCACGTGCGCACGTGCCTGGCCAGCGGAAAGCAGATCATCACGGACAAAGCTCTGTCGAGCACGGGCCGCACCGGAGCGACCAGCGAGCTGAACCTTGGCGCAGCGGGTCTTGCGACCGACGCGCGCGGCCGCATGAAAACCAACGCCGATTACCGGACGGCAGTCGAGCATATCTACGCAGTCGGCGACCTAGTCGGGTTTCCCAGCCTCGCGTCCACTTCAAAAGAACAAGGTAGAATCGCAGTGTGCCGCGCCTTCCGGGTTGCAGCGCATCACGCGCCTGAATTGTTTCCCTACGGCATCTACACGATCCCGGAAATCTCGTTCGTCGGCGCCACCGAAGAGAGCCTGACTAACCAGGGCGTCCCGTACGAAGTCGGCAAAGCTGCCTATCGCGAAACCGCACGCGGCCACATTATCGGCGACGACAGCGGGGTGTTGAAACTGCTGTTCCATCGCGAGACGCGCGAGCTGCTAGGCGTACATATCATCGGCGACGGAGCCGTCGAGCTGGTACACATAGGTCAGGCCGTAATTTCTTTGAAGGGTACTATCGACTACTTCGTGAATACGGTCTTCAACTATCCTACGCTGGCAGAATGCTATAAGAATGCCGCGCTCGACGGTATCAACCGCCTAAGTGCTTGAACCAGGTCAGTTCAAGGGACGGTTACCTTCACGCTAGCCGTTGTCCGTCCATACTGGTTGGTCGAGTACAAGGTATAGGTTGTAGTTACCTTAGGATTAACTGTTACGGAGTTGCCACGCACTGGCCCTACTGTTGGCGAGATTAGGTTGTAGATCTCATCGCTGGTCGTCCAACTGAGCGTGACGGGTTTTCTTTTGGCGACGTGAGTGGGATTCGCAGTGAAACCACTAACTATAGGACTCAGACCAGTCGGCACGTCGGAACTGGTATAGACCGGGCCAGTCGACACCACGTCGAAGTCCGCCGCGGTGACAGTGTCAAGCAGGTGTAGGTCGGAGTTGTTCCAATTGCTGTTGGGCGCGCCGCTGAGGTAGATAGCACTCCCATTGTCGGCGAGTATCATTCCGTACTTCTTAAGGGCGGTCAGGATCACCTGGTTCTGCGTCGAGAAGCTCGAGATATCGAAACTGGCCTTTAGTCTTAACCGCGCGCCCATCGGAGGTGCGTCAGGGTCCGGCACCGACGAGGCCCAATGCGAAGCGGGCGGCGTGAACGCCTGTTGCGTGACAGGCACCGTAAAGCGGATCGCGTGATTGATAGCGCCGGAAGCGACTTCGTCGTATCTCACTAATCCCGGGAAGATCGGCAGACCCGCTGCATCGGCCGAGGTCCAGGTGTAGGGACGCTGAGGGTCGATCGTCATGTCCCAGATGGCAGTCGAGTCGGCGCTCCATGCGCCACTCTTCAGGTGGTGCGCGTTATACAACTCATACAGCCAGCAGCCGTCCTTCTCGAGTACCAACACATGACGGTCGCCGGTGCCGGGGTTCGGATAGCCCTCGATAAGCGCGGTAGCAGGAATCCGCATAGGACCGGGATCGCTCTCGCTCGCATATGCGCCGAGGTTCACCATGACTTTCGCCTGCGTGCCGGCCACGATCTGATACGGTATACCGATCGATTGGCCGTCGTAGGTGCCGGAGCCGAAATCCGGATGGAGAGTCACCGTCGATCCGATGTAGTCGATGATGTTGGCCGAATTCGAATCCACCGGCGCGCTGGAAATATCCGTATTCCAAAGGCTGCTGGCCTCGAACGGAACGAACCCGTTCAGACTCGTGAGCTGACCCGCGGTCATCCCGCTGCAGATGCCGGTTTGGGCGAACGCCGGGGCGTGCCATGAAATTTGCACGACCATCAACCCGAGTGCTGCAACGTAATATCGCATAAGTTCTCCCGAAGGCTGTCCGATAAGTATTAACCGCTTCCATTTGCAGCTAGTAGCATAATCTAACTCTGAGTATGGTCCGGCAACGATTGGGAGCCAAGGGGAGCGTTATATCGAGCGCCTAGCCGACAGCACCGATCTCGTGGGTGATCGCCGTCCCGATCCGGCGCGCCAGTTCATACAGTTTCAGCATCGGATCGAACACAGTGTTGTGCTCGATCTCGTACGATAATGCAGAATCCGGTCGGTATAGCGATTTTTCTCCGAAATCATCGGGCGTACGCGCGAGACTCTCCTCGTTGGGGAAAATTCGCCGCAGCCGCTCGACCGCGCTCGGCACGTCCAGCTCGAGGATTCGCGCCAGGAGGTCGTCGCGCGTCACCCCAAGCTGCGGACTGAAATTTGGAATCTCCATTGCCAGCAGGCAGATACGCTGGATCACCGCCACGCGGATTCCGTGCAGCAGTATCAAACGCCGCCGTGGCGCCGTCTCGGCCGGCTCGATCGCATCGAGCAGCCACAATTGATCCGCCTGCAGTCGGCGCACGAGCCGCGCGAGCCGGTCATGCTGATCGAGCTGCCCGGTGACGCGGGCCAGCTCGCGGAGCGCCTTGGTCCGCGCCGGACGCCGCGCGCGACCGGCCCCATTCAGCCACATCGAGGGGTTGAGCGTATCCACGTACGCGCGCAGCACGTCGAGCTCGGTGCGATCGAGCGCGGCCGCCACCATCCGTACCGAGCGGCCAAAGCGGACCGAGCGTTCGCGCATGGCCTGAAACAGTTCCGGGTCTTTCGAGATCGCGCGCCCGACGCCGTAGAGAGTAATCGCCATGAAGCCGAGTTGTTGGAGAATCGCGTTGTTAGGTATCGCCCGCAATTGGGACGGATGCTCGATCTTCGACTGCCGTCCCCATTCCTCAACCTCGCGCGCGACCGGCCGCGAGCCGGTCCGATAAAGCAGGTTCGCGCTGAACAGGCTCAGCAATGCGGCGTAGTCAGGGTCGTCAACCAGGTTGCTGAACTCCTGCTGGACAGTCGCGAAGAATTCCGCCGAATAGTCCGGCGCCGCGTAAATCGGATCGTTGCCGGTCTCGTCACTGACATCGAACGCGAAGCCGAGCGTCTGCCGGATGCTCGCGGTCGCCGCGGCCGGCGTCAGAAAAAGCAGGTAGCCGTCACCGCCTTGGAAACTTATCTCCTCCTTCACGCGCAGGCCGCGACGCTCGAACTCCGCGCGGTTGTTCGGCGGCGCCGCGTAACGCAAGCGATCGGCCAGGGTCGACGGATGTCCGCCGCGGCCGATCGATTCGCCATGGGTGTTGAACAGGATCACTTCCAGCTTGCTCAGCCCGTGACGTTCCAGCAGTTGCGCGATCCGCAAACGCAGCCGCTCGATTCGAAACGTCGCCGCCATCTGACCGATGAATCGCCCCGAATCCGAGTATCCGAATTGAACCGCCAACCGACCTTGCCGATTCAGGTACGCGCGATAGTGCGGGCTCTTGAGCGCCTCCTCGAGCACACGCTCCCCACGCTCGAATGCATCTTCGGTCTCGAACAGGGGCGAAATTTCGATTCGATCGTCCACTCCGAACATGCGCGCGTAGTAGAGCGCCGTCAGCAGCGTGAATCCGGTCTTGGTTTCCGCAATCAAAAAACGAATCGGGGTCTCAGCGTCGATAAACTTGACGATTTGAGCCACCGTCATCATCAGCCGCTTGGCCGACGCCCCCTCGACCATCAGCGATTCGAAGCTGATCGCCACCGGCCGCACCCGCCCCAGCAGGACGTTGATGGTCGTGAAGTATGAGCGGCGATTCGCCGGATCGTTCGGCTCCGTCTCGAGACCAACCAGCCGCCGCGCCGCGTTGTGCAATTGGGACGCGTTGAGGCGCACGTGAATATGCGCGAGCGCCAGGCCGTGGGTTCTCATGCCGGCGCGCATGACCGCGATCGTCTCGCGACGCTCGTCATCCGGCGCCGCGCCAATAGCAGCTTCGATCAACGCGAGCATCGGCGCTGTTTCGACCAGCGCATGCGAGCGTCCCGACACCATCGCGCGACCAAAGGCAGCCGTCGCCGCCGGATCGCGCTCAGCAGCGGCCAGCAATTCGATCTGATGCGCCACGGTCGTGCGCGCCTTCGCGAGCATCGCCGCAAGCGGTTGTAACGTGGCCAAATAATCGCCACGGGCGGCGCGCTCGAGTACCTCAACTTTTCGCAGGTGGCGTTCGATCATCGCCAGCTTGTCGGCGAGGCGCGCCGCGATAGTCCGCGTCCAGGTAATATCGGTGCGTCCATCCTGGTCGTAGCCGACCCACGATGCCAGCGTGACCAGCCGCGGCACGATGCTCGTCCATTGCGCCGGCCAGTGCTGGCGCGCCACCCGCAACGCCGTCCGATGCACGCCCTCGAGCGCGTCATGCGCATGCTGGAGCGCCTCAGTCACCCACCCATGCTCGACCTCGAGCGACAGCTCCTCCGGCGGCCGATGCTCGACGCGCGCCGCCCTTTCCATCCGCTCGTCTCGTCCTGCCGGATCGAGCGCCACGCCATCGAACGTCTGTCCGGTCGCCAGTTCGGCCAGGCTACGCGCCAATTCGAGCGAAATCGAAAACGTCGGATGGGCCGTGAACACAACTCCGAAGACGATTCGGTTAAGCGCCGTGCGAAATTCCTCGAAGCTGCCCTCGCGCGCTTTATGCTCGATCAGATCTTCGACCGCCCGCTCATTCGCCGCAATCGCGGTCTCGCTGAGGTAGTTCCTGAGCCGCTCGGCACGGTCGGCAAACGCCTCAGCCGTCAGCTGCCGCACAATACTCTCGAGGCCGTCGAGATCGATCTCGCCGCGGTCCATCTGCAACGTCAGATCCAGCGCGAACAGTAGAATCGGATTGCTCTGGGGGTCGGCCGCCGCCTGCGCCCGCACCCGACTCATAATCGAGCCGAGCATCGCGGTGTCGAGCGCGCTGGTCGCTAGTCTTGCCATTTGACGGCGATGCTAGCCGAGGAAAAAAGTTATGGCACACGCCGTCCGGAATCAGCGGTGAGAATTAATGCATTCGATTACGCGTGTGCCGAAGTCCGTAAGTTTTCTTTCGCCGAAGCCGCGGATGTAACGCAGCGCTTCAACCGTCGTGGGACGGACGCTTGCCAGTTCGCGCAACGTCGCGTCGTGGAGGATCACATAGGCGGGCATCGCGCGCTCGGCGGCGATCTCGCGCCGCAGTTTGCGCAGACTCTCGAACAGCGCCTCGTCCACGTCGTGCCACGACTCTTCTTCGATTCGCGTCCTTTTCGATTTCGATTCTTTAGCTTGTAAAAGAGTGACGGCGCGACGCCCGCGCATCACTTCCCACGACAATGCGTTCAGCTTCAGCATTGGGCGATCACCGGGCGTGCGCTCGAGCAGTCCGGCGTCGACCAATTGATAGACCAGGTTGGTCAAGGTCTTGCGCGGCAGGTCCTTCAGCAGGCCATAGGTGGAAAGCTTTTCGTGGCCCAATCGACGCACGCGCTCGCTGCTCGCACCGCCGAGTACGTCAACGACGTGCTCGACGCCGAAGCGCTGCTCGACGCGCGCCACACACGAGAGCACCTTCTGCGCGAGCACGGTCGAGTCCGCGACGCCCTCCACCTCGCCCAGGCAAAAGTCGCAGGCGCCGCAGCTTGCTCCTTGATGGGTCTCACCGAAGTAGGCAGACAAGGCGGCATGACGGCATCGCACGACCGTCGCGAAGCGGCGCACTTCCTCGAGCAGCAGCTTTCCGCTCTCCAACACTTCAGGTGGAGTGGCAGACTCTGCGGCGCTCCGCTCCATCAGGTTGCGCCATCGAATCACGTCGGCCGCCGAGTAGAACAGTACGCATTCGGCAGGCAAGCCGTCGCGACCCGCGCGGCCGGTCTCCTGCTGATAGGCCTCGATCGATTTCGGCAGCGCCGCATGAATCACACATCGGATGTCGCTGCGATCGATTCCCATCCCGAACGCAACCGTCGCGACCACCACGTCGATTTCCTCGGCAGCGAAGCGGTCCTGCGTGCGCCGACGCTCATCCGCCTCCATCCCGGCATGATACGCGGCGGCGCGCACACCCTCCGACGTGAGGTACGCAGCGATCCGCTCCGTGTCGTTGCGGCTGATGCTGTACACGATCGACGCCTCACCTTTATGGCGCCGGATCGTCCCCGCGATTTGCGCGTTCACATCGAGCTTCGGACGCACCCGGTAAAGTAGATTGGGACGATCGAACGAACCGACCAGCACCGCCGGATCCGTAAGCCCGAGCTGATCGACGATGTCGCCGCGCACCCGCTCGGTCGCAGTCGCCGTGTATGCGTGAATGCTCGCGCCCGGAAAGCGCGTTTTCAGCTCCGCAAGCCGCCGATATTCGGGCCGGAAATCGTGCCCCCACTGGCTGATGCAATGCGCTTCATCGATCGCGAAGCTGGAAACTTTCAGGCGCGCAGCGAGATCGAGAAAGCGCGGCGTCAGCAACCGCTCGGGCGCGACGAATATAAGATGATGGCGGCCGCCGGCGAGCTCGCGCTCGGCGTCACGAACCTCCATCTGAGCCATCCCGCTATGGAGCGCCGCAGCCGGATAGCCAGACAGGCGCAAAGCATCGACCTGATCCTTCATCAGCGCGATCAGCGGCGAGACCACGACGTCGGTGCGTCCGGCGACCGCGGGCGGCACCTGGTAGCAGAGCGACTTTCCGCCGCCGGTCGGCATCACGACCAAAGAATCGCGCCGGTCGAGTCCCGCCTGAATCGCCTCGAGCTGTAGCGGTCGCAGACCCTCGAATCCCCAAAACCGCCGCAAGACCGCAAGCACCGCGTCGGACGCGCGAGTGCTCGCATCGCCCGCGCCGCTCACTGCTTCCTCAACACTCTTCATCGTTCCGCCAACACTATATAAGCCCGTCCCGGCATCATTAGTAACAACATCGCAATCGTCGAGAAAACGAGCGCATGAAAGATTCGCGCCGCACCCGTAACCCGCGGCACAAAAGAGTCATTGAACAGGCTAACGCAGGCGGTAGACGCTATACAAAACTTTGTATACTCTTTGGATGCCGATGCCGAAGACGCTGCTGTGGCTGGGATCTTCTCGCTACGACCTGCAACACTTTCCGACGAAAGCCCGGCAGCGCGCGGGATATGAACTGTACCTAGTCCAATGCGGTCTGCAGCCTTCGGACTGGAAATCGATGCCGTCGATCGGCGCTGGGGTACAAGAAATCAGGGTGCATACAGAATTGGAGCACAGGGTTTTCTACGTCGCAAAGTTTGAAGAAGCAATCTATGTGATTCATGCGTTCGAAAAGAAGAGCAGAAAAACAGCCGGATATGATTTGGAGTTGGCGAAATCTCGTTTAATCAAACTGCTCCAGAGGCGTCGCAGTAAAAAAATACGGTTATGAAGATAGAGCGTACTATTGGGAATGTGTTCCGAGACCTTGGCTTCGGAGCAAGGGAGGCCGAGAGCCTGCGGCTTCGCGCGGAACTGATGGTAGAAGTCCGGCGTCTCATCCGGTCGCGCAAGTTGACCCAGCGTGCGGCGGCAAACCTCCTTGGAGTCACCCAGCCGCGCATAAGCGATTTGATTCGTGGCAAGATCGACCTGTTCAGCATCGACACGCTTGTGAACATGCTCGCGCGCGGAGGAATGCGCGTTCAGGTTCGAATTTCCGGCGTAGACCGTCGTCGCCGCGCTCACGCCGCCTGATAGCCCGCGATTGCCCGACCGACTCTGGAGATTACGGACAGTACTGTAAAGCTACTTCGCGGTTGACCGACGCGCGCGGATTTCGGATAAACTTCCTGTCTGGTCGTTTGGAGTTTAGTCGGGAGGGAGTCTCACATGCCCAACTTTAGAATACTGTCATGCGATGGCGGTGGAATCCGGGGCGTGCTCAGCGCGGTTTTGCTCAATCGACTTCTCGGCGCGTATCCTGGCCTGCTACAGGATCGTCCCGGCACGATCACGATGTTCGCGGGCACCTCGACGGGTGGGATTCTCGCTCTGGGGCTGGCGGCCGGAATGACGCCGGCGCAGATTCGCGATCTCTACGTTGTGAATGGAAAGTTGATCTTTGATTCTTCGTGGACGCACAATGTAGTCGAGCTCGGCGGTATCAGCGGTTCGAAGTACGACAATGTGAATCTCAAGCAGATTCTGCAGGAGACCTTCGGCGCGCAGAAGCTCAAGGACTTGCGCTCACGCGTTCTGATCGCGTCGTTCAACCTGGACAACCAGGCGGCCGATCCTTCGTCGCGTACCTGGAATCCGAAGTTCTTCCACAATTTTACCGGACCGGACAGCGACGGCGAATTGCTGGCGGTTGACGTCGCGATGTCGACCAGTGCGGCCCCCACCTATTTTCCGTCGTACGGCGTGTACGTCGATGGCGGCGTGATTGCCAACAACCCGAGCATGGCTGCGATCGCACAGGCGCTGGACGGCCGCAATCAAGCCGATGAACGCGCGACACTCGATGGCATCAAGCTACTGTCGGTCGGCACCGGCGCATCGCTGCAATACATCGCCGGCGTCGACCACGATTGGGGCGACGCGCAATGGATCAAGCCCATCCTGAACGTGATGATGGATGGCAGCGTCGGCGTCGCCGATTTCGAGTGCAAGCAACTCCTCGCCGAACGCTACTGCCGGGTCGAGCCGATATTCCCGGCGGGCAAATCGTTCCCGCTGGACGATGTCAGCAAGATCGTCGACCTGATGGACCTGGCAAATTCTTTTGATCTGACCGGCACCATCGCATGGCTCCAAGCCTCAGCATGGTGATGCGCCAGTCGGATTGCTCAGCCCGGCGGTTTCTCGCCGCGGTACTTTAGGGTCATCTCCGCGATTCCGGCTGCAACGTTGAGTCCGTTCTGGCCTTCGACGGATACCGGCTGAAGCGCAATCGACTGATCAAAGCCTCCAACCAGCACGTTCGCGCCCGCACCTACTCCGAGCGAGAGGCTTGCAGTCGCGCCGCCATAATGACCCTCCAGCGCGCCGGGCTTGAGATCCTTGGTAGGAGCGGCGACCGCCCACAAGATCACCGCCGATTTCAGATAGCCGATATCAGCGCCGAACTTCGAGACGCTTCCACCGTAATATTCGACTCTCCCGCCGTTGCTCGAGTAGGAGCATCTGAGTTCGCGCGAAGATCCGAGGATGAATCCCCATCCCGAAGCTTCATGGCAAGTGAGATAGCCGGTCTTGACCGTGTACTTGCCGGCCTGCGCATGCGCCGTCAGTGGCAAACTCACGAAGAGAATCGTAGTTGCGAGAAGTGCGATTCGAAGTGCTGGTTTCATCTCTTCCTCCTGATCAGAACGTGTAGTTTTTACATTAGTAAAATCCCAAAATCGGGTCCATGCCGGAAGAGGTTCAGATATATGGCGATTACCGCAAGTCGCGGCCGGTGTAGCCGAGGATCGAACGGGCGATTATCAGGCGCTGGATTTCGCCGGCGCCTTCGTAGATGTCGAAGATGCGGCCGTCGCGGAAGCATCGATCCAGCGGATGGTCTTCCGACAGCGCCTCCGGGCCGAGAAGGTCGATGCATCCCTGGGTGATTTTTCGCGCGGCCTTGCCACCCGCCGCTTTCGCGATCGACGCTTCCACTTTCGGCGCCACGTCCTGCTGCTCGAGCCACTTGGAGCGCAGAACAGTCAGCAGCGCAGCTTCGAAAATGGCTTCGAGCCGGATGAACCGATCGACGACGGCCGAACGGCTGCGCATCCCGCCACGGTAACTGATCTCGATTCCCCGCTCCGCCAGCTTTTCGCGCGTGAAATCCAGCGCGGCGCGCGCAACACCCAGCGCCATCGCTCCGACCATCGGGCGCGAGTCGTTGAAGACCGACATCGTCGATTTGAAATCGCCCTTGATGTGGTTGAATTCCGGAATCCGGCAATTCTCGAACAGCAGGTTGCAGGTGTCGTGCGAGCGGATGCCGAGCTTTTTGAGTTGCGGCCCGACGGTGAATCCCGGCGTACCTTTTTCGACGATGAAGGTGGTCATGCCGCGGCTTCCGTCCGGCGCAACGAACCGCGACAGCACCATCGCGGCGTCACCAGACTGCGCCTGCGAGATGAAAATTTTCTCGCCGTTGAGAATCCATTCCCCGGTCTCGCGATCGAAGGTCGCCGTCGTTCGGATGTTGGCCGGATCGGAGCCGGCGCCGGGCTCGGTAATCGCAATTGCTATTGTGTGGTTCTTCCACTTCTCGAATTGCTCGGGCGTCGCGACTGTCTTGAGGACAGTGTTGCCAAGTCCCCACTTGCTGCGATGCAGCGCGATTCCGCCCCAGTAGATTTCGAGCATCACCAGCGAATGGAGAATCCGCGCGCCGCTGCTTCCGTTGAGTCCTTCTTCGGCCAGCGTGATCGGATTCGGCAAACCTTTCGCCTCGGGAAATTCCTCGGGCTCGAGTTCATCTTCATGCTTGTCGTAGTAGCGCGCATAGCGTTGCCCGATCAGAGCCTGCTCATGCGCAGTGCTCAGAACGTTCTCGTCAGCCGGAGTGAGTTGGAAATCTATCATTGCTTTGCCCTCATGATTGTCTTCGAAAACTAAACTCCGACCGCGCCTTCGAGCACCGACAGCGTGCGCGTGTCGCGATACCACATCTCGACCGGGTTATCGCGCAGGTAGCCGTGGCCGCCGAGCATCTGGACGCCTTCGTCGGCAATCCACATCGCATTCTCGGCGCAGTAGGTGTACGCAAGTTGCGCCTGCCGCGCGGCGTCGCCGCCCTGTTCGAGAATCGACGCGGCCTTCCACGTCATCCAGCGCATCGCATCGGTTTCGATCCGCATATCGGCGAGACGAAACGCGATCGTCTGCTTCTTCGCGAGCGCGTCGCCGTGAACCACGCGCTCCTTGGTGTAGGGCATCACGAATTCCATCACGGCGCGGCTGGTGCCGGTCATGATCGCGGACAGCGCAGTGCGCGCCGAGTCGACGATGCGTTGAACGTCGCATCCCGCGCTCTCGCCGAGCCGCGCGCTGGCGGGCAGTTCGACATCTTTGAAACTGACGGCGGCCATCTCGAGCGCACGCAGTCCGATGTTCGGTTTCTTCTCGCCGACGCTCACGCCGCGAGTGTCTCGATCAACGATGAACGCATCGGCAGCGTCGTCGCAGCGCGCGACCACAAGAAAGTGAGTGCAGTTCCCCGCGAGCGGCACCAGTCCCTTAACGCCCGACAGCCGGTAGCCATCGCGCGTCTTAATTGCGGTGGTGCGAATCGTCGAAACGTCAAAGGCGAAATCAGGTTCCATGATTGCGACGCCGGCGCATCGATATTTGTCGCCCGCGAACAGCGGCAGCAGATTTTTTTTCTGAGCTGCGGAACCTTGCACAGCGACCGCGCCGAGAAATCCGATTGGCGCCGCGGCAGCGATCGCGAATGAAGCGTCCGCCACGGCGAGTTCTTCGAGCAGCAACGCGTTCAACGTCGGTGAGTACCCGTCCGCTTGCGACTGAATTATTCCCGTCGCCCAGATCTCGTCGAGAACCGATGACGGGATCGCTTCGCGGTCATCGGCGCGGCGCGCCGCGGGCCGAAGCTGCGAGCCGGCCAACTCGTGCACCATCGACTGGGCGAGTTTCTGTTCCTCGGTAAGTTCAAAAGAGATCAACGCCGTTCCTCCGTCGTAGCTTTGGATTAGTTTGCGCTTGACATTCGAGTACGGTTCGGGGTACCAATGGTTGAACCAATGGAACACATGAGCGATACGAATGTCAAGCGCAAGCAGCTCACCCGCGTCGCGACGACGCGCCCGGTCGAGTTCAGTCGCATCCGCAACCTGCGCGCATTCGAGGAAATCGCGGATCAGATTCGCAAAGAACTTTCCGATCGACGGTTGCGAGCAGGCGACCGGCTGCCGCCTGAACGGGTGTTGGCCGAGCAGTTCGGAGTGTCGCGCAACACGCTGCGCGAGGCGCTGAGGTCGCTCGAGTATGCGGGCTTGTTGCGGCTGCAGAAGGGCGCGACCGGGGGCGCGTTCGTGCGCGAGAGCACGGGCGACGCGATAATCACCGGGCTGCGCGACATGTTTCATCTCGGTGCGATTCAACCGGAGCATCTGACCGAGGCGCGGGTGATGATCGAAGCGAGCGCGGTGCGGGCCGCGTGCGAGCGTGCGACATCGGAAGATATCGCGGCGCTCAACGCCAACATCGCGTCCGCGGCGAAAGCTGCGCGCGAGAATGTTGATTTTTACGACCAGGCGGCGATTCATCTTGATTTTCACCGCGTTATCGCGCGCGCGACCAAAAATCCGGTGATGGTGATCGTGATGGAAGCGCTGATCGACGTGATGCAGCACTTCATTCGCGCGATCGGGCAAAAACGAAATCCGTGGGTGCTGCCGTCGCGCCGGCGTTTCATGAAACATTTTGAAGCGGGCGACAGCGACGGCGCCGTGAAAGAGATGGAACAGCATCTCGAACGGCTGAACCGTCATTACTTGTCGCTGGTGAAAGAAAAGGATCGCGCCGAGGCTGCGGGTGAATAACGAAATCCTGAGCGGCGTACGGGTGCTCGACTTCACCACGATCGTGTCGGGGCCATATTGCACGCGCCTACTGGCGGACCTTGGCGCCGAGGTGATCAAGATAGAGCCGCCCGAGGGCGATTTCATTCGCACGCAACCGCCGATGCGCGCGGGCAAGAGCGCGTACTTCGCTCATCTGAATTGCGGCAAGAAAAGTCTCGCGATCGATTTGCGCAAGGCTGAGGCAGGCGAACTGATTCGCGAGCTTGCGACAAAATCAGACGTAGTCGTCGAGAATTCGCGGCCAGGCGTGATGGCGAGGCTGGGGCTCGATTACGTGACGCTCGAGCGGCTGAATCCGCGACTCGTGTACTGCTCGATCTCGGGATTCGGGCAGAGCGGACCGTGGGCGACGCGCAGCGCTTACGCGCCGATGCTGCACGCGGCCAGCGGTTTCGACCTGGTCAATCTTGGGTATCAAGAAGGTCTCGAGCGGCCGCTCAACACCGGTATTTATGTGGGCGACGTGCTGGGTGGGACGTACGCATTCGGCGCGATTCAGTCGGCGCTGCTTGGACGCGAGCGCACGGGCCGCGGCGATTGTATCGACCTGGCGATGATGGACGGACTGCTCGGGATGCTGATCTATGAGTTCCAGGAGGGGCAGCTTCCACCGGCGCGGCGAACGAATACGTTTCAGCCGACGCGCGCGAAGGACGGCTTCGTGATGATTGCGGCGGTGAAGCCGAACAACTACGAGGCGTTGGCGCACGCGGTCGGGCATCCCGAGTGGATGGACGATCCCCGGTTCGCTACAGCGAAGGGAAGAGCTGCGAATTGGGCGTGGTTCATGTCGAAGCTCGACGAGTGGGCGTCGACCCGGACGATGGCGGAGTGTGAAGCGATTTTGACCGAGGGCAGTGTGCCGTGCTCGCGGTACTACACTGTGAGAGAGGCGCTTGCGCATCCGCATCTGGCGGAGCGCGGGAGCTTCGAAGTGATCGATGACGGTGCCGGGCCGCTGAAGGTACCGAACCCGGCGTTCAAATTCGGCAACTCGACGGCGCAGGCTCGCAACTATGTGCCGGCGCTAGGCGGCGACAATGCGGCGGTACTTTCGAGCGTGCTGGGGTATTCCGCGGACCGCATCGCCGCGCTATACGAGAAACAGATCCTTCACGACCAGACCGGCCGAGCGTGACGCAGCGGAGGATATGCAAATGGGTGAGATTCTCGCAGTCGGAATAACTCACTACCCGCCTCTGGCAGGCAGCGACGAAACGATGTCGTGGATTCTGAAGCGGATGCTGCAGAACCCGCATCTGCCGGAAAAGTTTCGCGATGCGCGCGGCTGGCCGGAAGCGATGCGCGCCGAATGGGGCGACGACGAGGGGACAAGCGCCGCGCACGCGCATCGCGAGCGGCTGCTGCGATCGTTGCGGAAGACGCGCGCGCAAATCGACGAGTTTCGCCCCGACTTCATCGTGGTGTGGGGCGACGATCAATACGAAAATTTTCGCGAGGATGTGATCCCGCCTTACTGCATCTACGCACACGAATCATTCGAGTTCGCGGCGCCAGCGCACAACGTGTGGAAGGAGGCGCCAGACAAGAAATTTCGCGCGGCCGGCAACGTCGCGGCGGCGAAGTATCTCGCGGGCGGTCTGATCGAGGCTGGGTTCGACACGGCTTATTCGTACAAGCCGCTACATCATCCGCTCGGACACGCATTCGCGAATGCGGTGCTGTATCTCGATTACGATCGGAAAGGGTTTCCGTACCCGATTATTCCGTTCGCGATAAATTGCTATGGGCGGAAGGTGATCGCGCAGCGTGGCGGTCTGCCGGCGTTTGAAAATCCGCCGTCGGAAGCCCAGCTCGATCCGCCGGCGCCGACGCCGCGCCGATTGTTCGATCTTGGCGCCGCGACTGCGCGGATTTTTGCGAATAGTCCGTGGCGGGTCGCGCTGATGGCGTCGTCGGGCTGGTCGCATGCTTTTCTAACCGCGAAAAACAATTTTTTGTATCCGGACACGCCTGCGGATCGGACGCTGTTCGAGGCGTTGCGGGCGGGCAACTTCGACGCATGGCGCAATTATCCGGCGTCGTCGGTCGAGGCGAGCGGCCAGCAGGAAATTCTCAACTGGATGTGCCTGGCGGGAGTGCTCGCCGAATTGAAACGCAAGCCGGCGGACACGGAATTTATCGATACGTGGATTTTCAATTCATCGAAATGTTTTCTGACGGCTCCGCCGCTACGGTAATCAGATGAAGCTGAGTGGAAAAGTGGCGCTGGTCACGGGAACCAGCACGAATATCGGCGGCGGTATTGCGGAAGGTCTCGCAGCCGAGGGCGCGGCGCTGGTATGCGTCGATGCGCGCGCGGAGAACGGTGCAGACTGCGCGCGTTACATCAAAAGCATGGGAGGGCGCGCGACGGCAGTGACCTGTGACGTTACCGATGAGCGCCAGGTGATTGAAGCGGTGGCAGCGGCGCGCGAGCATTTCGGCGGCGTCGATATTCTCGTAAACAGCGCTGCCATCTTCAACAAGAAGGGCGTGATCGAGATGCCGCTCGACGAATGGCGGCGACAGTTAGAAATAATTCTCGGCGGCGCTTTTCTGTTCACCAAGCATGTTGCGAAGTCGATGATCGAACAGGGACGCAAGGGGGCCATCATCAATATCATCTCGACCGCGGGCCATCAGGGCGAGCCGAACAACATCGCGTACTGCACGGGCAAGGCTGGTCTGCTGAACTTCACGCGATCGGCGGCGATGGAACTCGTCGCACACGGCATCCGCGTCAACAGCCTGACGCCGACGGCGACCGATCCGTCGGAGTCGCTCGAACGCGCGGCGCGATGGGGTCGGCAAGTCCGCAGCGGCGAGCAACTCAAGAATGCGTTTGAACCATTTCGAAAAGGCGTGCCGATGCAGAAACTGCCGAGCCCGAGCGACTACGGACGGGCGGCGGTGTTTCTAGCGTCGGAGGACGCCGGCATGATCACGGGGACAGACCTTCGCGTCGATGCGGGGGCAATCGCGCGTTACTGGGCGTGGAATCCGTCGGACAAGTAAGGCTTACCGAACGGCAGGCAACTTAGGAGAGAATCATGGATAAGTCAGCCGAGAGCTACGTCATGGATGATCATCACGCGGGACTATTTCGGGTAAATCGACGCGCGTTCACCGATCCGGAGTGTCTCGCTAATGAGAGGCGGCGAGTCTTTGACAAGTGCTGGATCTATGTAGGTCATGAGTCCGAGGTTCCGCACGCCGGCGACTATCGCTCGCGCAACGTCGCGGGGCGTCCGATGATCCTGGTTCGTGGCGACGACAGCGTCGTGCGGGTGCTACTTAATACCTGCACGCATCGCGGATCGCTGGTATGCCGGCAGAAGTCCGGTAACGCCAAGACCTTCCAGTGTCCTTATCACGCATGGACGTTTAACTCTCGCGGTCAACTCGTAGGTGTGCCGGGCGAGGAGTCCTATAGCGAAGCTTTCAAACGCGATGACATGGCCTTAGTTTCTCCGCCTCAAGTGGATAACTATCGTGGGTTTATTTTTGCGTGTTTTGATCCTGCGGTGGACAGCCTATATGACTACTTGGCCGGTGCACGGGAGTATTTGGACCTGGTGGCCGATCAGTCTGAGCTAGGCATGAAGATTGTCTCCGGCCAGCAGGCCTATAGTGCACGCGCTAACTGGAAGCTGCTGGTAGAGAATAGTTATGACGGCTATCACGGTCTGCCGACACACCAGCGGTACTTCAGCTTCCTCAGTGACATAGGTATCGATATGAAAGGTCGCGACGTGGCGGCTCCGACCTATCAGAAGGCGGTAGACCTTGGAAACGGTCATGCGGTGGTCGAGTACCAGAGTGCCTGGGGACGGCCGATCGCGCATTGGGTTCCGCCATTCGGGGAGCATCGTAAGGCGCACTTCGAGGAAGTTCGGCGGCGATTCGAGGCACGGTTCGGAGCGGAGCGGGCGCGGCGCATCTGCGAGACCAGCCGCAACCTCGGTATTTTTCCGAATCTGGTTATCAACGACATCATGGCTATCACGGTTAGGACCTTCTATCCGGTTTCGCCCGACTATATGGAAGTGAACGCGTGGGCCTTGGCGCCGGCGGACGAGAGTGCTGAGGACTCCGCGCTGCGGCTCGACAACTTTCTAACGTTCCTCGGTCCGGGAGGATTTGCCACACCGGACGACGTCGAGATGCTCGAGTCGTGTCAACGCGGCTTTGCCAATCGGGAAGTAGGCTGGTCGGATATCTCGCGTGGAATGAAGCGCGAGCATCCGTCGATCACCGATGAGTTACAGATGCGGGCGTTTTGGCGTCGATGGAACCAGCTTATGACAGAACCTCAACTGAAACGCGCGAGGAAAGCAGCATGAGTAGCATCGAGCTGCCTAGTCGTCAGGAAGTGGAGGATCTTTTCTATAGAGAGGCCGCGTTGCTTGATGAGTGGCGGCTCGAAGAGTGGCAAGGACTTCTCACTGAAGATGCAACCTACGAGATACCACCTACTGACGTGCCGGAAGGAGATTCGCGAAATACGTTGTTCATCATCGCGGATGATGCGGTGCGAATTCGATCGCGCGTGAAGCAGCTACTTGGTAAGGCAGCATGGTCGGAAAATCCACGGTCACGCACGCGGCGGATGATAGCCAATGTGCGCGTCGTCGGATGTGACGGTGACAGCATTCTGGTGACGGCTAACTTTGCGGTGCATAGGATGCGTTACGAGTCGGTCGATACCTACATAGGACACTACGACTACAAACTCGTCCGCAAGGGCAACGATCTGAGAATCCGCGAGAGAAGGGCTATCCTCGATAACGAGGCACTGCGCCCGCACGGCAAGATCAGTTTCATTCTGTAACCAGCCTGTCCGCGATCACGTAGGAGGACGCGATGGATGTCATCGACATGCACAATCACTTCATCGCGCCCGAGATAATTGAGTTTCTGGCGCGCGAAGGTAAACATTTCGCGACCCGGATCGTGGAGCGCGAGGGCCGCCGTTTTCTTTTGATCCAGGAAAAAGCGATGCGCCCGATTGACGGTCCGATCTCAAACGCGCAGGCCCGCATCGCGGACATGGATCGCGAGGGCGTCAATGCGCAGGCCGTTTCATGCGTCCCGTTTCTGATGTATCCGGACGTCGACACCGCTCTCGGACTCGCGATCGCGCAGGTCAATAACGACATGATGGCGGCTCTGGGAGCCAGCGATCCGAATCACTTCGTTCCGCTGGCGAGCGTGCCGATGCAGGATCCGGCCGCGGCAGCGAAAGAATTGGAACGCGCCGCGAAGCTCGGACTTCGCGGAGTTGAGATTCCGCCGAAAGTCGTCGAACGTCAGCTCGATGAGCCGGATTTCGAGGTATTTTGGGCTGCGGCTGAGGCGCTGCGGATGGTCGTTTGCATTCATCCATTTGAAGCGGCGCCAGTTGGGGCGCTGTCCAGATATTTTCTCGGCAACCTGGTCGGCAACCTTTACGACACTGGGCTTGCCGCGGCGCTGTTGATTTACAGCGGGGTGCTCGAGCGCCATCCTAACCTGCGAATCGTGCTGTATCATGCCGGTGGCGCTTTGCCCGCGCTGGTAGGACGACTCGACATGGGTTATCGGCTGGTGCCGGAGTGTCGCGACGCGATACCGCGGCCGCCGTCGAGTTACGCAAATCAGTTCTACTTCGATATAATCGCGCATAGTCGCGGAATGCTGGCGCATCTCGTCAAGACCTATGGCGCGGATCGATTCGTGGTCGGCACCGACTATCCCCTGCCGGCGGGCCTTGCGCATCCGGTGGAAGAAGTCAAAGCACTCGGCCTCGAGCCCGGCGACGAAAGTAAAATTCTGGGTGCTAACGCGCGACAACTGCTACGGCTCTGACGGTTACCGCTTCCTCCGCCGAGATGATATACAGACTGGGAGAGAGGATAGAATGATGGCGAACAAGCCGCAAATGCTGGAAGGTTATCGGGTTCTGGATTTCACACAGTTCGTAGCGGGACCTACCTGCACGCGATTGCTTGGTGAGATGGGGGCCGAGGTCATCAAGGTCGAACTTGCGCCGTTTGGCGATCGCGTCCGTGCTGACGGGCTCAAGTCGCTCGCGCCTGAATATAAGGGCTCGAGTCATAGCACCTACTACTTGCAGCACAACCACTCGAAGCTGAGCTTCGCGATCGATCTCAAGAAACCGGGGGCGCGTGAGATCGTGATGTCGATGCTTCCACAGATCGATGTCGTGGTCGAGAACTTTGCGCCGCGGGTGATAGACCGGCTGGGATTCGCTTATAAGGACGTCAGGGCGGTTAATCCGAAAATTATCATGTGTTCGATTTCGATGGCTGGGCAGACCGGACCGCTGTCGGTCAAGGCCGGCTATGATTTTATCGGGCAAGCCTATGCTGGTGTTACTGACGGTATAGGACAGGTTGACGGCCCTCCGGCGCTGACTACGATGGCGATTGGCGATGTTTCTACCGGCGTCGCTGCGGCGATGGCTATCGGCTTCGCGCTGTTGCATCGCGAGCGCACGGGTGAAGGCCAGTACCTGGACGCGTCACTGCTGGATACCTACTTTCACATGCACGAGAAGACGGTGCCGATCGTGTCGCTGCGCGGCGACAAGTTTCGTCCTACAAGAAGTGGTTCACTGCATCCAGATGGCGGCACTACCGGGATTTTTCATTTCAGGGGCGACCAATACGTACAGATTACTTCGACGCCTCATCAATGGCCGCAGTTCGTGCGCGCGCTTGGGATGCCTCAACTCGCGACTGACCCGCGTTTCAAGGATGCGCGTGGACGCCGCGATAATAAAGAAGAGCTAAGAGATGTGATCGAGAAGTGGTTGTCGACATTTCCAACCCGTGACGACGCTATCGCCGCACTGGATGCCGAAAGGGTTCCATGCGCTCCCGTGCTGACGGTCAATGAGGCGGTAAAGCACCCGCATCTCAACGAGCGCAAGACAGTTCGATGGGTCAAGGATCCGTTGCTGGGCACGGTCGCGATTCCCGCAGTACCGGTGAAGTTTTCGGCGTGGCCGGATAAGACGGAAGTGCGTTCTGCGCGACTGGGCGAGGATAATGAGCGAGTACTAAGCGACCTGCTGAAGATGCCGGCGGACAAGATTCGCAATCTCTATACAGAAGGAATCCTGGTGCGCGATCCAACGCTCGAAAGCAAGCCGTCGTAGAGGATCTTCACTGAGACTTGCAAAGGTCTTCATTGTCGCCTTGACCTGAATAGTCGAGAATCCCCATCTGAAAGATTGGCGCTTCTACTTTCTTCTCGACATAGAGGTAATACGGAAGTCGTGGAGCGCTGGGATGATTTGTCAGAAGGAGATCCAGGCCACTGCGATGTGGCTGGTCCCAACTCTGGCTTAGGTACTTTTCATAGGTCGCGCACAACTCCGTCTGCGAATCAGCCGATCGCAGTTTCGAGAAGAGTGCCGCTAGATCATTTGATACAGATCCTACATAGATTTGCATGAATGCGATCTGGCAAGCCAATGAGGCTATGATGCCTATCGTCAGGAATCGACTGAATTTGGAGACACGGCCTGGCAATCCAGCGCCGATGAGCCAGCACAGTCCTATCCACACGGCTGGGTAGAGAAACCTCTCTCCGGGGCTGATCATTCCTTCGAACTCATAGCCGGTGGCTATAACAGCTATCGCGCAAGCTACCGCGGATGCTAGTACTCCGAAGTACCTTGGACGCATCCGTGTCCAGGATAGAACGCATAGCGGAACCACCAGAGTCAGAGCCGTTGTTATGACCAGGTTGAGTACTGCAAAAACCTTCATCGAAGGAACTTGGATTCCGAGCCAGGGGAGGAACTCTGGAAAGGGGGAGAAAGCTGCGATCCAGCGACCTGCCAATAAATGCGGTGTCCAAAACGTCCAGGCTGGGCCGATCCGCTGTAGAGAGACACGGTTAACTGCGTACCAGAGAGTTAGTCCTATTGATGGTGCGAAGGAAATCAGGAAAGGCCTGAGCAATTCGGTCCGTGACTCGGCCAGTATAAGTGTCAATGTTACGAGGATAGCGGTGGCATAGGGGAGGACGTGAAAAAAGAACATGACGATTGATACGCTGGCGACAATCCACCAATTGATCGGCTCAGAACGATAGATTCGACGGAACAAGTAGCCGCAATAAGAGAAGAAGACTGACAGAGCGAAAAGATAGGCTAACTCTCCCCAGAAGAAGAAAGTGTTCAACAAGAACAATAGCGGGATAAGGAGGAGAGAATTGTCGGACTCGTTGCTAAGCGAGGTCAGCAAGTAGGTCGAAGATATTGCTAGCAGTAAGATACAAAGGCTTAGGACTATCTTGCCCGATATCTCAGGCGGGAAAGCTAGATCGAGCAGTCCGAGCATTGCGACCGTTCCGGAGTAAGGGACCGGATAGTGTTTGAAGGAGTAGGAGGCTGACGCGTTGCCGTGAATGAGTTCTGCAACGATGGAACCTTCGAACACCCAATCGGGGTAGTCGGAAATTGGCAGAAAGCGGTGTCCCCAGATTAAGAGCAAGGCGCTAAGGACACAGGCCGCAAAGGTGCTTCGAAATAGGATGCGCCGGCGATCGAACCCGAGACTCCGATGACTCACTAGCGGGATAGTGTGCACCAAGAATCAGGCGATGTCACCACGTACGGGGGCCGACGCTTCGAGATTTCACCCGAGCTAAAGCTCTTCAAGCAGTCACGGATCGGGCGGTCTTGCGATCGCGCAAGAATGAATACCACGCGGCCATTCCGTCGCCCTTGAGGACGGAGAGTTGCAGCACCTTCAGAGCGGGATTGACCTGGCGAGCATACGCGATGCATCGATCCGCATTGAAAGGCACGTACGGTAGCAGGTCGGTTTTGTTGAGGAGCATCAGGTCAGCCGAGCGAAACATATGCGGATACTTGAGCGGCTTGTCCTCACCCTCCGTCACCGAAACGATCACGACCTTGGCGCTCTCACCGAGATCGAACAGCGCAGGGCACACGAGGTTACCTACGTTTTCGATCATGAGAACCGATCCGGGCGGCGGCTTCAGCCGCTTCAATGCGTCCGACAGCATCGCGGCGTCGAGATGACATCCGCTACCGGTATTGATCTGAACCGCAGGGCATCCGGTGGCGCCGATTCGCTCCGCGTCGAGAGTAGTTTCCTGATCTCCTTCGACGACGCAGAGGGGAATTTCAGCGCCCAATTCGCGAATCGTGCGCTCGAGCAGTGAAGTCTTGCCGGCGCCTGGCGAGCTCATCAGGTTAAAGGCCACGATATCGCGACCTTCGAGCCAACCCCGGTTGTGTTCGGCAACGTGATTATTTTTGGCGAGAATATCCTGCTCGAGCTGAAGCGTTCGTGACGACGGTTGGTCGTGTCGATGCTCATGCGAGTGATCGTGTCCTCCGTGCGAGTGGTCATAATGATGGTCGCCGTGTTGATGGACGTGATCGCTATGAGAGTGGCCGGCGTCTTGATCGCCGGAGAAAACGGTCAAGCGCGTTTCGGCGCCGTCGGAGCATCCGCAGGTGGAACACATGTCAAACTACCTCGACCGATCGGATCTTCAATTCGTTTCCGCTGAGCATCGCCAGGTTCGCGCTTCCACACGGGCACAGTGCGATCGTGTCGAGCAACTCGACCTGCGCGTCGCAGTCACGGCATCGAGCACGGCCTGGAGTTTCCTCGATATCGAGGGCCGCGCCCTCCATCACAGTGCCTTCAGCGCAAAGTTCGAAACACGCGCGCAATGCGTCGGGTACAACGCCGGAGAGCTTGCCGATCTCGAGCGCGACTCGAAGGACCTTCGCGCCATGGACGCGACCCTCGACGCTTTCGACGATGCTCTCAGTGATCGCCAGCTCGTGCATTATTCGATCTCGATTGTTACTCCGACCGCTTGGCCGCGCGCCTCTGCATCATCAGCCCTCCGAGTATTCCGACGCCGTTCAAGATCATCGATTGAATCTCGGGTGACTTCGAGAGCGTCTTCCACGCGTCCATCAGAGGACCGTTGTTGGCAAAGCTCGACAAGGTCTCGCCAAGTTGTCCTTCGCCGGACAATAAACTGCCGAGCACGTCGCCGACCGACGCCTTTCCGCTCTGGACCGCGGTCATGAAGAGAGAAGTTCCGGTGTTGAGCAATCCCTGAAATTCCTCGGAGTTGACGATTGTCTCCCATGCTTTGCGCAGCTCTTCGAAACGCTCCGGACCTTCTTTCGCGCCCAACACATAGCCCATCACGAAACCTAGAACGGCTCCCATTGAACTAGTCCTCCTCCCTGGCAACGGGCCGCACAGTCGCGCGCGGCAGCGACAGCCACTTGTCCAAAACTTATTCCAGCGTCATTGGTCGGCACCTGCCGATGAGTCAGGACGCGAAAACCCGCTTGTTCCAGCAATCGCACGGTTCGCTCCAGCAACAACTGGTTTTGAAATACTCCGCCGCTGAGTGCGACCTGAGCCAATCCGCGCGCGGTCCTGATCGTATCGCATGCGTTGACGATCATCAGCGCAATCGAATTGTGAAACCGTGCGGCGACGACGTCAACGGAACTGCCGGCGCGTAAATCGTCTACCACCCCACGCACCAGCGCTGCGCCATGAAGTTCAAACGGGATTGCGGCGGGGACGGCTACCTCGTACGCGTCATCTTCACCGACCGCCGCGAGTTGCTCCAATTCGATTGCCGCCTGGCCTTCGTAATTGATGGCGTCGCGCACCGAAAGGATCGCAGCCACCGCGTCGAATAGGCGGCCGGCGCTACTCGTGAGCGGAGAATTGACGCGGCTCTTCATGAGCGCACTGATTTGCGGCCACTGGTGGGCATTTCGTTCCGCGACTTCGAGATGCGCAGGAACATTTTCGCTTTCACTGTAGGCCTTGCGCAGGTATGACCCCGCCATTCGCCACGGCTGTTTGATCGCCGCGGTTCCGCCCGGCATCGGAACGGCTTCGAGATGTCCGACGCGCTCAAACTTTGCGAGATCCGCGATCAGAAATTCGCCACCCCAGATGGTGCCGTCGAGTCCGAATCCGAGACCGTCGAAAGCAACCCCGATACTCGGTCCCTGCTCGCCGTTGTCTGCAAGGCACGCGGCAATGTGCGCATGATGATGCTGTACGCCGACGAACTCGACGCCCTTCAGGTCGAGCGCGTATTTGGTCGAGAGATACTCGGGATGCAGATCGAAAGCGACAATCGCTGGATTTACGTCGAACAGCCGTCGAAAGTGATCGATGCCCTCGCGGAATGAGCGCAGGGTTTCAAAATTTTCAAGATCGCCAATGTGATGCGACACGAAAGCATGCTGGCGCTTCGCGACACAGAAAGTGTTCTTGAGTTCCGCCCCGCAAGCGAGAATCGGACGGCGCGCTTTGAGCGGAAGCTCGACAGGTTGCGGCGCGTAGCCTCGCGAACGGCGTTGCGGAACTTCGCGCCCTCGCGAGACTCGCACGACACTGTCGTCAGTGCGGATATGGATCTGGCGGTTGTGAATCAGAAAATAGTCAGCGATGGGCGAGAGCCGCTTCGCCGCATCGTCGTCGGTGTATGCAATCGGTTCGTCGGAAACGTTTCCGCTGGTGAAGACGATCGGAGCTTTGACCGACTCGCATAAGAGATGATGGAGGGGCGTGTACGGCAACATCACGCCGATGAACCGATTCGACGGCGCCACCGAATGCGCCAAGTCGCTGTCAGGCCTGCGATTGAGCAGCACCACTGGGCGGCGCGGACTGGTTAGCGCGCGCTCTTCAAGAGCGTCGATGGTAGCGAGCGCGCGCGCCGATTCTAGATTTGGCGCCATCACGGCGAACGGCTTGTCCTCGCGATGTTTGCGGGATCGCAACAGCTTGACCGCATTCTCGTTCGACGCGAGCGCGGCAAGGTGATAGCCGCCGAGTCCCTTCACGGCGACGACTTTTCCAGAACTCAGCAGTTCGGCGGCTTTGCGAATTGGATCGTCAGCCTGCGCGATTCCATTTCGATCGAGCAAACGCACACTCGGACCGCAGGCCGGGCAACATAGCGGCTCGGCGTGAAATCTACGATTCGAAGGATCATGGTATTCGCGCGCGCAATCAGCGCACAACGGAAACTCGGCCATCGTTGTGAGCGAGCGGTCGTAGGGCACGCCGCGGACGACCGTGAATCGAGGACCGCAATTGGTGCAATTCGTGAACGGATAGCGATAGCGTCGATCCATCGGATCGAAGATCTCGCGGAGGCAGTCGGCGCAAGTTGCGATGTCGGGAGAAACCAAAACATCGCGCTCGCCGTCGGCGTGACTCGCCAGAATCTCGAAGACGGATCGATTCGCGATCGGGATCGATTCGCTGATGACGTTTTGTATAGATGCCAGCGGCGGCGCTTCGCTCACCACTCGCGCGCGGAACTCGGCGATATGCGAGACGATGCCCTCGACCTCGATCGCGACGCCTCGCAGATCATTAACGATCGAACCGGCGAGACTCAGGCTTTGCGCCAAGCCGAAAACGAACGGCCGAAACCCAACTCCTTGCACGATGCCATCAACCCTGATGCGCATCGCCGCGCGCGCCTGGTCGCGTAACGACGTGGAGATCGCGGTTTCAGCTTCAGTTGGTCGCATCACGCTTCGCTACTCGGGTTTTTTCGGCATGGGCGGTTCCATGTCGGCGAGTGGATAAACTTGGAAGCGCGAGTAGTTGAAGACGGGCGAGCGCGCGAGCAGCATGTCGAGTTCTTCGTTCGAGGCGACGTCGTAGATCCACGCGCCACCGTGCTGGCCGGGAATGTGATAGCGCGCGATCACTTTGCCCTGCTTCATTAGGGGAGCGGCGTACTCGGGCATGGTCAGTACCGACTTCAGGACCTCACGCGAGAGCAGCGAGATTTCGATTCGCCAGATGACGAGGAACTTCACGACGCGTCCTCATCGGCGGAGTCCTGGTCGCCGCCGGTGTAGTCTTTAAGGGCAGACATCTGGTTGCGCGCGGTTTGCTCATCGATTTTTTCCATCGCGAATCCCGCGTGGATCAATATCCAATCGCCGGGGACGAGTTTTTCGTCGCGCAAAATTCCGACGTTGATGTTGCGGGTCATGCCGGCGACCTCGACTCGCGCAAGGTCAGGATGATCATCCGCGAGAGTCACAATCCGGCCGACAATTCCGAGACACATTTTCGATACGCTCTCCGCTAGCAGATGCGCGGCAATGCTTCGCCGAACGGCAGATCGAGCACGCGATCGCCGCCGATCGGCGTGCGCAGAATTACGAAGTCGGCATGCTCTTCGGTGACGCGGCCGATCAAACTCGCGTCGCGGCCGAGCGGATGCTGGCGCATCGCGACGAGAACTCGTTCGGCGTCTTTTTCGGGAACAAACGCGACCAGCTTGCCCTCGTTGGCGACCAGCAGCGGATCGAGTCCGAGGATTTCGCAGGCACCGCGAACTGTATCGCGGATCGGAATCAATTTTTCTTCCACGTCAATCCCAAGATGCTGGCGCGACGCGATTTCGACCAGCGTCGCCGCGAGGCCGCCACGAGTCGGATCGCGCATCGCATGAATCTCGGGACAGGCTTTGAGCATCTCGGCGGCAAGCTCGTGCAGAGCGGCGGTGTCACTTTTGAGTGCGCCCTCGAACTCGAGTCCCTCGCGGGTCGAGAGGATCGCGACGCCGTGATCGCCGATCGGGCCGGACAAAAGAATCGCGTCGCCGGGGCGGACGTTGCGCGACGAAAGATTGATGCCGGGCGGCACTACGCCGATGCCGGACGTGTTGATAAAAATCTTGTCGCCGCTGCCGCGGCCGACGACCTTGGTGTCGCCGGTTACGATATGAACGCCGGCGCTTTTGGCAGCGCGCTTGGCCGATGCGACGATGCGCTCGAGATCGGAAATCGGCAGTCCTTCTTCCAGGATGAACGCGAGCGAGAGATAGAGCGGTTTCGCGCCACCCATCGCGAGGTCGTTGATAGTGCCGTTGACAGCGAGCTCTCCGATGTCGCCGCCCGGGAAAAAGATCGGCGTGATCACGTATGAGTCGGTGGTGAACGCAATTCGCGAGTTGCCGATGGTGAAGATTGCCTGATCGTCGAGCGCTTCAAGTGCGGAGTTCCGGAACGCGGGGAGAAATATCTGCTCGACCAGGCGCGACGTCAGCTTTCCGCCGCTGCCGTGACCCAGAAGGATTTGCGGCGTGTCGGTGATCGGCAGCGGGCATTGCGCGAACGGGGTCGCGGATGAGGGCTCGATGGTGCGGCCGTTGGATGATGACATCGGCGTGCCTTACGGGTGCGCTTTTCCGGTCGAGTCGAGGTCGCTGTCGACGGCTTTGTTTCGACGGTCGAGATAGCGGCCGTATTGGTAGTAGGCGGCGCAAGCGCCTTCGGCGGAGACCATGGTTGCGCCGAGCGGGCTTTGCGGGGTGCACTCCTTGCCGAAGGCGGGACAGTCGGAAGGCTTGCGCGCGCCGCGCAGAATCAAGCCGCTGATGCAGGTTTCGGATTCGCGCGTCGCGATCGACTCGACCTCGAAAATTTTCTCGGCGTCATGTGCGCGATACTCGTCGCGCAACTGGTAGCCTGACTCCGGAATCGAGCCGACTCCGCGCCACTTGCGATCGGCGACCTCGAAAACCTTTGAAATCAAGTCGATTGCGGGTCGATTGCCGTCACGCGCAACCGCACGCACGTACTGATTCTCGACTTCGGCGCGGCCCGCTTCGAGCTGGCGCACAGTCATTAAGATACCTTCGAGCAGGTCGATCGGCTCGAAGCCGGTGACGACGATTGGGACGTGAAAGCGATCGCACAGCGCTTCATATTCGCGATATCCGACGACGGCGCAGACATGTCCCGGTCCGAGAAATCCCTGCACGCGATTGTCGGGCGCATTCAGCACCGCCGCCATCGCCGGTGGAACCAGCACGTGCGAAACCAGCATCGAGAAATTTTTGACGCCTTCGAGTTTTGCGCGGTAGACGGCCATCGCGTTGGCGGGCGCCGTGGTTTCGAAGCCGACGCCGAAAAATACGACTCGTTTGTCTGGGTTGTCGCGCGCGATCTGGACCGCATCGAGCGGTGAGTAGACCACGCGCACATCAGCGCCGCGGCTCTTTAAGGTCAGAAGATCGCCGCGCGAGCCCGGCACCCGCAGCATGTCGCCGAAGGACGTGAAGATCACGTCTGGGTGACTCGCGATTGCATGCGCCTTGTCGATCATCTCTAGCGAGGTAACGCACACGGGACAGCCGGGGCCATGCACCAGCTCGATGCATTCGGGGATCATGCGGTCGATGCCGTAGCGCACGATCGAGTGAGTCTGGCCGCCGCATACTTCCATCAGGACCCACGGACGGGTAGCGATCTTCGCGATTTCTTTCGTCAGCTTGGAGGCGACGGCGCTGTCGCGATATTCGTCGAGGTATTTCATGACGGTTTGCTCCTCGCTCGATTGTCGTCGGTCAGTTCCGAAGTTTGTCCGAGATCTTCGAGTATCCGATACGAGCGTTCCGCTTCTTCGCGATCGATTTTGGAAATCGCAAATCCGACATGGACCACGACGAAGTCGCCGACGCCGGCTTCGGGAACATACTGGAGGCATACCTGCCGCGTGATGCCGGCAAACTTGACGCTGCCTACACGCAAACCATTTTCGTCACGCGCCGCGATTATTTCGCCGGGTATTCCGAGACACATCGGCTGCCTCCGTCAATGCTCGAGCTGTGCTATCACCAATCCTCGAACCTTCACGTCAGGATAAACTTTGAGCATCAGAAATTTTGGCGGCTCGAGGCCAAAGTTGCGGATGTCAATCGTCTGCTCGCCCTGAAACTCGACAGTGGTGGCGTCGACAATTCGCATCTGCACGTCGCCCTGAACCGCACTGGTCTGCCCGCGAAGCGACAGCTCGCCTTGCACTCGATAGGTTGTGCCGGAATCGAGCGCCTTCACGCTGATGACCCGGCCGCGAACGCGCGGGTACTTGCGCATCTCAAGTTTGCGTTCGAGCTCGCGATCGTAGAGACCGTTGCCGGTCTTCAGCAGCGATGCATCGAGTTCGACGCTTCCGCTCACGGGAGCATTCGTGTCGAGGTGTCCATCGACGATGGTCATCTCGAGGAAACCTTCGAGACCCGTGGTCTCGATCGAGATCGGATGCAAGCTCGAACGCGCATCCGCCCAGATTTTTGAGCGATCGGGCACCACGCGGTATCTCGCCATCGCAAACTCCTGTCATCGCGCGCCCAACGAGTCGCGCGTGGCCGCTACATCTCTCGAATCTGGATGTAGCGCGCGATGTCCGGCAGGGACGTCACCACGACGTACGCAACTCCCAGGATCACCGCGGTCGCAAATAGTCTCTTAAACATCGGCTCTGTCTCCTTTTTTAGTTTCGATTCGATCAACCGTCACTTCATCAATGAGTTTCCGCACGACCGACACCGCTTCGTCAACCGCGCGACTTACAACGCTGCTAAGCCCGATTCGCTCGACGAGTTCCGCGGGCTCGCACCCAACTACCAGCACTCTGCCCACTCGGCCGCCGAGCGCGGCGAGGGTTGAGAGGACGGCATCGGGATTCATGCTGTGCGCGTCGGTAGCGGGATTGACGGGTTCTGCATCGAGATCGGGCTCGATCACGAAGATCGTTCCCGGCTGATCGCCACGCTGGACGGCATCGATCAGAATGAGCGTGTCGTAGCCCTCGAGCAGTTGAAACGCGAGATGCATCCCGCGAATTCCGTAGTCTTCGACCTCGACGCCCGCGGGAAGCACATCGGCACTCATGCGTCGCGCCACTTCGACACCGAAGCCGTCGTCGGCGAGAAAGATATTGCCGACACCCGCTACTATCACGCGGTTCATTGATTGACCTCGAGCGGCTCGACTTCGTCGGGGTAGAAGTAGAGGAAGCGGCCGTGGGTCTGCATGAAGTCGGCGGCGGGATCGTCCTCGAGCGTGACTGCGAGGTATTCGTGCTCTTCCACGTCGAAGTACACGGCTTCGACGCGCGCGGTCTTGCCCGCGAGGAACATGTCCTGCGCGTCGGATCGTCGCGGACCGGGGCGCAGGCGCACGCGAGATCCTTTTGAAACCGAGACGTCGCCGATTTGCACGCTGTCGGATTCGGGCGATACGGACGTATCGGCGCCCGGGTCCCACCACGGCGGCGTTTCGACGCTTGCGGAATGATTTTCGGCGGGCGCATCCGGATCGGGCTTTGTGGTAGCGGCGCGCAGATATCTGAGCGCGCCGTGCAATCTGTCGAGGATCTCCGGCGGCATCTCGTCGACGCGATCGATTATCGCGGCGGCACGCGGATCGGTCGCGCGTGCTTGCCGCTTCTCGTCTTCGGTGAGCGTCATGGTGCGGAGCGTTAGGATCTCGTCGATTTCGGTTGCGTCGTAAAGATCGCCGGGACTCTCGGGCGCGATTTGCGGATAGTCGTACAAAATTATCGGCGATGACAGCACCACGTCGCGGTCGCCATCTTCGCCAACCATCACCGGCCAAGTGTGCACGTTCGAGCATTTCTGCGCGGCGGCCCTCGCCCATTCCGGCGGATCGATCAGCGATACAAACTTACCGCGTTTGGCCTCGAGCAGTGCGTGGACCCCTATCAGCGACGAGCGCATTACAATGTCTCGCGAGGCGGCGGCGTCAGTCCATGGCATTACGTTCTCGATTCGCAGATGAAGTTTGCGCAGCGCGCGCGCTTCCTCGATGGGCTGAGCGAAGAGGCGGATCGTTCCTTTGACAGCGTTGCTTTCGCGGACAAATCGTCCGACGCGCCGTCCCGATTTTGTGACGATCGGTTCGATCGTTCTCGATGCGGAAAATTCGAAATCGAGAAGACCCTCGGAGAATTCGGATGACTGCTCGAAATCGACTTCGCGCTCGATAGCTTCGTCCCAACTGGTCCAGAGTCCAGCTTCGGCTTCGAGCGATTCGACTTCCTGGAAGGTGTCGCTGTCGACCAGCTTTTCGACGACGCGGCGCTGGATTTGCAGAAATCTGACGGTGCCCCCAATCTCGAACTCGTTTTCGATCAGGCATTCGGTCTGCGACCATGAATGCTCGCATCCGCCGGCGTCGCTCCATTGGCGCGGCGCCAGCACGCCGAATTGCCATCGAACCTGGTTTTTGCCGGACGAGGCGCGATACGGATACAGCACGTACCCTTCGTACAGGACGGCGTCGGCAATTTTGCGGCCTCGTTCGATACTCACGCCTGTGCCTCCCGCGAATTGAGCAGGAGCGTCTCGATTACTTCGTCCCAGGTTGCGAGCGCGCGGCGTGACTTGAACTTCATCAGGTCGGAGAGCGTCTCGCGGTTCAGGCGCAGCCATCCGCTGTTGGGAAAATAGTGATCGATCATCTCCTGCCAGACGCGCACCGGGAGGCGGAAGTTCGCCTCCTTGCTCCACGGAATCTGGCTGACCTGCATTCCGTGAGCGCCTTTCTCGAACACGGTGCCGCTGAACATCATGAGCAGCGAGATGTCTCCGTTTTCGAGCGAGTGAAGATACTTGGTGGCGGCGATTTCAAAATCGTAGGTGCAGGCGACCGGCAGTTCCGCTTCGGTCTTGCCTTGAAAGCCGGGAATCGTGGCCGACAGATGAGTCCACAGGAACGGCTTCATCGTATCGCCCCATCGCGGAGTGTCGCCGAAGAGCTCGGTGAGGCGCGATTCTTCCTCGCGGGAGTATTGGCGGCGGATCGGCTCGATCCGAATCTGGCATCGCAGCACGATATTGTGGATGACGATGCCGGTGGTCTCCTCGATCTTCAGCGCGAACATCAGAGTCGGCACGGCGGCGTGACGCTCGGGACGCGCGCCTACGATCTGAAAGTTCAATTCACTCAACCGCGGAACTCCCCTCGTTACGATCACGGGATCGCGCGCGCAAGCCGGAAAAGAACTCTTCGATCTCGCGCCACACTTCCTCGCCGCCGTCGAATCCTTTCCAGTAGCGACGGACCTTACCGGTCAGCTCGTAGCAGGCGTCGATTGGCACGATGAAACATTGAAACTGATCCTCGCCCCGGCGCCGGTATATAAGGAGCGCCTCGACGTCGGGTGCGAGTTCCCGCAAGACAGGATTCGCCGCGACGAGGTCATCCCATGCCTCGAGCGGCACCATCGATTCGGTGGCGCCGGCCAGGCTGGGGTAGAAGGCGGTGATTTTCTTCATGCTGGAGTTGTAGAAGAAGAACGCCATCCCGACCGGAATTTGCGTCGCGTCCCATTCGGCGGTGCTCAGGCGAAACGAGTTGAGATTGAGGACACGGTCCGGCACCGCGCGATATTTTCCTTGGGCGGCTCCGCTGTGCGTGAAGAGGAGGTAGCACGCGCGGCAGGTGCACATGAGGGTGCGGCTCTCGACGTTGACGACGTGCGAGTGCTGTTCGACGATCGGCTGGCCGCACATCTCGCAAGCTTCGCCAGCGCGCCGCTTGAGTCCGGGCTCGAGAAAGCGTTTCAACGCATTCGGCGCATCCGCAATGACTTTGCCGTTCCGAAAGCCAGACATCTCGTCCCCCATCAACTCAAAAGCGGAGAAGCGATCGCGACTCTCACCCCATCCCGATCTTCGAGCAGCGGCACCGGTTCAAGATGCAGTCCACGGCTCTCGGTCGAGCGGCCGGCCAGACGCGGGTCATAGTTCTTGTTGCAAGATGGACAGACCATCAGACTGCCGTTGACGTTGCCACCACCCATCGGCGAGCCGCACGCTGGACAGGCGTCGCGGTAGGCATACAGGCGTCCATCGACGCGGCAGAGCACGATTCGCGAGCCCATCGCTTCGGACGACGTCAAGTGGCTGGCGGGAAATCCGTTCTGGTCGCCGATCGAAACCCAGGTGGGCTCGATGTCGACGGACTGATCGCGCTGCGACTTCGATCCGCTGGCCGGCGCTTCTGTCTCGGTGATGCCTTCGACTTCGATCTTCGACGCCTCGGGCGCCGACTCGCGAATCGCGCCTTCAACCGCGAGCTTCACGGTCAGGAGCGATGACGGGCATCCGTCGCAACTGCCCTTCATTCGCAGCCGCACCAACCCGGTGTCCGCATTGGTTTCTATGATTTCGACGTCGCCGCCGTGCGAGCCGAGATAGGGACGAACGCGCTCGAGCGCCTCGTAGACGCGGGTTTCGAAGTCCTTGGGATGCAAGCCGTGCAGGATCAAAAGGCTCGACACGAGATCGTCGGCGGCAAGTTGCGCGCGCAGACGCTCTCCCGCGGCGCCGTCGGCGGCTGCGATCTCGTCGATGCGCTTGAGGCCTTCGCCGTAGAGTTGGACTACAGAGCGGACGACCTCCTCGACCCGCTCCCAGACGGGCGGGCTAGCCATCGAGCGAACCTCTTCGAGCAAAGGTTCGATTCGCGCGCTGAGTTCGCGCAGCTTTCGCTGATCTCCGTTACGCACGATCAGTCGTCCACATTATTCAGCATCGTGGGCGAGTGGATTTTCTTGAGCACCTTTCCTTTGCCGACGTACATGTGGACACCGCAGGGCAGGCACGGGTCGAAGCTGCGGACGGTGCGCATGATGTCGATGCCCTTGAACTTGTCGGGGCCGTTCTCCTCGAAAATAGGCGTGTTCTGCACCGCGTCTTCGTAAGGTCCCGGAGTTCCATAGCTGTCGCGCGGATTCGCGTTCCAGGGCGTCGGCGGATAGGGATGATAGTTTGCGATTTTGCCGTCGCGGATCACCATGTGATGCGATAGGACTCCGCGTACCGCTTCGGTGAAACCGCAACCGATGCCTTCGTCGGGTACTTTGAATTGTTCCCAGGTCTTAGTGTGACCGGCGCGCACTTCGGCCAAGGCCTTCTCGGTGAAAAGCAGCGCGCAAGCACAGGCATAGGCCTGGAAGTAAGTTCGCGCGCGATCGCGCTCGATAGTGTTAGACCACTTCGGGATCTTCCATTCGAAAGTGACCGGGCCCTTGGTCGCACTCTTAGGCAGATTGATCTGGACGCTGTTACCGGTCGCCTTGATGTAGTCATTGTTCACAAGGCCCGAGAGCGCTGTGGACCAGAGACGCGCGATTGGCCCGCCGCCAGTATCGAGCGATAGGTGATCCTTGCCGTCGAACCATCGCGGCGACATGACCCAGGTGTATTTGCCGTCGAAATCCCGCTTCTGAGGCTTGGGAATTGTATGCTGATTCCATGGATGCCGTTGATCAACCGGGTTGCCGAGTGGGTCCTTGGTGACGAACATTGGCTGACCTGCCCAATCTTCGTAGAAGGAGTGACCGAGTAGAATTCGAATGCCTAGATTTATTTTGACCAGGTCGTTGGTAACCAGCTTGCCGTCGACAACGACGCCGGGTGTGACGAACATCTTGCGTCCCCACTCGGTCATGTCGCGGTAATTGAAATTGCAATACTCGGGGTCCTGGAACGAGCCCCAGCATCCGAGCAGGATCCTGCGGTTGCCGACTTGTTCGTAACCGGGCATCGCGGAGTAGAAGAAGTTGAACAGGTCGTCGTGCATCGGAACGGCGCGCTTCAGGAACTCGACATAGCGCATCAGACGTGTCAGGTAATCGGTGAAAAGCTGGACGGTCGCGACAGTGCCGACGCCGCCCGGATAGAGCGTCGAAGGATGTACGTGGCGTCCTTCCATCAGGCAGAACATCTCGCGCGTATAGCGGCTGACCTGCAAGGCTTCGCGATAGAACTCACCTTCGAGCGGATTGACGGCCTTCATAATATCGCCGATAGTGCGATAGCCGTGCGCGGCGGCTCCAGGAGCTTCGGCCTTAGTTGCCTTCTCCCATAAGCCGGGATTAGTCTCGCGCACCATGCGCTCGCAGAAATCCACTGCGACAAGATTTTCCTGGAAGATGTTGTGATCGAACATGTACTCGGCGGCTTCGCCAAGGTTCACGATCCATTCACCCAGGTGAGGCGGCTTAACTCCATAGGCCATGTTCTGCGTATAGCAGGAGCAGGTTGCATGATTGTCGCCGCAGATTCCGCAGATGCGACTCGTGATGAAGTGGGCATCGCGAGGGTCCTTGCCCTTCATGAAGATGCTATAGCCGCGGAAAATCGACGAGGTGCTATAACACTCGGCTACCTTCTTCTTGCCGAAGTCGATCTTGGTATAGATTCCGAGGCTGCCGACGATTCGGGTGATAGGATCCCAATTCATCTCGACCAGGCCGTCGGTTGTCTTCGTCGCCATCTGAATTCTCCTTCGAGCTACTGAGGTTGCCGATGTACTAAAAGGATCGCTGGCGCGACTGCTACCATCGCGGATGGTAGCCGGTCTTCAGTTCCTTACCGCGGGTACGCCACTTGGGTTCATCCTCGAGTGTGTTCAGGGTGAACGCTCGAAGCGATCGGACGACGGTGCCAAGGACGTTGGACATGCGGGTGGATACTTTCGCGCCGGGGGGCTCGTCCATGAACGGCATAAACTTGTCGGGGAAGCCGGGCATGGTGCAGCCGATACAAATCCCGCCGACGTTGGGGCATCCGCCGACGCCGCCCATCCATCCGCGCTTAGGCACGTTGCACTTCACGACTGGGCCCCAGCATCCTAGCTTCACGATGCACTTCGGCGACCCGTATTCGCCGGCGAAGTCCCCACCTTCGTAGTATCCGGCGCGATCGCATCCTTCGTGAACGGTGTTGCCGAAGAGCCATTGTGGGCGATGCTCCTCGTCGAGCGGAATCATCGGCGCCTGGCCGGTCGCCTGGTAGAGCAGGTATAGGATGGTCTCGGAAAGATTGTCCGGCTGAATAGGACAACCGGGGACGCATACGACTGGAATGCCGGCGCCTGACTTCCAGTCCCAGCCCAGGTAGTCGAGGACTCCCATCGCGCCGGTCGGGTTACCGGCCATCGCATGGATACCGCCGTAGGTCGCGCAGGTTCCAGCCGCCAGCACCAGTAACGCCTTAGGCGCCAACCGGTCGATCCATTCGCTTGTGGTCATCGGCTGTCCGGTGGCGGGATTGTTGCCAAAGCCACACCAGTAGCCTTCTTTCTTGATCGCCTCGTTTGGAATCGAGCCTTCGATGACGAGCACGAAGGGGTCCAGCTCGCCGCGCTCGCCCTTGAAGAACCACTCGATGAAGTCGTCGGTCTTATGACCGACGGGGCCGGTCTCGTACGCGATCAGAGGCCAATGGACTTCTACTTTGGGCAGCCCGGGAAGGGTGCCGAGGACGATGTCCTCGATGCTGGGCTGCATCGCGGCGGTAAGCGCAACCGAGTCGCCGTCGCACGACAGTCCCGCGTTGATCCAGAGGATATGAACCACAGGGTCCTTTCCGTTGGTCGGCATCGAGACTACCTCCTTGTTTGGCGGGCGATGGTCGGTCGCCAGTCAATCTCAGGTTTGTGAAGAAATATTTACAAGGTACTCGGTTCTCTTTTTTTTGGCGCAAATATTCGCTGGCGTTTTTTCGCTGCAGACTGAAAACGCATCAACTGTGCCATGTGGACTCCTCGTGAGTCGCCGTTAATTGGCAATTGGAGTCAGCGCCTATCGAGCCGTGCCTGCCTAAGACTTAGAGCCGGACTCGAAAAATCAGACGACGTTACGCTTGCGCCATTGGGCCGCGCAGTAACTTGCCGGGCAACGCTCCTGTGTGCTCGTTCTTGCGCAGGACTACCTGGCCGTTGACGACAGTCGCCAGCAGTCCATCTGATTTCTGCTTCAGCCGGCGCGCGCCCGCGGGCAGGTCGTAGGTCAGTTCCGGCAACTGCGGATTGATCCGGTCCGGATCGAAAACGATGACATCGGCAAAGTTGCCTTCGCGCAGCAGTCCACGTCCCTTCAGACCCCAGTGATAGGCCGGGACGAAGCTGAGCAGACGGATTGCCTGCTCGAGAGTTAGCGCTTCCTTTTCGCGAACCCAATGACTCAGCACGTGGGTTTGCAACGATGAGTCCATGATCTGCGACACGTGCGCGCCCGAGTCCGAGAACGTCACCACGGACCGCGGATGCTTCATCATTTCGAGCACGTGATCCTGGTTCTCGTTGACCAGGGTCTGCATGAAGAATTTCTTGAGATTTTTCTCGAGCGCGAGATCGATCATGACGTCGACTGGATCTTTGCCTTCGGCCGCAGCGATCTCGGCGATCGATCGATACGGCGGCGTCGGCCGGTCTAGCGGGAAGATCCAATTGTAATTCGCGCCGCGCGCTTCCGCACCTACCGCGCGCTCCTCGTTATTCGCGCGCTCGCTGGCCGCTTGCACCAGCTTGCGACGAGTCTCAGGATTGCGCAGCGCGGCTTCCTGTTCCGCCAGCGGGAGTTTGCGAATCTCGCGCCACGCCGGATTCCGATCGAACGGCATATTGGTTTCGAACGACAGCAGCACGTTGAGTGAGCGGCTGTGGACCTGGACGAACATGCGCCCGCCGGCGGCTGCGGTCTCATCGGCGGTTTCGAAATATCGGCGCCAGTAGTTCGGGGCCCTGCGCGAGCTGAACATCCCGAATGTCACCGGCACTGAGCTCTCGACCGCGAGCGCCTTCAGCCGGGCCAGGTAGTCGTCGAGACGCGCACCCTCGGCGCCGGTATCTTCACCGGCGATCTCGAAAATGCCCGCGCCCAACTCGCCCATCACTCCGACCAGTTGCCGCACTTCGTTCCAGTTGGCGATTCTGCTCGCGACTGGCCGGCCGTCGGGCGTCTGATGATTGCTCGTGCGCGAAGTAGTGAATCCGATCGCGCCCGCGCGGATGCCGTCGCGCAGCTCGTCGCGCATGAGCTGAAGGTCTTCGGTAGTAGCTTGTTCATCGAAGGCCCGCTCGCCCATCACGTAGGTGCGGAGCGCAGAGTGCCCCATGTACGCGGCGTAGTTGATCCCTTTAGGCAGGCGATCGACGGCGTCCAGATATTGCGCAAAGGTGGTCCAGGACCATTTGATTCCCGCCTGCATCGCTTCCGGCGAGATATCTTCGGCTCGTTCCAGATTTCGTATGACGAGCAACTTGTCTTTCTCGCCGCACGGCGCGAGTGAGAATCCGCAATTGCCCATCACTACTGAGGTGACGCCGTGCCAGCACGAGCAGGTTCCTAGCGCGTCCCAGAAAACCTGGGCATCCATGTGCGTGTGCGCGTCGACGAGGCCGGGCGACACGATGTGCCCGTCCGCATCGATCGTCTCGCGCGCGCCGTCGCGGATTTTCCCGATTGCAGCGATCTTGCCGCCTTCAATCCCGACATCGCCTTTGTATCGTGGCATCCCGCTTCCATCGACGATCGTGCCATTGCGGATTATCAGGTCGTACATAGTTCGCTCCTTTTCGGTTTCGGACCCTTAGGCTAAAGACCTGCTCTCGACATGTTGGGCGGCGGGATAATTTATGGCGGACTCACTCACAGGGTCACCGGCAATACGGCTATGCCACATCACTCGAGGAATGGCCATGTCCCACGGCGTGGCCTGATGCAGCAGGCATCGATTGTCCCACACGACCGCGTCCCCCGGTGTCCAGTTATGATGATAGATGCGCGGCGGGCGGCAGGCGAAGTCCACCAACTCCTGCAGGAACCGCTCGGACTCGGCCGCGTCCATGTTCGGAATATTGTGCGCGTGGCGCCCGATCACCAGCGACTTTCGGCCCGTCTCAGGATGAACTTTCACCAGCGGACGCAGAGGAACGGGGCCATCGTGAAAGCCGTAGCCGCTATACGCGCTACCGGCCTTCGGCTGATGCCCGAGCTTCGATTGACTGTAATAGAGTGAGTGGTGTGCGGAGAGACTCTCAACCTTCGCGCGGAGATTCTCATCCAGCGCGTCGTAGGCGGCCCGCATGTCGGCCCAGCCGGTTGCCCCGCCGGAGTTCGGCACAATCTCGGCGGTGAACACCGCGCCCTTGGCCTGCACCGGCATGTAAGTGCTGTCGCAGTGCCATCCCATGTTGCCCTTGAGCACTTTCAGGAGGTCGTTGTCTGGATCGGCGATGAGCGTGCCGTCGGCGTTTACGTTGGTGAGCGCCGCCAGGTTGAACTCCAGCGGTCCGAAGCGCCTGGCGAAGGCCACTTGCTCATCGCGACTGAGATGCTGACCGGGGAAAATGAGCAGCGCGTACTCCAGCCACGCGGCGTAGAGGTCGCGCCATGTCGCATCGTCGAGTGCGGCGAGCTTGATGCCCGTCATCACCGCGCCGAAGGTAGCGTCGAGAGGTTTGATGTCGAATGCGCGTGCCACGCGGGCCCTCCGATCGATCTCAAATCGTTCAAGCGCCCGAACAGAGGCTATCGAACCTGTCGCCGAGTCGTCAAACCAATACCACCGGCATCATGCTGCGCTTTTCCGCGGTCTGATGTCGCGCTTGATCTGTTCTTCGAACTCGCGACGCGCAATGCGCAGGTCATAATTGGCCTGCAGATTGATCCAGAATTCCGGGCTTATGCCGAAATAGTGGCCCAGCCGGAGCGCGGTATCAGCACTGATCGAGCGCTTCCCTTCAACGATCGCATTGATACGACTAGCAGGCACGCGCAGCGCGATGGCGAGCTGATTCATGCTCATGTCGAGCGGCTTCAGAAACTCCTCCAGCAGAATCTCGCCCGGATGAATCGGTGGTAGTCTTTTCTCGCGCGCCATGTGATTACGCCTCATTCGTAGTGTTTGGTGATCTCGACGTCGTGCGCATCGCTTTCGCGCCAGACAAAGCAAACGCGATATTGATCGTTAATCCTGATGCTATGCTGCCCGGCACGCGCTCCTTTCAGTGGCTCCAAACGATTACCTGGAATCGCACTCAGATCGTTCAGGCTGGGGGCCGCGTTCAGCATCAGCAGCTTACGCCGCGCGACCGAATGCACTGCCTGAAAAGGCTTCGATGGAAGATCGTCGAACACCCTTTTTGTATCCGCGCAGCGAAAGCTCTTAATCACCAAACTAGACACTACCACGCGGCCCGGTGCACGTTCAACGGGGCAATGCTTGGGCTCGGACTCGATGGCGAACACTCAGTCAGGACATACCCGCCGGTTGCTTCTCGATTGAAAAAAAGTTCAATCGGAACTAGCGTGGCTCTTGAACGATCGGTATGCGGAGGCTGCATATGGAACTCCGACCATTTGGGCGAACCGGAATTCAGATCTCTGCTGTCGGCTTCGGATGCTGGGAGATTGGCGGCGGCTACGGCAGTATCGAAGAATCCGAGTTCATCAAGGCGGTTAATCGCGCGCTCGATCTCGGCATCAACTGCTTCGATACCGCCGAGGCGTATGGTTTCGGCGCGTCGGAAAAATCGCTGGCGAAAGCGCTCGGCTCGCGGCGTAAGGATGCCGTCATCACGACCAAGTTCGGCGTCGGCTACCCCGACGCTCCCAACTATCGCGACAGCACCCGCAAGCGCGTGGTCGAGTCGATCGAGAAAAGTCTCAAGGCGCTCAACACCGATTACGTCGACGTCTACCTAATCCACTGGCCCGATCGAATCACACCGTTCGAAGAGCCGATGCGGACGCTCGACGAACTGGTGAAGCAGGGCAAAGTGAAGGCGGTCGGCCTGTCCAATTTCAAGCTGAGCGAAATCGAACAATGTGCGCGAACGCGGCGCGTCGACGTCGTTCAATACTGCTGGAACATGTTTGATCGCCGGATGCAGAAGGAAATTTTTCCGTACTGCCGCGAAAACGGCATCGGCGTGATGGCCTACGGCTCGCTCGCGTACGGGATGCTCACCGGCACGCTCAGCGAGGAGTCGGCGTTCGAGAAAGGCGACTGGCGATCGCGTCGCGGCAAGCTCGGCAACATCAACCTGTTTCAGCATCTGTTCGGCCCCGAACACTTTCTCAACAATCTGCGCGCGGTCGAGGACCTGAAGGCGATCGCAAAGCGGTATAACAAAACGCTGCCGCAGCTTGCGCTGCGCTGGACGCTCTCGAATCCCGTCATCAGCACGGCGCTGGTGGGATGCCGCAATCCGCGCGAAGTCGACGACAACGCCGGTGCGCTCGGCTGGTCGATATCGGACGCAGATATGAAAGAAATCGACGCTGCGTTTGCTCGTCACGGCGCGATCACGATGCCCGAAACGTGGCTCGAGACTGAATAGTAACTTGCTAATGAACTGAGATTCCGCGAATACGTCGGTCGAGGTGCAACAATGCCGGTTCAGAAATTTTCGCCGATGACCAAGAATTTCCCGACCTTCGATTGCGATGCTCACGTGACGGAGCCGCCATGGCTCTGGGAGCGGGCGAAAGACTGGCTGACCAAAGATGAATACGAGGCCCTGAAAAATACCATCTGGTACGATCCTGAATCCGATCAGCTGATCGTCAATGGCAAAGCCGGCGCGGGAATCGGCTCGCAGCGCATCGGTGGTGCGGCCGGGATGGTCAATGTGCTGTCGCTCGCGGGTCCTGGCCTCAAGCACGACATTCAGCGCGCGCTCAACGTCCGCAATCTCAATGCCAAAACCGCGCTTACCAAGGAGCAAGCCGAATACATCGATCACAAGGGATCCTATGAGCCCAAGCCGCGGCTGCGCGACATGGATGTGCAGGGAATCGATCAGGTGATGATCATTCCGACCGACATCGATACCTACCCGTGGCTGCTGAACGCGGTCGGCGCCAAGGCGATGTGCAAGGCCTACAACGAGTGGGCGTACGAGTACTGCCAGGAGAATCCCGAGCGGCTTTATTTCGCGGCGATGCTCCCGATGCAGGATCCTAAATTCGCCGAGCAGGAAGTTTATCGTGTCGCGGACAAGGGATGCCGCGTCGGCCTGGTGCGGCCGATCGATGCGATGGGGAATTATCCGATTCAGCCCAAGTACGACCGCGTGTGGCGCGCGATGGAAGAGACCGGCGTCGTTTACGGGATGCATCCGTTTCCGGCCTTCGGCTCGCTCAAGCCGCCGGGCTACACCGAACAGCACTCGGGCGCCGAACTGATCTCTCTGACCGCGACGACGTCGGGCCTGCCGCATTCGTTTCTGATCAACGTGCAGGATTTTCAGGCGGAAGCTTCGCTGTGGGTCGTGATGGTCCTGATGTCGGGATTCTTCGACCGCTTTCCGAAACTCAAGGCCGCAGTCTTCGAAGCGTCGTCGACCTGGCTCAGTTTCATCCTCGACGAATGCGACAAGAACTATAAGCTCTATCGTAACGAGCGGCGCCTGCGCCCACTGAAGAAACTGCCGAGCGAAACTTTCTTCGAGCGCTGCGTCACCGGTTTCGAGGGCGATGAGGCGCCGCCGTCACGTCTGCCGGAATTTTACGAGAACATCCTGGCGTGGTCGTCCGACGTCTATCATCACGACGGCGACGACGCGTGGCGCGCGATCGACACGATGCGGAAATGCGAACTGCCCGAGCCGTATCAAGCCAAGTTCCTCGGCGGCAACGCGCGCAAGTTGTACAGGATCGACGCGCCCAAAAGATTCATCGCGGATCGCGTCACCGAAATCGAGCGTCCCGACTGGTGGCCGAACGAGGAAGAGATCAAGCAGTCGCTCAAACCCGAAGCTTCAGTCAGACGCATCGGAGTTTGACCATGACGAACAAGCGATTTGCAGTTTTCGATAGCGACTCGCACGTCGTCGAGACGCCGGAGCTGTGGAGCAAATACCTGGATCCGGAATTCCGCACCCTGGGGAAATTCGCGCTGTGGCGTGAAGAGGGAAAGCTCGGCTCCTACCTCAAGGTCAACGGCAAGGTTTTCCGCGACACAATGAATTCCAACATCCCGCGCCACGCGATCTGGAAGCCCGGGATGACGTGGGACAAGGTCGGCGAACTCGATCCTCAGACTCGACACGCCGCGACCGCGGGCGCATCGAATGCCGAAGCGCGCCTGCGCGATATGGACGCGATGGGAATCGATCAGGCGCTGCTCTATCCAACCTGGTTCGCGGAAGGATTCCACCTGGTAGAGGATCCCGACGTCGCGTACGCGCTCGCGCGCGCCTACAACGACTGGATCGCGGATTTCTGCAAAGCCGCGCCGGATCGGCTGTTCGCCGCGTCGATGGTCCCGCTGCAGAACATCGACTTTGCCGTCGAGGAGCTGCGCCGCACCGCGAAGATTCCATGTTTTCGCGCAGCCTTCATCCGGCCGATGTTTCTCGAAGGCCACTACTTCACGCATCCGATTTACGATCCGCTGTGGGCGGAGTTGGAGAGCCTCGGGACGACCGTCGCGGTGCATCCCGCGGTGGGGATGTGGAATCCGGAATGGACTTCGCACGGTCCGTTCTTCGAGAAAATAAATACCCGGCTTCACCATCGTTCGTTCACCACCGCGGAAGGCGGCGGTCCTGCCGCGGGCGGTGGATCGGACATCGCTTTCGGTTTCACCGCGTCGCCGCCGCTGGGCCATCCGATCGCGCAGATCATCGCGCCGTGGCTCGACAATCACATGTTCGTCGCGTCGACGCTGATCGGCTTCACGGTGATGCAACGCTATCCCAACATGAAAATGGTAGTCGCGCACGGCAAGGCTTCGTGGATGGAGGAAGTGCTGGAAAAGATGGAAGCGTCGACGCGCACGATCCCGCTGCTGCACTACTATCCCGTGCGAACCGATACCGAAGAGATGTGGGAAGAGGGGAAGATCATGCTCGGCTTCGATGCCGAGGAGCGCCTGATTCAGAAGCTTCCCGATGACTTCGCCGAAAAGATTGTGTGGGGCTCGCGCTATCCGCATCACGACACGACCAGCGCCAATGACGCGATTGCGATGCTGACCGACGCTCGAGTGGAAGACGCAACGATCGCAAGAATGCTGGGCGGCAACGCCTCGGATCAATTCGGCATCGAGCTCGTACAGAAAGCGGGCGTGTGAGGTAGAAATGGCTGCGAAAGAATCGGTGCGCGAAGAAACCCACGCGGTAGGCGCAAATCAACTCATCGTGCTGAAAGGTGGATCGGGCAAGCCGCTGCTGATACTGCACGAGGAACTTGGATACCCAGGCTGGATGAAATGGAATGAGGCGCTAAGCGAGCGCCGAACTCTGGTGACTCCGCTCTACCCCGGATTCGGGCGCACTCCGCTCGCCGACTGGATCATGAACATCCGCGATCTCGCGAACTTCATTGCGCGCTTCGTTCGCGAGCAGAATCTCGCGCCGATTGACGCGATAGGCTTTTCTCTCGGCGGATGGGTTGCTGCCGAGATGGCTGCGAACGACCCGGGACTCTTTTCGAAACTGGTCCTGGTCGCGCCGGCAGGCATTCGCCCGCCCGAGGGCGAGATCAAGGATCTGTTCACCGTTCCCGCGCTGATCTATCTGCGCGACTCGGTGCGCGATTTCGCGACGTCGCCCGAGTTCAGTGCGCTCTACGATGGCGGTACGTCGCCCGAGCAATACGAGGCGTTTGAAGATGCGCGCGCGGAAACGGCACGTCTCGCATGGCAGCCGTACATGTTCAACCCGAGCCTGCCTCATCTGCTCGAAGGGACGAACAATCCGAGCTTGATAGTGTGGGGACGAGACGATCGCATCGTGCCGATTTCAGCGTCGCAGGTTTATCAGAAGTCGATGAAGAACGCGCGCACGTTCGTTCTCGACGGATGCGGCCATCGGCCCGAAGTCGAAAAGTCACAGCAGTTCATCGAACAAGTTCGGAATTTTCTCGGATAACGAGCGGGAGGCCGGCTATGCACATAATGTGGTTCACCGAACGGCAGTATCATTACGATCCTGAAACCGAACCGGAGCCCAGCACTTTGCTGGAAAGCCAGATCCTCCGCAACCGCAGCTTCTTCGGCTTGCCCAACTCGAATTTCGATCCGGTTCAGGGATCGAAGCTGCTCAACGAGTACCTCGACGAAAAGATTTACTCCGAAGATCTCGGCTTCGACGGGCTGATGCTCAATGAGCATCACGGCACGCCGTTTTGCCTTGGCTCGGTGATGGACGTCGAGGCCGCGGTGCTGGCGAAAGCCACCAAACGCGCGAAGATAGTACTACTTGGCAATCCCGTGCCGACGGTCGCCAACGCGCTACGCCTCGCTGAAGAGCTTGCGATGATCGATCTAATTTCGAAGGGGCGGCTGGTTCCCGGATGGGTGCGCGGCGCGGGCAGCGAGCAGCTCGCGAACAACGCCAATCCCGCCTACAACCGCGAGTACTTCGAGGAAGGCGTCGATTTCATCATCAAGGCGTGGACGACGCCGGGACCGTTCCGTTACGAGGGCAAGCATTTTCATTTCCGTTTTGTGAATCCGTGGGTGCTGCCGATACAGAAGCCGCATCCTCCGATTTGGATTCCGGGCCTGATCAGTCCCGATACAGTAGTGTGGTGCGCGAAAAAGCGATTCCCGTACATCGCACTCGCGACCAAACTCGAGCCGACGGTCGAGATGTGGAATATCTATACGGCTGCGGCCGCGCGCGAGGGCTACCAGGCAGGACCTGAAAACTTCGGCTACCTGCAGCCGGTATTTGTCAGCGACAATCAGCAACGTGCCGAGGAACTTGGCAAGCGATTTCTTTACGGCGGCGCGTTCGCACACTTCGCGCGTCCCGAGTGGATGTTCCCGCCGGGCTACAACTCGAAAGAGGCAACCCGCCGGCTGGCGCGGCTGCCGTTGGCGGCGAACCTGCCGGGCAAGCCGATTCACGAAGGCGGTGGCAACGAGACCGATGCCGAGCTCGAAGAAATTCGGCGCGGTGTTTACGCGCGGTACGAGGAGAGCAAGCGCGAACTGCAAATGATTGCGGGAACGCCCGATTACGTAATCCCACGGTTGCGCAAGGTGCTCGAGGTTCTGCGGCCCGGCATCTTCTCGTTCTGGCTCGACGGTCCGGTCGGCTACAAGGATCGCGTCAAGTGCCTCGAGATGCTCAGCAAGGACGTCATCCCTGCCATGCGTGAGATCGGCAAGGAACTCGGCCTGGTCGATCCGTTCCAACGTGCGCCAGGTTCCGTTCCGCTGGCCGCGGGGCATCAGCCGGACAGCGTCGCGCACGCCGAGGCACTCGCGTCTCAACTCTGAGGAGCGGATCGGTGCTGAAGCAAGAGTCTCGCGGACGCAATCGGATTTGGGCGATCGCTGTTGTGACGGTCTTGCTACTTTCGAATCGGACCGAGGCGCAGTGGACCGGCAAAGACGGCTGGGTCGAGGAGCCTGCCACCAAGTCGCTCAACGTCGAAGGTGAGCCGGGGCACGCGTACCTCGACCCCGCATCGGTCCATCGCGGCGATGACGGCCTGATCTACTTCAACGAAAGCTCCAACGTGTCGCGGCCCGAAGAAATCGGCAAGGTCGGTTTCATGAAGGACGCGTACGACTGCGGCAAAAACATAAAGTACGTGTGCGTCGAGGTCGGAGATTGGCGCAACGATCCGAAGAGCACGATCGACGCGGCCCATGACCCGGCGCTGTCGGTCTATCGCAAATATCTATGCGGCGACGATTCCCCGAAGTGAACCTAACCCAGGCGCGGAAGCACCTTGTCGGTGAAGAGAGTGAACGACTCGTGGCTCAAAGGTGCGCATAGCAGATATTCGAGGAACATTTCCTCTCGCAGGCATATCAACTGATCTGTAACGGCTTCAGGAGTGCCATATACGATGACGCCGTCGAGGTAGCGTTCGGCGGGGTCCGCACTCGACTCGGCCATCTTCGGATCGATCCCTTTTAGCTTCGATGCGTCCGCGTTCTGTGGATGCGCATACGAGCCGACGAGCCATCGCGCGCCGCGCCGCGCGACTTCTTCCGCCTCGCGAGGAGTATTCGCGATCGCGACGAAGCGTGCGATCGGAATTTCGCGTCCCACGATCGACCGGCCACCCGCCTCGAGTCCGGCGCGATACAACTCGTGCTTGCGCGCTATTTCCCGATGCGACGCATGTGGATCCATCAGGATCGAGAAGCCTTTCGCCGCCGCGCGTCTTATCGCTTCTTCCGAGGACGCAGCCAGCCAGACTGGTGGATGCGGCTTTTGCCGCGGCTTGGGCAGCACCTCGACGTCGACAAAATTGTAATAGCGCCCCTGGTGCGTCAGCCGCTCATTGCTCCACGCTTTCAGGACGATATCGACTGACTCCTGGAAACGCTCGGCGCTTTCTTCCGGCGTAACTCCGAATGCCCGGAACTCTGTCCGATCGAAGCCACGTCCCGCGCCCCAGTTCACCCGGCCGCCCGAAAAAATGTCGAGTAGTGCGACCTCTTCGGCCAACCGCAACGGATGATAAAACGCGGCGAGGGAGACCGCCGTTCCGATCCGCAGCCGCCGCGTGCGGGCAGCGACTTGCAGACCCATCATGTGCACCGAGGGACATACGCTGAACGAATGAAAGTGATGCTCGGCGAGCCACACCGCGTCGTAGCCGGAGCTCTCCATTATTTCGATTCGCTGGAGCGCGCGCTCGTAGACCGTCTCGATGGCGACGCGCCGCTCCGGCCAGCTGAAGAATTGAAGAACGCCTGCTTTCATCGCTTGTCGGTACACAAGAATGCGCCATCGGACATCGCAATCCAACCCTCCGCTGGAGTGGCAAAGCTCATTTGATGCGCTCGGAAATAATCTGAGAGGTGAGACGACGTGTCGACTATTGCGCGGAGACTCGCACCGCTTCTAGGAGCAGCCAGTCTAACCTGGTCGTAGATCGAGTGGTTCCTGGATTCTGGACGCTCGTGGTGTCGCCCAGACGCCGACGTTGGCCCTCCGAAGACTACGTTCAAGCCCACGCTCTAACCTATCTGATGGATAGCTAACTCTGCCTCGTTTTCACCGTTATTGTCGCGAAAACCGTTGTTGTGACCCCCTGCGCATTGATCAATCCAAGCTCGCACGTGTACGTCCCCGGATGCTGATAGACGTGGAGCATGAAGGGTTGGGCTGGCAGGAACAATTCCACACCATCGCCGAAGATCCATTCATCGAGGAGCGAACCGGGGGTGTTGGCTAATCCGACATAGAAGTCGACCGTAAGCGGTGCCGTTCCGACCAAAGGCACCGCCAGCAAACTGGCATTGGGAGCCGCCTGACTTGGATTAATGGTTCTAATCGGCGGAGTCGGCATGCCGTACGTTCCAGAACCAGGCGTGTTGTAGGTACCAAAACTCATTGCATTTGCGGTCGCGCTGGAAAACGGAGCTGACGCCATGCCGGTTCCGTAGCTCTGTGCCGATGCGGTCGTCACGAAAAGAGTCAATTCTGCCGCGAGCACGATTAGAAGAATTGCGCAGGTCAAAGCCTTTCGGACGATATGCAGGCTAGTGATCATTCCGCGCTCGCCACCGCCGCTTTAGGGTTATTCTGCTTAAGCATCAGAATAAGTGGAATCATCAAGAGGCACATCACACCGATGAGCCACGCCAGGTCGATGTACGACAGCACGTAGGCTTGGGTGACTACCGAATTGTAGAGGCGCAAGGTGGTTTGACTCGCTGCCTGAGGCTGGGTGAGACCGCGATGAAAGAGGTCCGCGCTCAAGCCGCTCGTCACGTTCCGATAAGCCTGTCGCGCGCGAGTAACATGCACGCTGAGTATGTCCTGATGGAATTGCTCGCGCCGCGCAATCATGGTCTCGACCATCGAGATGCCGACGCTTCCGCCGATGTTGCGCAGCAGATTTATCGTGCCCGAGACCTCGCCGCCTTTTTCTTCGGGGATGCCAACATAGGAGGCGGTGTTGATCGGCACGAACAGCAGCGCAAGGCCGACCGATAGCCAGACGCGATACATGGCGGCGGTATGAAAACTGATCTGAAGATCAAGGTTGGTGGTGACATAGAACGATGCAAGAGCGGTTAGCAGAAAACCCACTCCAATAAGCCAGCGGGCCTCGATCCATCTGATCAGCTTCGCCGTCAAAGGCATCAACAAGATCAGCAGTGCGGCCCCGAACAACTGGGTCTTGCCAGCCAGCTCCGCGTCATAACCCATGTACGCCTGGACATACTGCGGAGTGAAAACGGTCATTCCATAAACCACTACGCCGTAGGCAAAAATCATCGCCGCCGTAGCGGCGAAGTTGCGGTTCTTGAACATCCGCAGATCCATCACCGGCTTATCGCGGGTCAATTCCCAGGCGATAAACAGTACCAGCGCAACCGGAAAGATCACCTCGAGGGTCGCAATCATTGGCGAGTAGAACCAATTGTCTTCCTGGCCCTTGTCGAGCACGACCTGCAACGCGCCAAGGCAGAGCGCCAGCAGGCCGATTCCGATGTAATCGATGCTCATATGTCCGCGCAGCTTCTTCAGCTGCCCGGTGAGATACCCGGGATCTTCGATCAGGCGCGAAACCAGCAGCAGCGAAAGGATTCCGACCGGCACGTTCATGTAGAAGATCCAGCGCCACTGATAGTTGTCCGTGATCCAACCGCCGATCGTCGGCCCGATAGCCGGCGCCAGCACCACTACCATTCCATAGACCGCAAACGCGGCGCCCAACCGTTCGGGCGGAAACGAGTCCCGCAAGATTGCCTGCGATACCGGCTGCAAGCCGCCGCCACCGGCGCCCTGAATTACGCGAAACAGAATCAACATTCCGAGCGACGGGGCGATCCCGCATAGGAATGAGCTGATGGTGAAAATCACGACGCAAGCCATGTAGAAACGCTTGCGTCCGATCCGGATCGAGAGCCATCCGCTGATCGGCAGCACGATCGCGTTCGCGACCAGGTACGACGTCAGCACCCAGCTCGCATCGTCGAGGCTGGAGGCCAGTCCACCAGCCATGTAAGGCAGTGCGACGTTGGCGATGCTGGTGTCGAGCACCTCCATGAATGCGGCTATTGAGACCACCGCTGCGATCACCCATGGATTTACTCGACGCTTCGCAGGAATCGACGAACCGTGCGGATCGATATTTTTTGGCGCGGCTGCCATCGCGTTACCATAGGGTCCGAGGATGGCCAGTCACCCACACCGTCGGTTCCACCGACATTCCGGGGCGCAACCTATGGTCCCGATCCTCGCCAGGGTAGAGGCGAATCCTCACCGGCAATCGCTGCACGACTTTGACGTAGTTGCCGGTCGCGTTTTCGGGAGGCAGCAGACTGTCGAGTTCGCCGGTCGCGCCGGGCAAGCCTTCGATGTAGCCCTTGTAGTCGCGTCCCGTTGTATCGACGTGTACCGTTACGGGCTGCCCGCGATGCATCTTGTGCAGCTGCGTCTCGCGAAAGTCAGCGGTGATCCAGATATCGTTGAGCGGAACGACGCTAAGCAGCTGCTCGCCCGGTTGCACGCGCTGTCCGACCTGGACCGTTTTATCGCCGACCACTCCGGTGGCGGGCGCGACGATATGCGTATAGCTCAAGTTGAGCTTGGCCTGATCCAGCGAAGCTTGAGCGGCTTGCACTGCGGCTTGTGCCTGGCCGACCATCTGGGCCGTCGCTCTGATCTCCGCGCGGTCCGAGTTGACTGCGGCCGCATCGACCCTGCCTGTCATCACGATTTCATCGTCAACCTCGCGCGAAATCACCGCCTGCTCTAACAGCTCGCCGAAACGCTTCACATCCAGTTGCGCCTTGTAGTTTGTTGCGATCGCCGCGTTGAGATTGGCAACCGCCAGCTCGTAGTTCTGCCGCGCCGCTTTCACGCCCTGCTTGGCTTGGGCGAGGTTGGCCTCAGCGTTTTCCACCGCAACCTGGTAGTCGCGCGGGTCGAGATCGACCAAAGTCTGGCCTTCTTTTACGTGATAGGTGTTCTCGACGTAGACGCGAATGACGGTGTCGTTTATGCGCGTGCTTATTGGATCGAGATGGCCATCGATTTCGGCATCGTCGGTCCATTCGTACGATTGCAGGTAATTCCAGAACCGAATCCCGCCTGCGCATAGGAGGGACGCAACGACCACTGCCAGCATCAGTCTTACAGGACGCCGATTGAGAACACCGCGGCGATCACCGGGATTCCGTGCGCTGGAGTCATCGCCTTCATGGTCCTTGACGTCCTCATCGACGCGTAGATCGTCCGATTGCGGAGTTTTCTGTAGAGCTTTCTGCTGGTCGAGCAAGTGCTCAACTTCAAGCCGCAACCGCTCAACTTCTTCATGAAGGCTCTTTTGCTCTTCCGATATTGAAGGCCCCTTCAAGTCTGCTTCGTCATGATGTTCGACCGTCCCATCGACAATCTCCGTACCAGAGATGCTATGACGTCCGTTGTTATCCATTGACAAGCCTTGCGTGCATGTCCGTTGCGCGTTATCTCGTCTCCAAACTGTGAATCAGGACCTCGAGTAATGCTAAACCCTTCACCTGTCGGGCTTGAACGGCATTTCGAAGCACATTGAACAACGCCTTCATTCCAAACAGGAAACGTTGTTCTGGATATCATCCGCCCCCCCACGCCCGCCGCCTTCCAATACCTAAGGCGTGAAAAGTGTGGGCACAAACCGCTATCTTCGGCGGTGTCACCTTGGGTCGAATTCATCCGGCGTGAAAAATGCCTTTAAACGTTCTTGGCACGACACGTTCTTGGCACCACGGCCGGATGCATGACGGCGCTGATAAGCACGCGTCAAGCAGACCTACAGCTCGATGTGCTAGCCGCCGGTGGTCTGGCCGAGGAGAGTCTGAGTCATCTCGATGTGGCGGGGCATCCCGATCTGCGTATAACTCTCGAGGGCTTCACGAAGTAGGGTTTGCGCTTTTTCCCGATCTCCAGGGCCGGCGCGATCAATCAGCATCATCGCGTGGAAGCGCCGTATCTCCGCCTGTTCGAGGAGGTGGGGTAAGGACTCGGCCTGCTGCATTGCGCTCTGAAAATGCTCTTCAGCGGTGTCCCACTGACGTGCCGCCGCCGCAGCGATACCCGCAACCGTCTGCGTGAAGCGTGAGATCGGCCACAGCACGATCGCTCCGGTGTCGACCAATTCACGAACAAGCGGGTAAAGCTCTCCTGCCCGCGATCGTTCGCCGAGCATCACGAGGCCCTCAATCACAAGCGCGAGCATCAAGGACCAACCTCGGGAGTTCAGTTGGCCACTGTGAGGCAGGCGTGTTCGCTCTTCCTCAAGGATTGCTAATGCGGCGTCGCGATCGCCGGCGTAAGCCATCTGCCGAAAAAGCGTTCCAACTCCGTATCTAGAGCTCCCCAGTTCGGGGTGGCGGGAGGCAGCTTGGGCATGTAACAGAGCGCTCGTCCAGTTTCCGCGAAGGAAATCCAACAAACTTAGCAGTACCTCAGAGAGAGCTTCCCAATAGGCAGCCCACGCCGTTTGGTCAGATTTCGGCATTTTCTTGAGGCCAATTTCGAATTTGGCGAGGTCTGGCGCTTTAGCAAATTCAGCCCATGCTCGCACGCTCTCGCAGAGTGCAACCTCGTAAGATTGCCCGATCTTCCTTGCTAGGGGCTCAAGCTCATCCGCGATTCTCAGCGCCTCTTCCATGCGTCCAAGATACATCAATGTCTGCTGCAGAACTCGGAGTTGTGCGGCGCGCCGCCAAGGAGAGGCTTCTGATGCGCCCTGTTGTTCGCTTCGAAGTCCGTCCGCGGCAGCCTCTTTCAACCGAAAGTAGTGGAAATTCACAGTCGACCGAGCGCCAAGCAATCTGGCCTCGAGCTTTGAATCAGACAGCTGAGATGCAATTTTCAGCGCTTCCCGCAGCGCCTCCTGAGCGGGCGCATAAGCTCCGACGGCCGCCAACGCCTCCGCCAGGGGAGCGAGAAGACGCACCCGCAGTGCGCTAACATCTTCCTGAAGGTAGGCGAGCCCGCGATGTCCTGTTTCGATTGCTTCCTGGAAGCGGCGAGCCGAGACAAGAGCAGCAGTCAACCTGGCAAAGCTTCCGACGACCATCTCCCGGTCGCCTAGATTGGTGTAAATTTCGAGCGCTTCACGTAAATTGGCTAGTACTGCGTCCCATTGGTCTAGCCCTCGCTCGGCCATCGCGAGGCTCGCCAACAAGTCAGCCTTTTCTTTCAGTTCGACTACACCTTGACACGATAAGGCGGACCGAAAGCTGCGCCGCGCTTCCTCAAATGCTGCAGCCTCAAGTGCACTCTTGCCGGCAAGGAACAGATAACGCACCACTTTCCTGCTTTCCGCGAACGATCCTGCCTTGAGCAGATGGTCCGCGATCTCTCCGGCGCGCTCGTTGAAAGAACTGGGATAGCGTGACTCAATCGCGGCGGCGACTGCGGCGTGCAGTTGTTGTTTGCGCGGGACCGAGATGCCGGCAAGCAACGTCTGACGCACCAGTTCGTGCGCGAAGGTAAAGGGCGTCTCGGGCCCCTCGGAGCTCGGGACGATTATGCCCATCCGCTGCGCTTTCTCGATTGCGGTGAAAAGCTCTTCACCGTCGGTCTGGCTGACCTCTGTCAGGAGCTGGAAGCTAAAGCTACGCCCGATCACCGCGGCAGCTGCCAGCGCGCGTCTTTCATTCTCGTCGAGGCGCTCGAGCCGGCGGCTGATGATCAAGCGAACGTTATCCGGAATGTCGATTTCTTCGATCTGAATATCCTTGCGGAACTGGCCGGCTTCATCGAAGACTTTCCCCTCTTCGATCAGGTGCCGGTAGACCTCCTCGACGAAGAACGGATATCCCTGGCTTTCCTCAAAAATGAGGCTTACCAGGCTCGCCGGAGGCTTGTGCTCGGTCAGCCCATGCAACATCTGCGCGACCGCGCTTTTGGATAGACCCCTCAGCTTTTGCGGACGGACACCGATCCGAATCAGCTCCTCCAGCGTCCTTACCAACGCCGGATTGGTATCGGAATATCCGCTACGGTAGGTCCCGATAATCACCGCCGGGAGCTGGGCGACGCGACTAGCCAGATACGTCAAGAGCGCCAGCGTCGATTCGTCGGCCCAATGAAGGTCCTCGAGCAGGTAGACGCAGGGCCGTATTCGAGCCGCCTGCCCCATCGCCTCCGCCAGGCTTTGGAAGAGATAACCGCGTTGTTGCGCTGCAGGCAGTTCCGGCGGTTTGGGAAGGTCGGGGAAAATTCGCCGCAGGCTCGGCGCGATCTGAGCCAGTTCGGCTGCGTGGAGGCCCATCTCCCCACGGTAGTCTTCGAGACTCGCCGCCTGCGCCAGATTATTCTCGATGATCTCGGCGAACGGTATATAGGGATAAGGCTCGTCTCTCTCGTAGCAGTGCCCGACCGAATATCGGAAGCCAGTGCGGGATGCGTACTCCGCCATTTCCATCGCCAGCCGGGTTTTGCCCACGCCGGGTCCATCGTAGAGCATGACAACCGATCCGTGGCCGGCGCGCGCACGATCGATGATCGCGCGAATAGCGCTAACCTCAGACTCACGTCCCGCAAAAGCGGTTCGTTCCGCCAGCGAGAACGACGAAACCTCAAGCACCAGCGGCGGTGCCTGCGGATGATTGGCGCGCGCCGGATCGGGATTTCCACTTCCAGAAGGTTGCACTACCGGCTCGATAGTCGAAGCCGCATCTGTCGCGGCGAATTCCCACACTATCGGGAACTCGGGGTCAGGCTGGTAGGAACAGAATGTGCCGGTCCTGATGCATCGCAACAGGATATCTCCCAGCGTGGCATCGCTCTGACCGATTCTTTCGAGAACCGATTTGATCGTCTTGCTGATGCTCTGCCGCGCTCGTTCCGAAGCTGATACCGCCCGCCGATTACGTCCTCCCAGTCCAACGGCGCGTGAGAGTTCCGAAGTCAGTGCATCGATCTCCTGTTCCGCCTGCTCGGCGCGCTCGACGTTTCCGAGCTTCTTGGCTTCTTCCAGTTCTTCGCGCAGATCGGAAAGCCGGCGTCTGTACGCGACCTTGGCCTGATCGTCGAGCATCTCGCCCGCATCACCCAAGCTGCCGATGTGGATGCCCGCCTTTTCGAGATCCTCATCCCCGCGAGGCAGCCTCTGGGCCGGGCCGGGTTCGTCATCCTCACGGTGGCTCGCGATTCCACCCGCCAGATCGAGCACATGAAATTCGGTGCCGGGATGGCGCAGCAGATGGGCTATGTATCCGAGCCCCCTGGTGTCCTTTAGACGAAAAGGTTTCGCAGCGCTGCCTACGGTCCAATACTCGCCCTCTTTGCGGAACACCCCTCTATGTACGGGATGGACGGTCGGGCCCAAATCGCCGACACCAGCCGAACCAGGGCGAGCGCTTCGCGTCTTACGTGGCATCTAAAGTGCCTCCGGGCCGTCCGAGCGAATTTCCGGTGCCCGAAAATCGCATTATGCGTCGCGACACTAAAATAGGGCAACCACGGATCGCTCCCCGTTGTGCAGCCACTTTTCACATCTCCCGCGAACGCATTCTTCACGCCTGTTGAATAGGCGCAGGAGGCGGTTGCCTGACTGAAGTTCGCAGAGAGACTACAGCACGCTGCTGATGGCGTACGAAGATCAGCAATGAATCTTCAACAAGAGGCTTTATGAGAACAGGGCAACAATGGATCACGACCCGCGTGTTTACGGCCGTCATTGCTTCAGCGCTGGTTTTGCCGACTCTCGTTCCGTTTTTTGAGGCTTTCCGTCTACGCTCGATGGCACTGTTTCTGACGGGATTGTTTTTCTCGCTCGGCTTTGGAGTGTCTTACTACATCCTGCTCCGTTGGTTCCTGGAAATGGACGCAACCGCCCGCCCTTTGGTTACGAAGCAGTACTCAATGGTGGATCTGAAAGAGCACCAGATCTCGCAAGGCGAATGTAACCGAGCCGGCGACGTTTAGCGACGCCTGAAGGGCGGCGCACAAGAAGTGAGACGCGCCGGCTAAACCCCTGCATAGAGAAACTGTCCGGCCTACGCCGGAGTCAAAAGGTGTCAACAGGACAAGGAGATAACTATGGGCGCTGTAGATTCAAAAATTAAAAACAAAAACTCGTCACTCAGATCCGCTTCACAAACAGCGGACGCACGACCTACTTTCCGGCGGCCGAAGATCGTTTTGCCGGTTCCTACGCCAGCATTAAAGTTCCAGAGAGTACAACCCGGAGTTCCGGACACTCAGCTGACTCGGGGAGCAACCGGGCTCCTCCGCGAGTTCAGCACGCCTCTGCTCATCAACCACTCTCATCGAGTCTTCTTCTGGGCCAATGAACTAGGACGCCAGACAGGAGAGCCATTCGATGCTGAGCTGCTATTCGTCTGCGCAGCCTTCCATGACCTCGGCCTGCTGAAGAAGTTCAGCAGCGCTGACGACCGATTCGAAGTGGATAGCGCCAACGCCGTTCGCCAGTTCCTCGAGCATCACGACGTGCCCGCCGCGCGAATTCAAGTGGCCTGGGACGCAATCTCTCTACACACCACTCCGGGCATCGCAGCGTACAAGCCGCTCGAGGTGGAGCTTCTGTACAACGGTGTCGGACTCGATGTGCTTGGTATCGGTTATGAGCACTTTCCGGAAGATCTGAGAAAGAAAATCGTCGATCAATACCCTCGCATCAACTTTAAACAGGATATTGCAAAAGCCTTTCTCGGCGGTTTCGAGCATAAGACCCAGACGACCGAGGGCACCTGCAACGAGGACATCTGCTCCTACTTCATCCGCAACTACAAGCGCAGCAACTTCTACGATCAGATTCAGAATTCACCGTTCCAGAACTCGTAGAGATAAGTGACGCGTCTGACCGAATTTAAGAAAATCCAAAGCCCATTGACAAGGAGTTCTCAGATGAATGAACCAAAACAACTGACCACCGAGAGCGGCGCACCGGTTGCAGACAATCAGAACTCGCTGACCGCCGGCCCGCGCGGACCGCTGCTGGTACAGGACTGGCAACTATTCGAGAAGCACGCCCACTTTAATCGTGAGCGCATTCCCGAACGCGTCGTCCATGCCAAGGGCTCCGGCGCTTACGGTACGCTCAAGATTACTGGCGACCTCAGCCGCTACACCAAGGCCAAGGCCTTGCAACCGAGCGCGCAGAGCGAGTGTTTCGTGCGTTTCTCATACGTCGCCGGGGAGCGCGGAGCGGCCGACGCCGAGCGCGACCTTCGCGGTTTCGCAATCAAGGTTTATACCGAGGAAGGCAACTGGGATCTGGTCGGCAACAACACGCCCATTTTCTGGGTGCGCGACGCCTACAAGTTCCCCGACTTCATCCGCCAACAGAAGCGCGACCCCAAGACCAACCTCCACAATCCCACCGCGGTATGGGATTGGTTTTCGCTGTTGCCCGAGACTCTGCATCAGGTGACGTGGTTGATGGGCGATCGAGGTCGGCCGAAGACCCATCGGCACATGAACGGCTACGGTTCCCACACTTACAGCTTGATCAACAACAAGAACGAGCGCGTCTGGGTGAAGTTTCACTTCAAGACCATGCAGGGCATCCAGTGCATGACCGACGAGGAGGCCGCGGTAGTCATCGGCGCCGATCGCGACAGCCAACAGCGCGACCTCTTTGGGGCGATCGAGCGCGGCGAGTATCCGAGGTGGCGCTTCTCCGTCCAAATCATGCCGGAAATGGATGCCGAGAAGACGCCCTACAATCCCTTCGACCTGACCAAAGTCTGGCCGCATGGGGATTATCCGCTGATCGATGTCGGCGTCCTGGAATTGAACCGGAATCCCGAGAACTACTTCGCCGAAGTCGAGCAGTCAGCATTCGCGCCCTCGAACGTGGTGCCGGGTATCAGCTTCTCGCCCGACAAAATGCTGCAGTTGCGCATCTTCTCCTACGCCGACGCGCACCGCTATCGGCTCGGCTCACCCAACTACATGGAGCTGCCGGTAAACAAGCCGCGCTGTCCGGTGCACACCTATAGCCGCGATGGCGTCATGCGCTTCGACGGCGATTACGGCGGCGAGGTCAACTACGAGCCCAATAGCTTCGGCGGGCCGGTGGAAGATCACCGATTCAAGGAACCGCCGTTCAAAATCTCGGGCGACGCCGACCGCTACGACCGCTACGACCAGCGCCCGAGCGATGACGACTACACTCAGGCCGGCAACCTGTTCCGCCTGATGACGAAGGACGAGCAAAAAAGGCTGTTCGCCAACACCGACCGCGCTATGAAAGGTGTGCCCGAGGAAATCAAGCTGCGATGGATTCGCCTCTGCGCAAAGGCGGACCCCGAATACGGAAGCGGACTGGCGAAGCAAATGGGCATTGAGCCGAGCAAGGCCATGGCCGCGTAAATAGTACCTGGCGGAAACAACTTGCGAGTTTTGATCACATAGCACTACAGCAAAGGAGATGGTCTCATGGCTTCCAATCACGGAGTGGTTTATTTGAGGCCGGGCAAAGTCGAGGTGCAGAGCATCGATTACCCCGAGTTGAAGACGCCGCAGGGAAAGAAAATCGACCACGGCGTCATCATCAAACCGATCACGACCAACATCTGCGGCAGCGACCAGCATATGGTGCGCGGGCGCACCACGGCGCCGGCCGGACTGGTCCTCGGGCATGAGATTACCGGCGAAGTCATCGAATGCGGCAGCGGTGTCGAATTCATCAGCAAGGGTGACCTGGTGTCGGTGCCGTTCAACGTCGCGTGCGGACGATGCCGCAATTGCAAGGAGCGGCGCACCGATGTCTGCCTCAACGTGAATCCGAGCCGGGCGGGTGGCGCCTATGGCTACGTCGATCTCGGTGGTTGGGTCGGAGGACAAGCCGAGTATGTGATGGTGCCATACGCAGATTGGAACCTGCTCAAGTTCCCAGACAAGGATCAGGCGCGGGCTAAAATCACGGACCTTACCTGCCTTACCGACATTCTGCCGACCGGCTATCACGGATGTGTCAGCGCGGGCGTCACCACCGGCTCGACCGTGCTCATCTCGGGCGCAGGCCCGGTAGGACTTGCGGCCGCATCTGCGGCGTTCCTGCTCGGCGCAGCTGTGGTGATCGTCGCCGACTTCAATCGGGCACGGCTCGAACATGCCCACTCGTTCGGCTGTGAAACAATCGACCTCTCGCAAGGCGGTTCGATCGGCGAGCAGCTGGAGAAAATCCTGCGGGTTCCGGAAGTGGATTGTGCCGTTGACTGCGTGGGCTTCGAGGCCAAGGGACACGGCGGCAAGGACGAGCCTGCAGTCGTACTCAACCAGCTAATGGAAGCGACCCGCGCGGCAGGAGCGATAGGTATCCCCGGCCTGTACGTCACCGAAGATCCGGGAGCCAAGGACGCGGCGGCGAGAAGCGGAAACCTCACGATGCGGCTGGGACTGGGATGGGCAAAGTCCCATTCCTTTACGACGGGTCAGACGCCGGTGATGAAATACAACCGCGGCCTGATGATGGCGATCCTTCACGATCGCATCAAGATTGCGAAGGCAGTCAACGTCGAGCTGATTTCGCTCGGGCAGGCGCCCGAGGCCTACCAGGCGTTCGATTCCGGCGTGCCGAAGAAGTTCGTCATCGACCCGCATCATAGCGTGCGGAACTGAGGCCATCGAACTTATCGCGTATTCAATTGCAGAAGATGCTCCGCCAACCTCCCAAGTAGCGCGAGCGGACGACTCAATTCACTGACCATTGTGAATGATTCAGTCGAGTTCGTAGGTCGCCGCGTATTCACGCTTGGCACCGGAATCTTGCCGCGCTTTATCCAGGAAGCAGTTGCCGATTGCCAACGAATCGATCCCGGTTCCCATAAAGCATCTCCACGCGTCTTCCGGCGTGCATACTATCGGCTCGCCGCGCACGTTGAAGCTGGTATTGACGAGGACCGGGCATCCTGTCCGCTGGCTGAAGGCACTTAGTAACGCGTGGTAGCGCTTGTTGGTTTCGCGATGCACGGTCTGAATGCGCGCCGAGTAGTCAACGTGCGTGACCGCAGGGATCTCAGACCTCACGGTGTTCAGCCGCTCCGTTCCGAACAGCGATAGCTCTTCACTAGTGAGTGCCCGCCGCCGGTCTCTCTTAACGTCGGCGACCATCAGCATGTATGGGCTGTCGTAATCGAGGTCGAACCAGTCCTGTACCTGCTCCCGCAGTACCGAAGGCGCGAACGGGCGGAAGGATTCGCGAAATTTTACTTTCAGATTCAGCGTTCGTTGCGCGGTTGGACTGCGCGGGTCGGCTAGGATCGAACGAGCGCCTAATGCGCGCGGCCCAAATTCCATCCGCCCCTGGAACCAGCCCAGGGCCTTGCCGGCGACGAGCGCATCCACGCTCGCGTTCAAGAGAGTCTCATCGTCGCAGATATCGAACCGCGCACCCACCGCGGCTAGCCGGCTCTCTATCTCCTGCTGCGAAAACGAAGGCCCTAGGTATGATCCGAGCATAAGATCCTGGCCCTTGATTCGACGTGGCTGGTTCAGGAACTGATGGTAAGTCGCGAGTGCTGCGCCGAGCGCTCCACCGGCATCACCTGCGGCGGGTTGAATCCATACATTCTCGAAGCGATGATCGCGCGAGACCTTGCCGTTCGCCACGCAATTGAGCGCCACGCCTCCCGCGAGACAGAGATTCCTGTATCCGGTTTCGGCCGCGAGCGCACGCGTAAGCCTGAGTATCACTTCTTCGGTAACCGACTGGATCGAGGCCGCCAGGTCCATTTCGCGCTGCGTGATCGAAGATTCAGGCTTCCGCGCCGGTCCGCCGAACAGTTGCTCGAACTTCGGGTTCGTCATCCGCAGCCCCACACAATAGTCAAAGTAGCTAAGATCGAGCCGGAACGATCCGTCAGGTTTCAGATCGATCAGATTATTCAGGATCAGATCGCGAAAGCGCGGCGAGCCATACGGTGCCAACCCCATCAGCTTGTACTCGCCGGAATTGACCTTGAAACCCGCGTAATGTGTAAAGGCCGAATAAAGCAATCCGAGCGAATGCGGAAAGTGTATCTCCTTGATCATTTCGAGCCGGTTGTCGTTTCCAATGCTTGCCGAAGTAGTTGCCCACTCACCTACTCCGTCGAGAGTCAGTATCACTGCCTGCCTGAAGGGCGACGCGAAGAATGCCGACGCCGCATGGCTTTGGTGATGCTCGGCGAATAGCAAGCGGTCACCCAAATCGATTCCGCCATTCAATTCCGCGAGGGCGTTACGCAGCATGCGTTTCTGAAAGAGCTTTTCGCGCAACCATATCGGCATCGCAGTACGAAACGACTTGAACCCACGCGGGGCGAAAGCCAGGTAGGTCTCGAGCAGGCGTTCGAATTTCAGAAAGGGCTTGTCGTAGAAGGCTATGTAGTCAACCTCGCTCAGCGAGAGTCCTGACTGTTCCCAACAGAATTCGATCGCGAGCCGAGGAAACCGTGCGTCATGCTTTCTGCGCGTAAAGCGCTCTTCCTGCGCCGCGGACAGGATCTCGCCGTCCTCGATCAAGGCCGCGGCGCTGTCGTGATAGAAGGCGGAAATGCCGAGCACTCGCATGCTGGCTCAGAACAGTGTGTAGATGAAGGGCGCGAGCGCGCTGCTTTGAGTGATCACCAGGAGTGCGCCCATGATCGCGAACACTAGGATCATAGGTAGAAGCCAGAATTTCTTGCGCGCACGCATAAACCGCCAGAGTTCGGCTACAAAATCCATATCGAGGTATTAGAACTGATCTTTCATCGACTCGGGCCGTGGACCGGGGGGCTTGCGAGGTATCCAGTAAGAGGTCTGGCAGGAATCCCACTTCAATCGCAAAACGTCCCTGTTCAGCAGGCGCATTATAAGAGCAAAAGGGACGATGGTCGAAAAGTAAAGGACCGCCATCACAATGGGATTGGTAAGCTTTTGCAACAATTGTCCGAGTCGCTGCCACCACTGATTCAGCGGTCCCAGCAGAGTTGGCCTGATGAGACTGGTGACAAGGAACGCTGTGGCGAGAACTACCGCCCATGCTCGAATCGACCCTCCTCTTCTGAGCGGTGCCATCGCCACCACACCCCAGAAGGCGCTGAACAGAAGGCCAAAGAAGCGATCAGTAGAGCCACGTGAGTTGTTGCCGTGCCCCAGGCGCTCGGGGAAATTCGAGTCGCTCGAAGTCTTCATCGCGGGTGCTTTGCATCCACTAACGGCTCGCCGACCTGTTTCCATAGATAAGCAGCGATCTCCTGGTTGGTCGCCGGCGACGGATGCCGATCAAGCTGAGTGAGCAGTCCGTTCTTCAGATCACGCTCTGGAAAGATAGAAGATAGCGCGATCACATCAAATTGATTCGCCTTCAAAGCCTTCATAATCGTGTTGGCCAACTCATTTTGATCCCATAAGACGATTACAAAACGAGTGCCGTTTTCCTCGAGTAAAGTTCGAGTCCTCTTCAGTACTGCCAAATATAGTGGGAGGTCGGAGGGTTGCGACAGCTTCTCGGAGTGACTTTCGAAGAACCTCACGATCCAGCTCCTGTCGAGCCAACGGCGGCATGTCGCGTAGTCGGCACTATGATACTGTCCGGAGTAACAAGCTTGTTTATCCGGGCATAGATCGTACTTTGGCCCGTCTTCCCACGGCGCACGCCCAGCAACTCGGCGCAGATGATCCGGGATTGCTTCATATATCGCCAGCTCGGGAGTGCCTGCGACACGGCTAATGAAGCCGGTTTCAATCTCCCTAAGCATCTGATGTGGCCCCCAGCCGTCGCCCGCGAAGTTGAACCCCTCGAAGGTGCCTCGTGCCGCTCGCACAAAGTAATAGGGCAGCGTCTGATCGTCCTCGACCCCATGACCAAACATAAAGGAACAACCGAAGAACACTACCCTGTAAGGGCCTCCTTGAACTGATGCAGGAATCTCTCTAAGACCGCTACCACCGAATTTATACGTGACCTTGTCGATCCTCCGACCGCCGAGCGCCTCTTCAAATGCGATCGTCGTATTTGGCACCGGTCGAGAACCTATGTCCATGTCCGCCTGGTTTCGCCTCCATTCGACCGGTTCTGTTCTTGTGATAATGATCTGCGACCGGTTAGCATAGTACATATAGGTTTCGACTAAGCCCATACTAAACAAAACTGAACCACAGACCAGTGCACCGTTGCGGACAGCCTCACGACGAGATAGCACGGCGACTGCTATTGCCCATGCACTGGCTACTAGAAAGAAAACGACAAAGGGAGCCTCGATCGTCGATGACCATCCAAGCAATATGACGCTCGCAACTACAAGAACCGCGATAGTTAAGAGCCTGGATGGTCGCATGCTCGGTGCGGAGTCCTATCCCGTGAGACGTTGCCTGACGCCTGGCATAATCCGCGCGGCGACCTCGGAGAGAATGTCCGACAGCAACAGGTGAGCCTTATCAGCGGAGGTTGGAGGAGGCATCAAAGACGGTGTCCCATAAAGCCTGGTGCGGATGCGGGACGCCTTAAAGTCACTGCACCAGGCGAGGCCGTCGGACCATACACGGTCGGTCTCGAGTCTTGAGCGTCGAATTGCGGCGGCCAGCGCGACCTGAAACCGCCGTTCGCCGAAGTGGGTTCCGATGGCAGCACACTCCGATAAGCGAAGGTATTCGCTTCCCGGCATACCGACCCGCCGCATCATGCGTCGCAGGCCGGCCTGTTGTTGCGCGAATGAGAACTTATACTGGCTCGCAGTCTGCAATTTCTCCTGCGGGATCGGTGTCTCAAGCTGGAACACCACGGACCAGTCGCGACCGGCCTCTATAATGGTGAAATGATCCATGAGAAAGTCCATCACTACCGGAAGATAGAATGCGGTCGGGTGATAGAAATCCTGGTGAATAACTATGGATTTTCCCGGTGTAAGTCGCGGAAAAAATTCGGTTAACACCTTACCGCTGAGAGCAAGCGTCTTAGCCACGTCGACGAATAGTATCTCGATAGGCTCATCCGAGGGCCAACTTTGCTCGAGTAGATCTCCGTCATGAACTTCTATCAGATCAGCGAACTCGGCAGTGGCTCGTCGAAATGTTGCACCGAAAGACTGCCCCATTTCGAATGCTTCACCGAATTGCGCACGAATGAAATCGACCAGGTATGGTTCGCTGGCAATGAAGCTGTCGTAAGCGTCGACGTGACGCCCCACGGCTCGAGGATTGTCCCGCAGGCCCGCGGCAAGGCAGCAGGTGGATGCGCCGCAAAAGGCCCCGAGATCTACTACGGCACCTTCGCCGGCGTATATATATCGCGCTAGTTGGTAGAGCAACTTGCGCTCTTCAAGGCCGAGCAGGCCTAAGGCATAGCTTCCAGCCTTCGCATTTGGATCAAGCCATGGTTTGGCATCTACCATCAAAGGTCGCTACTCAAGGGTCAAAACGAGATTCGAGAACTCGGAGTCTTTTAACTGGCTGACAAGCGCATCGTAGTTCGAGAGCAATCTGGAATATGGGATATTGATGGCCTTCTGAAGGCGTCGGTCATAGCGAAATGTGAAAGGAGCTTCGAGCGCATGCGCGATATCCCACAACGGTCCAGGCGCTGCGGGAATCTCTTCGCGGGAGCCGGCTCTCGCGATGTCTTCGATCAGGCCCTCATAGGAGCAATTGACGACCTTGCATCCGGATGCGGCTTCGAGGAAAGCATCGCGATGATTGACGATAGTCCGCGCACACGCCAGGCATTCTTGAATATCAAGATGGTAGCTGCGATCAATCACGGCGCCATCATAGTTGTGCCAGACACTTCGACGTGCGGCGATGAAAGTCGAAATCGCGCAATGGATAACATTTCTCGTCGTGTGAACAATTGTAGCTCCGCGAGATCGCAGATAACCGAGAATGAATGCAGGAGATGAAGAACTCCAATTTGCCGGCGCGATGTCTCGCAGTTGATTGTATTTGATGTCGACGCCGAAAGCGCGGCTTCGATTTTTCTTATTGCCTTCCCAATGGTTGCGAATGCGATACAGCACAAATTCGAAGTATTTGTCGAGGAGAGATTCGGTTTCGCTAAAAGTGGCGGGAAGGACGCTGCGAAGGGGCAGGCTGCGGCAAAAATTATCCCAGTGAGCAGGCGCCGGGCTTGGCGTCAGCACCTCGCCAAGCATTGCGAGCTGCTCATTGGTATTGAGAATCTCGCGCAATATGTTGGTACCAGTTCGTTGAGCGCCTATCACCACAAAAAGATG
>NZ_JBAUYR010000138.1:0-8086 GCF_049584895.1 Binatus sp. (SeqCode)
GATCGGAAATGTTCGCGATGATACTGAGCGTCGGATCCTTGGTGAAAGGATCCATCACCGCAGTGTCGGGGTCGGGAATCACCAGCATGTCGCTGTTGTCGATCGCCTGCCATCCGCGAATCGACGATCCGTCGAAGCCCAGCCCTTCGTCGAAGGGAGCTTCATCCTTGAACTCGGAGATCGGGGCAGTGAAATGCTGCCACGTGCCGAGCAGGTCGATGAATTTCACATCGACCATCACCGCGCCCTTTTCCTTGATCATTGCCAATACTTGTTTTGGCGTCATCTAACCCGTAACCCTCCTGGCCGCTTAACGGGGCGGCATATTTGTACCTGTTGGTTGATCGATTTCGGAATATTTTTTTCTGTCACGAACGCACCGCTAACGCAACGGGCACCTGACGCATATTCAATCAGCATCCCGTGGCCGAGCAAGCGCGCCTCCATCGAGATCCCGTGCATTCTGCAAACTATTTCTCCCCTAATCAGCCGATTAACTTGATTACAGCAAAATAAATGCCTAGCATCACCAGCCCCATCGGCACGCCGATCTTCGCCCATGCCGCGCTCCCGATTCTGAGCGCGCCCGCGCTGACAATGTTGGGGATATTGCCCGGTATCAGCATTCCTCCGGAAACCAGCAGCGACAGGATTGCCTCGCGCGCTCTCGGCAACGACATGCCGTGCACTTCGAGCGCAACCAGGGTCGCGTTGTCGAGCGCGGCCGACACCGTGTTGGCCCAGAACAGAAGATCGTCGCCCATCCTGGTGACGTACTCGTTCGCAATCGGACCGTATGCGCTGCTGATCATCACCAGTCCCGCGATAAACGCGAACACCTTGCCGGCCTGGTAAAAAATCGCGCCGTAGGTCTGCTGCACGTGCGCACCGGCGGGAGCGTCGTCGTATTCGCCACGCGCAAATACGCCGGCAACGATCGCGCTCAGAATCAGGCCCGGAAAAACCCACGGCGCCAGCAAGTGGAACAACCCGAAGAATTCGAGATCGAGCGCTCGCGCCGCCAACGTCGAGAGCGGCTCGCCAAGGGGAGTCAGCGACGCGCCCATGCCAATCGCGAAGCATCCGGCGACCGTTACCCGAACCCGCTTGTCGCCCGCCAGATGAAGCAGGCCAATCACCTCGACCAGCACCAGCGCTCCGACGATCGCCGTGATGATGCTCGAAATGGACGCGATCACGAAGACGGAAGCTGCGGTCAACACCGGTCGCGATACCCGCTGACGCAGGCGCTCGAAAACCCGGTCAAGCCCCGGCCGCAGCCATTCGAACAGAAAGGCCGCGACGATCACGGCGACGCTGATAGCGATCGGCTCGTGCAGCGCCTCGAGGATCAACTCATACGTGAAGCCGGCGCCGAGAAGGGTCGCGAGCACGCCGAGCGCGAGGCAATAGATCTCGATATTGTGCTCGATGCTCGTAACCGCGAGCGGCCCAAACAGCAGCAGCGCCAGGATTACAATAGCGGATGCGTGATTCATTGAGAGCGCGAAACAACTATCACGCATCGATCGCGTGTATCTAGCTTACTATTCGATTGTTCCCCTTCCCTCGAACGAGAAAACACCTCTATCCGGTTCCCCTTCCCGCTCGGGGAAGGGGTTAGGTTCCTGAGAACAAAAGCCGGTTCTTATCTGCATGCTCGTTCACCAAAGAGAAGCGGCGGGTCCGCTTCTTCGGACCCGCCGCTTTGGCGCTTCGCTGCGCCCCTGATGCTCTAGCTCCCCGCCACGATTAGAAGGCGTAAATGAAATTGGCCGCCAACGTGTCCTGTCCGTGCCACAGATGCTGCGCGCCAGTCACCGGGTTGATGAAATTGTTGTTGGTGAACGCGTTCTCACTCGAATTATCATGCCGATATTCCAGGCGTGCGATCAGCCCCGTCACTTCGGGAATCTTGTAGCTGATCGTCTGGGTTATCTCCCACAACGTCTGCGCCTCGCCGTCGGTGCGCGCTCCGTCCATGTCGTCGAAGAATTCGGCGCGGGTTGCCGATTCAAGCGCGGGATTGAAATCGTACACCACGTACCCCGCCGCGCCCTGCCACGATGCGCTGTGACCGTTGATCACAGGACCCTCCTGGGACGCGTACAGGTATTCGGCCTGCAACGTCAGGTTGGGTACGAATGACGGCTTCCATGTTGCGATCGGATCGATCGCGCCAAGCTGCGAATTGGAAACCTGCTTGCCATTAGGACCGGGGATAGCATTCGGGCCAAAAATGCCGTTGACGACAAGGCTGAGCGACTTGTCCTTGTTGTTGAGCGTCAGCTCGCCCTCGACGTTCGGACCGGCGTTCGAGTTGGCTGCCGGATCATCCCATCCGTTGTTCAGGCCGGCCGTCGCCGATACGTAGTCGTTGAAGGTATAGCTGGCGCGGATGCCGGTATGAGTCAGCGGTTCGCCAAGGTTGAACAGCAGGCTGCGACTCTCGTTGAAGTTCTGGTTATTGTAGACCGGAATGATTTCGGCGCCGAGCAGCGTTACGAAGCGGCCGGCTTCAAGACTCACACCCGATCCGAGCGGCGCGGTGTAGGTCAGGTAGTACTGCGTCGCATCGATCCACTGGCCACCGACCGGAACGACGTTCGAGTAGTGCGTCACTCCGGAAATCGAGTTCGCGACCTGACCAACGTTGATGTCGGTCACGAATCCAACCGTTCCGTCGCGCTCGATGTGCAGGTTGCCCTGAGTGAGCTGAAATCCATTCTCGTCCCACGCGCGGAACACGTTGACGTTGGCGGTCGGCTGGTTGAAGTTATGCTCGTAGCCGGCATCGACCAGCGCATGCACGCTGATACCAAGATTGTCCGTCAGGTTCTTCTGAATCGCGGCTATGTTCGTCTCGTCCTGACCGACATGCTGGCCGATAGTGACCGGCGCCACGTTAGCCGCCGGCGGTGCTACGACCATCGCCGCTTCTATCTTCTTAACCTCGCTGGTGGTGTCATCCTGCTGCTTCTGCAGGTTGCCGACCTGGCCCGACAGCGCATTCAGTCGCTCCTCCTCATTGGGCCCCGTGGTGACAGTGGTTGTCGTCGTAGTGACCACGTGATGGTGGTGATGTCTCCTCGTCGTAGTTGTAGTCGTGGCTGGATCGGGATCTTCCGCCCGCGCATTCGCGCTGCACAGCAATCCGATTAGTGCGACGCCAGCAACCAGGCGTATCCAAACAACGCCCCGGAACGTCCTCGTTCTGTTCACTATTTCCTCCCTCCCCAAGATGCGCGGCCCTTAGCCGCGGCCACTGCGCCCACACGTAGCGGGCTACGGTGATTAACCGGCTGCCTTGGTTACAAGATTCATACCGGTGTAATGGTTGATCGACTTCGAAAATCCTTTGTATTCATAAGGATCTCGACGATCGGTCAGCGTTTAGTGATGCCCTTATGTAATGCATCTGCCGCGTCTTTAATCAGTTTAGCCTTAGGCCTTTGAGTTCTAACGGGTGCAGTCCGATTTGAATATGAACCCTTTAGCCTCACCCTCACTGACTTTCTATGCTAGGTATTAGCGATGCACGATCTGCTGAAACCCCTAGCTCCGTCGGACCACCGCCTAATCGCTCGGCAACCTCTGCTTCACGCAAAAGTAATTTTTGACGGAACGAAGCTACCGATGGTGGGGAGTCATTTCAAGACACCACCTATTGTATGAGTCCACAGACCTACTCTCTTCACTTCGAAGCGGTTGGAACATAAATGAATTTCGAACTGACAGAAGCCCAGGAAGAAATCGTCAGGCAGGTACGCACCCTGTGCACAAACTTTCCCGACGAATACTGGCGCGAGCACGACCGTCGCGCCGAATTCCCCCACGACTTCTTCGCCGCAGTCGCCGCCGCCGGCTACCTCGGTGTCGCGATTCCGGAGCGCTACGGCGGCAGCGGCCTTGGAATCACCGAGGCCGCCCTTGTGATGCGCGAAGTCGCGGCGTCGGGCGGCGCGATGGCGGCGGCCAGCTCGGTCCATCTGTCGATCTTTGGGGTCAGCCCGCTCGTCTTCCACGGCAGCGAGGAGCAGAAACTCCGCTATCTGCCGAAAGTGGTCACCGGCGAGATGCACGTCGCCTTCGCCGTCACCGAGCCCGACGCCGGCAACGATATTACGCACATCAAGACGGCGGCCCGCCGCGAGGGCGACAATTACGTCATCAACGGCCGCAAGGTTTTCACCACCAAGGCGCGCGAAGCAAAACGGATGCTGCTGCTCACGCGCACCACGCCTTTCGAGCAGGTAAAAAAGAAAACCGACGGGATGAGTCTGTTCTTCGCCGAGCTCGAGCCGTCAGCCGTCGAAATTCGCGAACTCGAGAAACTCGGCCGCGCCGCCGTCGACACCAACCTGCTGTTCATCGACAACCTGAAAGTCTCGGCGTCGGATCTGATCGGTGGCGAAGGCCGCGGGTTCCATTGCCTGCTCGACGGACTCAATCCCGAGCGTATCCTGGTCGCGGCTGAAGCTATCGGAATCGGCCGCGCCGCGGTCGCAAGGGCGGTCCAATACGCAAAAGAGCGCGTCGTCTTCGGCCGTCCGATCGGACAGAATCAGGCCATCGCACACCCGCTGGCGGATTCGTACTCAAAGCTCGAAGCGGCGGAACTCATGATGCTCAAAGCGGCGTGGCTGTTCGACAATCGCAAGCCATGCGGTCCCGAGGCCAACACCGCAAAGCTGCGCGCCGCCGACGCCGCGTTCGAGGCTTGCGATCGCGCGGTGCAGACGCTTGGCGGCTACGGCTACGTCCGCGAGTACGACGTCGAGCGCTACTTCCGCGAATGCCGTCTGCTCAAGATCGCGCCGGTCTCGCAGGAGATGGTGTTGAACTCGATCGCCGAGCACGTGCTCGGCCTGCCGCGCTCGTACTAAGCGCGTCGCCGATGCGCAAGGGGGCGATCATCGTTCTGCTCGGCGCGGTATGTTTCGCGGCTTACGTGTTCTACTCGCTGACCGGTGTCGAGCCGGTCAAGGTGGCCGACACACGCCTGGTGCGAAGCGGCGACCGGGTATCGGTCGAAGGCGAGGTTCGCAACACCGGCGACGACACCGGCCCGCTCCAGCTCGAAGTGCGCTATTTCGATCGCGATGGCCACTCGATCGGCAAGGACGTGGTCTCGATGGACGGCCTCCGTCGCGGCGCCGTCGCGCATTTCAAGAGTTCAGCGCGCCCGGACGACGGCGTCGCGGACTTTTCCATTTATCTGAACCACGGACGAAACCCGTACGGAAATTGAGGGCCGACGGCCGATTCATGATTCCATAAATGAATAATTTCGAGCGCCGTCCAGTCTAACATTCTGTAGGATTACACTATCTAATTGTGCCGACGAGGCTTGCATTAGTATGCTTGCCTCTAAGTCGTCTTGATGGTACTAACTGTAAGTGTCGAATAACACCATTTTGGTGGACGTGTGTTCGGATCGATCCATCGACCGCGTAATCGGTACATACAAAGGGGAAGAGGTTTCAACATGGCTCGCAACAAGGAACGTACGTTCGGACAGGTCATTCGTGAGCGGAGACGGCAACTGGATCTCACCCAGGAAGAAGTAGCCCACCGCATCAAAACCTCCACGCCGTATGTCGGACATCTGGAGTCCGGCAAACGCCATCCTTCCGACAAGATTCTGACTCGCTTGGCGGAAGTGCTCGGGCTCGATCGCCGCGAATTGTTTTTCCTCGCCAATCCTCGTGCGCAAGCCCTGCTGAGCCCCGAGGCCGAGACCCCGGCCGAGTCGGCCTGGGAAGATTTCAGGAAGAACGAGCAGTTGCGGCGCGTTCACAGCGTTACCCCCAGCGAGATGGAAATGCTTTCGCGGGTGGCGTTGCTCGGCGACGTCCGCTCGCCGCGCGACTTCATCTACATTCTCAACACGGTCCGTCACGCGGTCGGGAGATAACGCCAAGCCTCGATTCGACTACACGTCCTCAAATTCGATCAGGACGCGGGAGGTTCGCCTCTCGCGTCTTTTTTTTTGCGCATCGCGCGGCCTAAGCTCGATCGCATCATGGGCGAGCCTGCACGATTGCGTGTCACCGCGGCGGGAATCCCGCGATGGCCGCAGCGCTATACTGTCGTCGCGCTGTTCTTTCTCGGGACCGCGCTTTGCTACGTCGATCGCATCAGCATCTCGGTCGCGATCATCCCGCTCGCCCGCCAATTGGGCTACGACTCCGCCGCGCAGGGACTCGTGCTCTCGGCGGTGTTCTGGGGATATCTGTGGACGCAACTCGTCGGCGGATGGATGGCGGATCGATTCGGCGGCCATCGCGTGCTGGCAGCCGGCGTCGCGATCTGGTCGCTCGCAACCTTCGTTACACCGATCGCGGCCGCTGCGTCATTCGTCGCGCTGCTCGCTGCGCGCGTATTGCTCGGCCTGGGCGAGGGCGTCAACTTTCCTTCGATTCACAGCCTCACCGCTCGATGGACGCTGCCGTCCGAGCGCGCACGCGTGTTGTCCGTGAACTACAGCGGGATGTACGTCGGAACAATCCTGGCGCTGAGCGTGAGTCCTATGATCATCAAGGCATTCGGATGGCCCGCGCTGTTCTACATTTCGGGCGCGCTCGGGTTGGTCTGGGTCGCGGTCTGGATGTACGTCGCCGCCGACCGGCCCGAGACGTCGTCGCGCGTGACCGTGCCCGAGCTCGAGTTGATCACCTCGATGCGCACCGCGGAGCCGCGCGCGATGCTCGTGCCGTGGGCGGCAATCGCGCGCGAGCCTGCTGTCTGGGCGATCGTCGTCGCACATTTTTGCAGCAACTTCGGCTTCAACATCCTGCTGCTCTGGATGCCGACCTATCTGCATCACACGTTCGCGGTGCCGTTGGAGCGCGTCGGCGTCTATTCGATCATTCCGTGGATCACGACGTTCTTCGCGATAAGCATCTCGGGCTGGCTGGCTGACTCCCTAATCGCGCGCGGCCTCGCTGTCGGCACCGTGCGCAAGTCGATGCAGACCGCCGCTTTCGCGCTCGGGGCAATCTCGCTGATCGTCGTGCCCGCTGCACCTTCGCCGGCAATAGCGGTCGCACTGCTTACGCTCGCGGCCTCGTCCAATGGCATCGGCTCGGCGGCCTTCGGTGTGAATCACCTTGACGTTGCTCCGACCTACGCCGGAATCCTGATGGGAATCTCGAATACCTTCGCGACCATCCCCGGCATCATCGGCGTCGCCGCGACGGGGATGATCGTGCAGGCGACCAAATCTTTCAGCGCGGTCTTTTTCCTGATCGCGGCGGTCTATGGCTTCGGGATGTTTTTCTACATCCGATGGGCCAGCGGCGATCAGAAGATCTGAATTTTTGCGGTGGCGCACAGGCCGACAGTCGAGATATACCCAAAGCACAAACGGGAGCGCGATTAGTCGATGAGCCAAACGAGCAAACTCTCGCCCTACCGATGGGTTATCGAAACCCTGCTGCTGCTTCTGCTGACGGCGCAATCGTTCGCCTGGCTTGCGCCCGCGCCGATTCTCCAGGAAATCAGGAACGGGCTCGGAATCTCGCTCAGTAGCGCGGGCCTGATCATCTCGATCATCGCGCTGTGCATCGGCGTCTTCTCGCTTCTCGGCGCAGTCGTGTCCGAACGCATCGGACCGCTGCGCGCGCTGATTATCGGAATCTGGCTGATGGCCATCGGGCAGGTCGCGAGCGGCTACGCACCGAGTTTTGTCGCGCTGCTCGCATGCCGCGTGCTCGAAGGAGTCGGCTACGGCCTCGTGATCGCACCGCCCGGCACGCTGGTCATGCAATGGTTCGGCGAAGGCGAGTGGCCGTACATCAACATGATCAATTTCTCCTTCGGCTACGTCGGACTCACGGCCGTGTTCCGCGCGACGCCCGCGCTGTTCGCCGCAGTCGGTTCATGGCGGATGACTCTATTGTGGTACGGCATCGGCTCGGCCGGAGTCGCGTTGTTATGGACCATCTTCGGCCGCGAGCATCGCATCGAAATCGCAGCGCCCGCACCTGACGCAATCGAAGCGCCCGCCGAGCGCGGGTCGGCTCTGATGGAAGTCGCGAAGATGCGCAACGTGCTGCTGGTCGCCGCCGGCCTCTTCGGCGGA
>NZ_JBAUYR010000139.1:0-30589 GCF_049584895.1 Binatus sp. (SeqCode)
TAATCTGGTCAGTTCATCTATCGAACTACATAGTTCATTCTCTTGTTGAACTATGTAGTTCGTTAGATGAACTGACCAGATTAGGAGATTCGCCATGGGTGACGACTGGCAGAAGACTATTTGCATCCTGTGCAGCGTTAACTGCGGCGTCGATGTGAAGCTCGACGGGCGTCACATCACCCGCGTCCGGGGAAATCGCGATCACGTGGCGTCGAAGGGCTACGCTTGCGAGAAGGCGCAGCGGATCGACTATTACCAGAACGGCAGGGATCGCCTGACCTCGCCGCTGCGACGGCGCGCGGACGGCACGTTCGAGGAAATCGACTGGGATACTGCCATTCGCGAGGTCGCCGCGGGCTTCAAGCACGTGCGCGAAACGTACGGCGGCGCGAGCATCTTCTATTACGGCGGTGGCGGGCAGGGCAATCATCTATGCGGCAGTTACGGTGCGTCGACGCGGCGCGCGCTTGGATCGGTATTCAGCTCCAACGCCCTGGCACAGGAAAAGACCGGCGAGTTCTGGGTCGATCACATGCTTTTTGGGACCGGGCTCAGTGGAAGCTACCAGCAAGCCGAGGTCGCAGTATTCGTCGGCAAGAATCCATGGCAGTCCCACGGCTTTCAGCGCGCCCGTCCTATCCTCCGCGACATCGCGGCCGACGCCAACCGCGCGCTCATAGTAATCGATCCGCGCCGCACCGAGACCGCTGAGATGGCGGACTACCACTTGCGCGTGCGTCCCGGCACCGACGCTTTCTGCCTCGCCGCGATTCTTGGCGTGCTCGCACAAGAGGATCTGATCAGTCACGACTATATTCGCGAGCGCACGCAAAACAGCGATGAACTGTTCGCAGCGCTGCACGACGTCCCGGTTGCGGACTACTGCGGGCGCGCCGGTATCACCGAGGCTTTGGTTCGCGAGGTCGCGCGCCGAATCGCTCGCGCCTCGAGCGTCTCGGTTTACGAAGACCTCGGCATCGAGCAGTCGCTGCATAGCACGCTCAACTCCTACCTCGAGAAACTGCTCTTCGCCGTGACCGGAAATATCGGGAAGGCCGGCGGCATGAATGCGGGCACGAGTCTGACCGGGATGTTCGGCGGAGCGCTGTCGTCGCAAACGAGTCCGGTCGGCGGGCATCGAATCATCGGCGGGATGATTCCGGCGAACGTAATCCCCGATGAAATCCTGACCGACCATCCGAAGCGTTTCCGCGCGATGCTCATCGAGAGCGAAAATCCCGCGCACTCGGTCGCCGACAGCACGCGGATGCGTGAAGCGCTGCGGGCGCTGGAGTTCGTCGTGGTCATCGACGTTGCGATGACGGAAACCGCGCGCGAGGCGCACTACGTTTTGCCGGCGTCGTCGCAGTACGAAAAATGGGAAGCGACCTTCTTCGGCGCGGCGGTACACACCGAGACGGATTACGCCAACACGTTCACTCTTCGCGCCCCGATTCTCGATGCGCTGCCGGGCACGCTGCCCGAGGGAGAGATTCATCGCCGGCTGGTTCGCGCGATTGGCGCGATGACCGATGAAGACGTCGCGCCTCTGCACGCGGCCGCCGCCAAAGGAAGGCCTGCTTATGCGATGGAGCTGATGCGAGTCGTCTCGCAGCGGCCCCATCTCGCGGAAGTGATGACTGTCCTGCTGTATGAGACTCTCGGCCCGACGCTCGGCGCCGGAAACGAGAATGCGGCGTCGGTCTTCGGGATCGCATTAAATTTTGCGCGCCGATATCCGGAGTCTCTCCGCCGCGCGGGCTTCAGCGGAGAAGGCGTCGAGCTCGGTAACGCATTGTTCGACGCGATTTTGAGCAGTCGATCGGGCGTCACCGTCAGCGTCGATCCGTATGAGGAGACCTGGCGCAGAATTCACGCCGGTAAGATAAATCTCACTATTGCCGATTTGATGCCGGAACTTAAATCACTCCACAACGAGCAGCCGGCGCACGATCCGGAGTTCCCGTTCGTGCTGTCGGCGGGCCAACGGCGATCCGGAACCGCGAACACCATCATCCGCGATCCGCAATGGCGCCCGAAGGATCCGGCGGGCGCGCTGTGGATGAACCCGGCTGACGCCTCCGCACTTGGAGTTCAAAACGGCGGCCGCGTGCGCATCACAACCAAGCGCGCGAGCGCCGAGAGCGTCGTCGAAATCACCGACACGATGATGCCCGGGCACGTCGCGCTGCCGAACGGAACCGGACTGTGGTACCCCGACCGCGAAGGCCAGGAATTTCAGCATGGAGTCGCGCCGAACGAGTTGACGGTGACCGAAGATCGCGATTGGTTCGCGGGCACTCCATTTCACAAGCACGTGCCGGCGCGAATCGAGGCGGTTGTCTGATGCGGCGAACTCGCTTCGACGATTGGCCATGCCCAATCGCTCGCACCACCGACCTGATTGGCGATTGGTGGACGCCGCTCGTGATGCGCGAGGCGTTCGCGGGACGGCACCGCTTCGAGGATTTCCAGCGCGCACTGAAAGTCCCGCGCGCGGTGCTCGCACGCCGGCTCGATCGATTGGTCGAAGAAGGCCTGCTGAAAAAAGTCTCGTACGAAGAACATCCGCCGCGCTTCGAATATCGCCTGACGGACAAGGGAAAGGCGTTCTGGGACGTGCTCGCCGCGATGTGGCGATGGGGCAGCGATTGGCTGTGGGGCGAAAACGGCCCGCCAGTGATTCTCATCGACCACGAAACCGGCCGCGAAGTCCGCCCTCTGGTAGTCGACGAAACCACCGGCACCCGCCTGACAGGCCGCCGCCTCCGCATGGCCCGCAAACCGCATGTCCGCCCGGATACTAAGGTGCAGGGCGAAGTGTGAAACTCACCGCGGGTTTTCACTACAGTCCACGTTCCGTTCCTTTCGTGATACTCGATAACCTGAGGCATCGAAGGTGGACCCTCCTTCCGACGATCGCTCGCCAGCATTTCAACGCCTGACGCGCTGGTTCACGCCGAACCGCTCTACTGCGCTTCGTCAATATCGGTCACGCGCGCGCATCTACGATCTCGAGCTCTTGTTGTTCGAACCCGTGCGGCATCGCGCAATCGAGCTACTGCGCCTGAAAAAAGGCGATCGGGTTCTGGATGTCGGCTGCGGCACTGGTTTGAGCTTGACGGCGCTGGAAAGTTACATCGGCCCCGACGGCGCGATCGTCGGAATCGAACAAAGTCCCGAGATGCTCGAGCGGGCACGCGCGCGGGCGGCTGAGAACGGCTGGACGAACGTCGAGTTCGTCTCGGCCTCGGTCGAGGAAGCCGCGATTCCGTTCGCCGCCGACGCTGCGCTTTTTCATTTCACGCATGACATAATGCGCACGCCCAATGCGCTCGCCAACGTCGTCAGCCATCTCAAGCCCGGCACGCGAATCGTTGCGGCCGGACTCAAATGGGCGCCTATCCGCACGCTGCCGCTGAATCTCTTCGTATGGAACGCCGCGATGCGATCGACCAGCACGCTCGAGGGACTGGCGCGTCCGTGGAGCAACCTCGAGGCTATTTTGCAAGAGCTGGAGGTCGAGCAAATGCTTGGCGGCACCGTTTACATCGCCCACGGCATCGTCAAGGAGCGCGGCTTTTTCTGATACTATTTGGACATGGCGCCGCGAGGCCATTTTAGATACGGCGCCGCCAGGTCATGCGACATACATTTGTTCTCGCGGTCTTTTTTGCTGCACTGGCCGTGTCCGGATGTGGCACCACGCAACAATCCAACCAATCGCAATCGCAGACGCAGACTCACATGGGCTTCGCCGATCAATCGCACGCGCAACTGGTAATCGCGCCCAAGGTCGACGACCTGCCCGCTCATCCCCTGCCTTTCAAGGGCAAGCTGATTTCCGGCGACAAGGATGAACTGCCGCCCGCGGTCGCGATGTCTCTGTCGGATAACTCGCCGGTGACCTTCACCTATCGCGAGGAATTGACCCACGACGACTATCACGTTCCGCTGGCGATCAGCGCGCTCGATCCCGCGAACCTGATCGGTGCTCCGCTCGGCGATATCGGTGTCACGGCGTTTGCGTCCCTGTCGATCAGTTCCGGCGACACCATTGTCGCCGACTACACCGCCAAGGAGCACGCCTCCAAGTCGTACAACATTTACCACGACGCGACACACGCGGAGGTTGACGAAGCTGCGCGCGCGGCAGTGCGGCAGCGGATCGATCAAAAGATCTACAGTGATGAAGCCCGCCTGGCGAAAGCCGTCGCCAGCGCCGGAACTCAAAAGGCTCCGACCGCGTCCGCCGGACAATGAATCGCCGGCTGCTGTTACTATCGCTCGGCGTCGTCGCGTCATCTACGATCGGATGCGCCGTGACTGGGACTCCATTTGAAAAAATCTCGTCGTCGCCCGGCAACGCGGTGATCTACGTCTATCGGCCGTACAGTTATGGATCGTCGGCGCTTCGGCCTGCCGTCACCTGCGGCGAGGATACCGCGCGAATCGGTCCGGGCGGCTACCATGCTTTCATAGTTCCGGCCGGGCAGAAGGTCGATTGCACGATGACAACCGACAAGACCGACGACGTCGAATTCGATACCGAGCGGCGTTCGTACTACGTCAGGGAAGAACTCGGATGGGGCTGGCTGACGGGGGTCCCGCACCTCAACCCGGTCGACACCGACAAGGCGCAAAGCGAGATCCAGCAATGCAAGCTGGAACCGCAGCAGCCGCAGGAACCGCAACCATCGCAGCAACCTGAACCACAGACGACAGGCAGCGCAAAGTAACCTCTCCCCTGACCCCTCTCCCTTCAGGCGAGGGGAACCAGAAGGAGAGAGGAGGCGTGGTGTGACATGAGATTTTGAAACTATCCGATTCTCCTCTCCGAAGGGAGAGGGGTTAGGGGTGGGGTGAAAGTAACCCGAAATCAGTTTGTGACTCGCGAGAAGCTTGAGCTCGCAAGAGATCTGCGCCGGAGGATGACGCCGCAGGAGAAAACCCTGTGGAATTCGCTCAGGAAGGACACCCTTGGTGCGCTCCATTTCAGGCGACAGCAGGTAATCGCGGGATACGTAGTCGACTTTTATTGCGCATCAGCGAAGCTCGCAGTTGAAATAAACGGCATCGTTCATCTCGGTACAGCTGACTACGATAGGATCCGCGATGGCGCGCTGTCTGAAATGGGAATAATCACACTAAGAATCAGTAATAATGAGGTCGATCGAAATTTGGACGGGGTCTTGAAAAAGATCGCGGAGCAAACCTCTCCCCTAGCCCCTCTCCCTTCTGGAGAGGGGAACCGGAAGGGAAACAGGTGAGTCACGAAGTATCACGGCCCGATGCTTCTTCCCCCCTCTCCAGAAGGGAGAGGGGGCCAGGGGGAGAGGTGATGCACCTCGAGAATGACATCACAGCAGTTCGCGATAATCATCGCTTCGACGAAGCCTCGCTCGAACGTTACCTGCGCGATCACATGCCGAACTTCCGCGGCCCGCTCACCGTTCAACAATTCGTCGGCGGACAATCGAATCCCACCTTCCTGCTCGAAACTCCTGACGCTCGTTTCGTGATGCGTAAGAAACCGCCGGGGACTCTGCTCCCGTCGGCTCATCAGGTCGAGCGCGAGTATCGAATCATCAAGGCTCTCGCTGCCACGGACGTGCCGGTTCCAAGCGCGCATCTGCTGTGCGAAGACGCCGGCATCATCGGCACCGCGTTCTTCGTTATGGATTTCGTCGAGGGACGGGTCATGCGGGATCCGATAATGCCCGACTCGAGCCCGCATGAGCGCGCGGCGTGCTACGACTCGATGAATGACGTGCTCGCGCGATTGCACAAGGTCGATTTTCGCGCGGTCGGCCTCGGCGACTACGGCCGTCCGCAAGCGTACGTCGCCCGCCAGCTTGCGCGCTGGACGAAGCAGTACGAAGCATCTAAGCTCGACGAAATTCCCGAGATGGATCGGCTGATCGACTGGCTGAACCGCCACATTCCCACGGCGGATGAGACCACGATCGCGCACGGCGACTACCGCATGGAGAATCTGATCTTTCATCCGGTCGAGCCGCGCGTGGTCGCGGTGCTCGATTGGGAACTCTCGACGCTGGGGCATCCGCTGAGCGATCTGGCGTGGGCCATGCGTTCGTACCATTGCCCGCCCGGTATCGACGGCGTGTTGAGTTTTCAAGGGATAGATCTGCAGGCGCTTGGAATTCCCAGCGAACAAGAATTCCTGGCCGCTTATTGCCGACGCGTCAGACGAGCCAGCATGCCCGAGCTGACCTTCTTCGTCGCGTTCTCGTTCTTTCGCGGCGCCGCGATCGCGCAAGGAATTGCGATGCGCGCGAAGCTCGGCAACGCGAGCGGCCCCGACGCTGCTTTGCGCGGCGCTAAGGCGCGGCAGACCGCAGAGCTAGGCTGGGCTGTCGCGCAGCGCACATCGAAATCGTGAGCGCCCCGGAAATCGTAAAGCTCGACGCAGTTGCGCTGTCGCGCGCAATCAAAGCGAAACAAATTTCGTGCGTCGAGGTGATGAACGCTTATCTCGATCAGATTGATCGTCTGAACCCGCGCGTCAACGCGATCGTTTCACTTCGGCCGCGAGAAGATCTGTTTAAGGAGGCCGCGGATCGCGACGCGCAACTTGAGCGCGGCGAGTATCGCGGCTGGATGCACGGCTTCCCGCATGCGGTGAAGGACCTCGAGCCCACCACGGGCATCCGCACTACGAAGGGCTCGCCGCTGTTCAGGAATTTCTTCCCGCGCGACGACTCGATCCTGGTCGAGCGGCTCCGGCACGCCGGCGCAATCATTATCGGCAAGACCAACGTCCCGGAGCTTGGCCTCGGCTCCCAAACCTACAACCCGGTCTTCGGCACTACGCTCAACGCATACGATCACTCGAAGACGTGTGGCGGCAGTAGTGGCGGCGCGGCGGTCGCGATCGCGCTTCGAATGGTCCCGGTCGCCGACGGCAGCGACAACGGCGGTTCGCTGCGAAATCCCGCAGCATGGAACAACATCTTCGGATTCCGAACTTCATCAGGCCGGGTGCCGTCGCAATTCTACGAAGTTTTCATCCCGTCGATTTCGGTGCATGGCCCGATGGCGCGAACGGTGCCGGACCTCGCGATGTTGCTATCCGTGATTGCCGGATACGACTCGCGCACCCCGCTTTCGATTCGCCAGGATCCAGCCGAGTTCACCGGCATGCTCGAGCGCGGCTTCAAAGGAACGCGTATCGGATGGCTCGGCGATTTTGGCGGGCAAATTCCGTTCGACCCGGGCGTGCTCGAACTCTGTGAAGGCTCACTCAAGGTTTTCGAATCGCTCGGATGCAGCGTGGAAACCGTGACCCCCGACTACCCGCTCGAGTCCGTATGGCAGAGCTGGCTGACACTGCGAGGCTGGCAAATCGCCGCTGAGTTCCGCGCGATGTACCCCGATCCCGCTCAACGCGCGCTGATGAAACCCGAACTGCAGTGGGAAATCGAACACGGCCTGAAATCGACGGCGATGGAAGTCGCGATCGCATCGAGGACGCGCACAGGGTGGTACCACGCGATGCGCAAATTTTTCGAGAAGTACGATTTCATGATCGCACCCGCCGGCCAGGTCTTCCCGTTTGACGCGACTACACATTGGCCGAAAGAAGTCGGCGGCGTCTCGATGGATACCTACCATCGCTGGATGCAAGTGATGATTCCGATTTCGATGTCAGGCTGCCCCGCACTCAGCGTCCCAGCCGGCTTCAACGACCGCGGCCTCCCAATGGGCATCCAGATAGTAGGCCCAAATCACGCCGAGATGGCCTGCATGCAACTCGCGCACGCATACGATCAAGCAACCAACTGGGTGTCAGAGCACCCGCCATCATTACTAAGTAGCTAGTGAAGTGAGTATAGTCAGTCGGCGACGTGCGATTCGGCTGGTGCCGTTTTCGCGCGGCCGAGGGCTCGACGCCACAGCTGCGACCATCCTGCGCTGACGCGATCCATGTACAGGTAGATGACCGGCGTCGTGTACAGCGTCAGGACCTGGCTCACCATCAGGCCGCCGACGATTGCGATACCGAGCGGGCGGCGCATCTCGGAGCCGACTCCGTTTCCCAGCGCGAGCGGCAGGCCGCCCAGCAGCGCGGCGGCGGTGGTCATCATGATCGGGCGAAAGCGGAGCACGCATGCTTCGTAGATAGCATCATGCGGCGACTTGCCCTCGCCGCGTTGAGCCTCGAGCGCGAAGTCGATCATCATGATGGCGTTTTTCTTCACGATGCCGATCAGCAGAATGATGCCGATGAGCGCGATCACGCTCAGCTCGATGTGGAAGAGGAGCAGCGCCAGAATTGCGCCGACTCCCGCCGAGGGCAGTGTCGAGAGAATCGTGATCGGATGGATGTAACTTTCGTAGAGGATGCCGAGCACGATGTACACAGCGCCGAGCGCGAACATGATAAGGAAGCCTTCGTTCTTGAGCGAGTCCTGGAACGCCTGCGCAGTTCCCTGGAATGTTCCGCGGATGCCGGCCGGCAGGTGAATCTGGGCCTCGGCCTGCGAGATCGCGTCAACCGCGTCGCCCAGCGCGATTCCCGGCGCGAGATTGAACGAGATCGTCACCGATGGAAATTGACCCGTGTGATTGACGGCGAGTGCGGTCGTATCGTTGCCGAAGTGGGTGAAGGTGCTGAGCTTGACCAGCCCGCCGGTGCTGGACCTCACCTGGATATGGTCGAGCGAATCGGGGTTCTGCCAGAACTGCGGCGCGACTTCCATCACGACATGGTATTGATTCAGCGGCGTGTACATCGTCGAGACTTGCCGCTGCCCGAACGCGTCGTAGAGCGTATCGTCGATCGCCTGTTGCGAAAGTCCCAGGCGCGACGCGGTGTCGCGATCGACGACGACGTTGGATTCAAGGCCGCTATTCTGCTGGTCGCTGCTGACGTCGGTGAGAATATGAACGGTGCGCAATTTCTTCAGCACCTTCGGCGCCCATTGGTTGAGCTGGTTGAGGTCGTCGCTTTGCAGCGTGAACTGGTACTGCGCGTTGGCCATCCTGCCGCCGATTCGCAGATCCTGAACCGCCTGCATATACAGATTTACGCCAGGCACATGGGCGACCTCCTTGCGGATGCGCCCTATAATCAGGTCGGCGCTAATCTTTCGCTCGCTTAGCGGCTTGAGGCTTATGTACATGTTCGCGGTGTTGGTTGCTCCATTGCCGCCGGTGAATGCGATGACATTCTCGACGGCCGGATCTTTATCAATGGCGGCGACCAGTTGGGAGAGCCGATCCTTCATCGCCTGGAACGAAGTATCCTGATCAGCCTGCACCGCGCCCATCAACCGTCCGGTATCCTGCTGCGGGAAGAATCCCTTGGGCACAACCTTGAACAGATAAATGCTCAGCCCCAGCGTCACCAGGAAGACCATCAGGGTGAACGGTTGATGATCGAGGACCCACAACAGGGTGCTTTCGTAATGGTCGAGCAGCCACTTGAAAAAGCGCTCGCTCGCCACGTACCAGCGGTTATGTTTCTCCTGGCCGTGCGGCTTGAGCAGGTGCCCGGCCATCATCGGCGTGGTGGTGAGCGAAATGACCAATGAAACGAGTACCGCGGCCGAGAGGGTGACGGCGAACTCGCGGAACAGCCGGCCGACGATTCCGGCCATCAGCAGAATCGGGATAAAGACCGCGACCAGCGAGATGCTGATCGATATCACCGTGAAGCCGATGCCGGCGGCGCCCTTGATCGCGGCCTCGAGCGGCGCCATGCCCTGTTCGCGGTAGCGGGAAATGTTTTCGATAACGACGATCGCGTCGTCGACCACGAAGCCGGTGCAAATCGTAAGCGCCATCAGTGACAGATTGTCGAGGCTGTAGCCGAACAGGTACATGATGCCGAAGGTGCCGATCAGCGAGAGCGGAACGACGACGCCCGGAATCAGCGTGGCGCGCAGGTTACGCAGGAACAGGAACACCACCATGATTACCAATGCGATCGAAATCAGCATCGTGAACTCGACGTCTTCCACCGAGGCGCGGATGGTGGTCGTGCGGTCGAGGACTACGGTGAGGTCGATCGCGGCGGGAATCGAGGCTTTCAACTGGGGCAACGCGGCGTAGATTCGATCGACCGTATCGATAATATTCGCGCCCGGCTGGCGGAAAATGATGACCAGGACCGCCGGCTTGCCGTCGACCATCCCGGCGGCGCGGACGTTCTCGACCGAATCCCTTACCAATCCGATATCGGAAAGCTGCACCGCGGCGCCATGGTTATAGCGCACGATTAGCGGCTGGTAGTCCTCGGCTTTGAGCAGCTGATCGGTCGTGCTCAGCCCCCACGTCTGGTGATCGTTAGCCAGTTCGCCCTTGGGCCGGTTCGCATTGGCATTGGCGAGGACGGTGCGCACGTCCTCGAGGCCGACGCCAAGGTTGCTCATCTGCGTTGGATTCAGTTCGACGCGGACTCCGGGCAGTGCGCTACCGCCGACCGAGACCTGGCCGACGCCGTCGATTTGCGAGAGCTTCTGCTCGAGAATCGAATCGGCCGCGTCGTACATCAATCCCGGGCGCACGGCGTTGGAGGTCAGGCCCAGAATCATAATCGGCGCATCGGCGGGATTAACTTTCTTATAGGTCGGCTTGCTCGGCAGAGTTGTCGGCAGTTGCCCGGCCGCGGCGTTGATCGCGGCTTGCGTGTCGCGCGCGGCGGCGTCGATATCGCGGTTCAAGTCGAATTGCAAAACGATGCTGGTGGCTCCCAGATAGCTGGTCGAGGTCAGTTCCGTCAGACCCGCGATGCGGCCGAACTGGCGCTCGAGCGGAGTCGCTACCGACGACGCCATCGTTTCCGGACTCGCACCCGGCAATGCCGCCTGCACCTGGATGGTCGGAAACTCGACTTGCGGCAACGGCGCAACCGGCAGCAGCCGGAACGCAATCGCGCCGGCCAACGCGAGCGCGAGGGTCAACAGCGTGGTGGCGACCGGCTTCCGTATAAAAACTTCGGAGATCATGACGCTTGCGCTGGAACGGCCTCCGGAACCGCGTCACCGGTTCGCCACCTGGCGAATCGTGTCGCCATGCGGTCGAAAGTCAGAAAGATAACCGGCGTTGTATAGAGCGTGAGCACCTGGCTCACGAGCAAGCCGCCGACGATTGCGATACCGAGCGGGCGCCGCAGCTCGGAGCCGACGCCCGTGCCCAGCGCCAGCGGCAAGCCGCCGAGCAACGCCGCCATCGTGGTCATCATGATCGGCCGGAAGCGCAGCAGGCAGGCCTGGAAGATCGCCTCGTGCGGCGGCTTGCCTTCCTGGCGCTGAGCTTCCAACGCGAAGTCGATCATCATGATCGCGTTTTTCTTGACGATACCTATCAGCAAGATGATGCCGATGAGGGCGATCACGTTCAGGTCCTGGCCGCAGATCATCAGGGCCAGGATCGCGCCGACGCCCGCCGACGGCAGCGTCGAAAGAATCGTGACCGGGTGGATGTAACTCTCGTAGAGAACTCCGAGCACGATATACACGGTGACCAGGGCCGCGAGAATCAGCAGCGGCTCGTTCTTCAGCGAGGCTCGGAAGGCGGCAGCGGTGCCCTGGAACGAAGCCTCGATGCTCGCGGGCATCCCGATTTGCATGCGCGCATTGTCGATCGCTGTGACCGCGTCGCCCAGCGAGTAGCCCGGCGCGAGATCGAACGAGATTGTGACCGCGGGGAATTGGCCCTCGTGGTTAACCGCCAGCGGCGCGGCGCCGGGCACGAATTTAGTGAAGGCGCTCAGCGGCACCTCGCCGCCGGTGTTCGAGCGGATATAGATGTCGTCGAGCGCGTGCGGATTGCGCTGGAACTGTGGCGCCACTTCGAGCACCACGTGATACTGGTTCAACTGCGTGAAAATCGTCGACACCTGGCGCTGTCCGAAGGCGTCGTACAAGGTCTGATCGATCAGATTTGGGGTGATGCCCAGGCGCGACGCGGTCAGCCGATCGATGACGATATGCTCCTCCCAGCCGTCGTTCTGCTGGTCGGTCGCGACGTTGCGCAACGCGGGCAGGGTCTTGAGCTTATCGACCAGTTTCCTGGTCCACAGATTCAATTCGTCGCCGCTCGGATCTTCGAGGCTGTACTGATACTGGGTCCGGCTCACTCGATCTTCGACGGTCAGGTCCTGCACCGGCTGCAGGTAAAGCGTGATGCCGTTGACGGTCGCCAGCTTCGGCGCCAGGCGGTCGATCACGGTGGTGATATCGACCTTGCGCACATCGAGCGGCTTAAGATTGATCAGGATGCGTCCGCTGTTGACGGTGATGTTGGTGCCGTCGATCCCGACGAACGACGACAAGCTCTCAACCGCCGGGTCCTGCAAAATGATCCGCGCCAACGCCTGCTGACCTTGCACCATCGCAGCGAACGACACATCCTGCGGTGCTTCGGAAACGCCCTGGATAACGCCGGTGTCCTGCACTGGAAAGAAGCCCTTGGGCACGATGATGTAGAGCACGATGGTCAGTACCAGCGTGGCGATCGCGACCATCAGCGTTCCCCATTCGTGCTCGAGCACCCATTCGAGCGTGCGGCCGTAAAACGCGATGGTGTCTTCGAAGACTTTTTCCGACTTGCGATAGAACCAGGTCTGCTGATCCTTGGGCGTATGCTTCAGCAGCTTCGCGCTCATCATCGGGGTCAGCGTCAGCGAGACGACCGCCGACATCAGGATGGTCACCGCCAGCGTGACCGCGAACTCGCGGAACAAGCGGCCGACGATGTCGCCCATGAACAGCAGCGGAATCAGCACTGCGATCAGCGAGACGGTCAGCGACAGGATGGTGAAGCCGATCTGTTCGGCGCCCTTGAGTGCGGCCTCCAGCGGCTTGTCGCCCTCCTCGATGAAGCGCGAGATGTTTTCGATCATTACGATCGCGTCGTCAACCACGAAGCCGGTCGAAATCGTGAGCGCCATCAGCGACAGGTTGTCAAGGCTGTAGCCGAGCATGTACATCACGCCGAAGGTTCCAATCAGCGACAGCGGAACCGCGATGCTGGGAATGATCGTCGCCGACAGGCTGCGCAGAAACAGAAAAATAACCATCACGACCAGCGCCACCGTCAGCATCAGCTCGAACTCGACGTCCTGCACCGATGCGCGAATCGTGGTGGTGCGATCTGTTAGAATCTGCACCTTGACCGCCGACGGCAGCGAGGCCTGCAAGCGCGGCATCAGCGCCTTGATCCGGTCGACCACGGCGATGATATTGGCACCGGGCTGGCGCTGAACGTTGAGGATTACGGCCGGCGTCAGGTTCATCCACGCGGCCGCCTTGACGTTCTCGGCCTCGTCGACCGCAACCGCGACGTCGGAAAGCTTGACCGGCGCGCCATTGTGATAGGCGACGATCAGCGGCATGTAATCCTTCGCGGTCAGTAGCTGATCGTTGGCGCCGATGGTGTACGCCTGCTGCTTGCCGTCGAAGTTGCCCTTGGCCTCGTCCACGTTTGCTGCCGCGATGCCGGTGCGCAGGTCCTCGAGCGTCATTCCGTACGACGCCAGCGAGGTCGGATTAGCCTGCACGCGGACCGAGGGTTTCTGGCCGCCGCCGATACTCACCAGGCCCACCCCGGGCAGCTGCGAGATCTTCTCCGCCAGCCGCGTGTCGGCCAGGTCTTCGACCTGGTCCAGCGGCAGTTCCTGCGACGTCAGCGCGAGCGTGAGAATCGGGGTGTCGGCCGGGTTGGTCTTGCTGTAAACCGGCGGGTTCGGAAGATCCGTCGGCAGATATGTCGCGGCCGCGTTGATCGCCGCCTGCACCTCCTGCTCGGCAACGTCGATGCTCAAGTTGAGATCGAACTGCAGCGTGATGACCGAGCTGCCGAACGAGCTGTTCGAAGTCATCTGCGTGAGCCCCGGCACCTCGCCGAATTGCCGCTCGAGCGGCGCCGTCACCGAAGACGCCATCACGTCCGGACTGCCGCCCGGATAGAACGTCATGACCTGGATCGTCGGATAGTCCACCTGTGGCAGCGCCGATACCGGCAGTTGCCCATAGGCGACCAGCCCCGCCAGCAACAGCCCGACCATCAGCAGAGAAGTGGCGACCGGCCGCAGTATGAACGGGCGCGAAAGATTCACGGGCCGGCACTCGCGCTCGCGGGCGGAAGCGCCGCGGTCTGCACGCTCACGTGCGAGCCTTGCTGCAGCTTGTCGACGCCGTCGGTCACGACTACGTCACCGACCTGCAGGCCCTTGCTTATAGCGATCACGTCGCCCTGCGTTGCGCCGACGGTCACCGGGCGCATCTCGACTGTCTTGTCCGGCTTGACGACGTAGACAAACGAACCTTGCTGGCTGCGCTGGAGACCCGCCGCCGGAATCAGAATCGCATTGGGAATAGTGTTAACCAGCAGCCGCGCGTTGACGAACTGATTCGGAAACAGCGAATTGTCCTGGTTGGGAAACGCAGCCTTGAGCTTGATCGTGCCGGTGGACTGATCGATCTGGTTGTCGGTCGTGAGCAGCGAACCACTGGCGAGCTTGCGTTTGAAGTCGCGATCGAAAGCTTCGACCGGCAACTGCGGATTCGCCTTCATCGCAGTCTCGAGGTTGGGCAGGTCGTCCTCAGGAATCGAGAAATCAACCGCGATCGGCTGCAGTTGCGTGATCACCGCGAGTCCGGTCGCGTCGGTCGCATGAATAATATTTCCCGGGTCCACCAACCGGAGCCCGACTCTCCCCGTAATCGGCGAAGTGATATGGCTATAAACCAGCTGAAGCTTGGCGTTGTCGACCGCGCCCTTGTCGCTCTCGATCGATCCGGCATACTGCCCGACCAGCGCCTCCTGATTGTCCAGGTCCTGCCTCGCGATCACTTTCTGCGCGTAGAGTTCTTTGTCGCGCGCATACAGAATTTTATTGTTCTCGAGCGTTGCCAGATCCTTGGCGAGCGTGCCCTCGGCTTGCGTCAACTGCACCTGGTACGGACGCGGATCGATCTCAGCCAGCAGATCGCCGGCTTTCACGATTTGTCCCTCGGTAAAATTTACCTTCATGAGCTGTCCGTCGACCCGGCTCTTGACCGTGACGGTGTTGTAGGGCGTCACGGTCCCGATCGCGGAAATATATTGGTTCAAATCGCCGAGCTTGGCCGGCACCGCCGCGACTGGAACGCTCAGATGCGCCATCGCCGGAGGCGTTGCGGAATCAGTGCTGCTGCGGCCGCTGAAATAGTAGATTCCGATAATCGCGACGGCCAGCACCACCAACCACAGACGCCACCGATGCATAGCTTTCTCGGGCCAGGTCCGTACTTCGGCATCTTGCATATATCGTGAGGCGTTAGCCTTTCCGGTCGTTGGGCCGTCAGAATCCATCATCTTTCCGCCATATCTCCAAACTAGCAAGTGCCGATATTGCCTCTATTGTTGCAATTTTGGACCCGCCAGTCCATATTTCAAATGTGCCCGAGAAAACTGAAGACTACCGATCTACGAATTGAATGCTGGCAGGTTTCCAATTATGAGCGTTAAGCGACAATCGGTTTCGCCCCCGGTTCGCCGCAAGGACGGTCGCGGTCGTCCGTCCACCCCGTTCCTCCGCGAAAGAATACTCCAAAGCGCCGCCGAACTCTTCGCCGACCGGGAATTCGATCTGGTCTTGATCGACGAAGTCGCCGCCCACGCCGGCGTCGGCAAGGGCAGCGTTTACCGCCAGTTCAAATCAAAAGAAGAGCTCTACGCGGCGGTTGTTATCGACGGCTTCACGGAACTCCAGCGCGAAATTCGATCGGCACTCGCGGGATGCACCTCGATGCGAGATCAGACCACGACGATCATTCGTCACACTTTAAAATTTTTCTGGACCCGCCGCCAGTTCTTCGCATTGTTGCGCGACCCCAAGGCACTGCCGCCATCGCAGGAGCGTCAGTACCGCGCTCAGCGCAACGATTTGTCGCGCCTGGTAAGCGACGTATTCGACGATGCCGTCAGGCGCGGCGCGATCAAGCCCGGTTTCGACTCTCGCATCGCCGCCGAATCGCTCCTCGGCATGATGCGCGGCATCAACCGCTATGGCCGCGAGTACACTACCCCTGATCGCGCGGTAGATATCGTCACCTCGATCTTCCTCGACGGCTATGCCGCGCGATAACATCGCGGCGAAGCGAAACTCGACGAGGCCCACATGCAGGATCTGATTCCGCTGGCAGAAAAAATCGCGGTGATTCTGAAAGACCGGCGCGAGAACATCGCAGTCGCCGAATCAACCACCGGCGGCTTGATCTCGGCCGCCCTGCTGAGCATCCCCGGCGCGTCTACCTACTTCGTCGGCGGCGCCGTCGTTTACACTCTGAAAGCGCGGCGCGCGATGCTCGACGTCCCCGACTCCGCCTTCGCCGGAATCAAATCCGTCACCGCAGAAGGCGCAATGATCCTCGCCCGCGCCGCCCGTACCCGCTTCGAAGTAACCTGGAGCATCGCCGAAATCGGCGCCAGCGGCCCCACCGGCAACCGCTACGGCGACCCAGCCGGCCACAGCTGCATAGCAGTGGCCGGCCCAGTCGAGCGCTCCATTACCGTCGAGACTGGCAATGGGGATCGCGTCGCCAACATGCGCACCTTCGGAGCCGCCGCATTGAACCTGTTGATCAAAAGCATCTCGTCCCGATCCTAACCCCCCTTGTCCGAGGGGAGGTCGGCGCGAGCCGAAGGATTGCGCCGGGAGAGGTGCAACGCTAGCCATCGCAACAAACGCCCTGCATTCTTTTTGCGACAAGCAGAAGGTCGTGCTGCCGTTTCGCGCCAGCCTTAGTGTCTAACAATTGCGATAAAACGAGTTGGCGCCGTGCTGTGTCAGGCGTTGCACCTCTCCCGGCGACACCGCTGCGCGGCTTTCGCCGACCTCTCCTCGGACAAGGAGAGGTTAGGAGTTATCACGGGGTCACTTCCGACAGCCGATCGACCTCGCGCAAACTCGGGAACATCCAATACCACACCCCCACAATCACCAGCGTCCCGACGCCTCCCATCACCACCGCCGGCACCGTCCCGAACCATGTCGCTGTCACGCCCGATTCAAACTCGCCCAGCTCATTCGATGCGCCCACGAAGAGCCTGTTCACCGCGCTCACCCGCCCGCGCATCGCGTCCGGCGTTGCCAACTGCGTGAGAGTGGTCCGCACGTAAACGCTCACCATGTCCGACGCCCCGAGAATGAACAGCGCCGCAATCGAGAGCGCGAAGTTCCGCGATAAACCGAAAACGATCGTCGCAATTCCGAAAATCGCGACACACGCGAACATCGCGAATCCCGCGCGCCGCGACAGCGCCCGCTGTCCGAGCGCTATCCCGAGCATCGCAGCACCGAGGGCAGGCGCGCTGCGCAGCACCCCGAGTCCCAGCGGCCCGACATGCAGAATGTCGCGGGCATAGACCGGCAACAGCGCAGTCGCGCCGCCGAGCAGCACCGCGAACAAATCCAATGACAAGGCGCCGAGGATCAGCGGCTTGCCCCACACGTACGCAATCCCCGCCGTGATCCGCTCGAAGATCGTCGTGTCAGCCTCCGCCTCGTAGCGCGCGCTGCGGCTTCGGATGCCCATCATCACGACCGCGATTGTCACGAACAGGATCAGGCACACGCCGTAGTCGACCGCCGGTCCCAGGATGTAAATCGCGCCACCAACCGCCGGGCCCGCAATCACCGCCACCTGTGACGTCGATGAAGCCCATGCGACCGCTTGCGGAAATTGATCCTGCGGCACCAGCAGCGGCACGAAAGACTGCGACGCGGGTCCCGCAAATGCGCGCGCCGCGCCGAACAGCGCAAGCACTACGTAGTACGGCCAGACGACAGCGGTATGCGTCAACGCCAGCATCAGAAACCCGCCGGACGCGACCGCGGTGAGTAAATTGCTGATCACCAGGATCAACCTGCGATCGAAGCGATCCGCGAGATGCCCCGCCGGGATCGTACAGGCCATCATCGGCAGAAACTGGAACAGCCCGGCATAACCGAGCGCCAGTGGCGTCCGCGCGATCGCGTAAATTTGCCAACTGACTGGGACCGATTGAATCTGGGTGGCGAGAATCGCGAGGAACGCCGCGCCCAGAAACCGGCGAAAGTCGCGATGCGACAGGGCATTTGAATTTGCGGGCGCAGGCGAAGCATCCATCGGTTGGTCTCACCGTTTGTATTTGAACCGGGCAGCCGAATCGACATTTTGCCTATCGCCACTCATCTCGATTAGGCTCGCATCATGGACAAGTCAGCGATCCGAAATCACGTCGAGCGGCTGTGGGACGAATCAATCGTCGCCGAACTGGTCGAGTACATCCGCATCCCCAACAAGTCGGTCGCGTTCGACCACGACTGGAAAGCGCACGGCCACATGGACCGCGTCGTCGCGCGCTTCGAGGATTGGGCGCGCCGCCAGCCGATCCGCGGGATGAAGCTCGAGGTCGTGCGCCTCGAAGGACGCACCCCGCTGCTGTTCATGGAAATCCCCGGCGATTCGAAAGATTGCGTGCTGCTGTACGGCCACATGGACAAGCAGCCCGAGATGTCGGGATGGCGCGAGGGTCTCGGCCCGTGGAATCCCGTGCGCGAGGGCGATCGTTTGTACGGCCGCGGCAGCGCCGACGACGGCTACGCGATGTTCGCGTGCCTCGGCGCGATCGGCGCGCTGCAGGCGAGCTCGGTCAAGCACGCGCGATGCGTCGTGATTATCGAGGCGTGCGAGGAAAGTGGCAGCTTCGATCTCCCTCACTATATAGCTCACCTCGCGCCGCGCATCGGGCAGCCGAGCCTGTGCATCGCGCTGGACTCGGGATGCGGCAACTACGACCAACTCTGGCTGACGACCTCGCTGCGCGGGCTGGTCGGCGGGCGATTGCAGATCGATGTGCTCACAGAGGGCGTGCACTCGGGCGACGCCGGCGGCGTCGTGCCCGACAGCTTCCGCATCGTGCGCCAGTTGTTGAGCCGCATCGAGGACGAGGGGACAGGCAAAGTGCTCGGGGATGAATTCTACGCGAAGATTCCCGACGCGCGCCTCAAGCAAGCGGCCGCGACCGCGAAGGTACTAGGCGACGATATCAGCACCAAGTTCCCATTCGTCGAACACGCGCGTCCCGTGAGCAATGATCCAACCGAGCTGATCCTCAACCGCGCGTGGCGTCCCGCGCTGTCGGTCATCGGCGCCGACGGCCTCCCGCCGACCGGTAATGCCGGCAATGTGCTGCGCCCGGGCACGGCGCTTAGCTTGTCGCTCAGATTGCCGCCGACGGTCGATGCAAAACTCGCGTCGCAAAAGCTGAAAGGTATTTTGGAGAAAGATCCGCCGTACGGATGCAAGGTGACGTTCCAATCCAACTGGGGCGCCAGCGGATGGGACGCGCCGGAACTTTCGCCGTGGCTCGAGCGCAGTCTCGACGCCGCCTCGAATGATTACTTCGGCAAACCGACGGCCTACATGGGCGAGGGCGGCACGATTCCGTTCATGGGTATGCTCGGCGAGCGTTTTCCGCAATCGCAATTTCTGATCACGGGCGTGCTCGGGCCTCACGCCAACGCGCACGGCCCCAACGAGTTTCTTCACATCCCCACTGCCAAAAAAGTGACATGCTGCGTGGCGAAAGTGATCGCCGATCACTTCACGCGCACTAACAGTTGAGAAGGAGGACGTCATGTCGATTCGACTTCGCCAGATTGCGCTGGTCGCCAACAAGCTCGCGCCCGTGATCGATGATCTGAAAGGCGTGTTCGGGCTCGAGGTCTGTTACATCGATCCGGGAGTTAAAGTGTTCGGGCTGGAAAATTCGCTGCTGCCGGTCGGCAACAACTTTATCGAGGTGGTCGCATCTATCAAGGACGGCACTGCCGGCGGCCGTTATCTCAAGCGGCGCGGCGGTGACGGCGGCTACATGGTCATCTGTCAATGCGAGAGTCACGCCGTGCAGCTCGAGCGCCGCGAGCGCGCCACGGCGATGGGCATTCGGACCGCGTGGGAGCGCGAGAGCGACGGCTATCATGTGATGCAGCTGCATCCCGCCGACACGGGCGGCTCATTCTTCGAGATCGATTGGGATGCGAAAGGCGAGCCCGAGGGCAACTGGGAGCCGGCGGGCGGAAGCGGATGGCGGAAAGCGAAACGAACAGAAGTCGTCAGCGCGTACTCCGCGGTCGAGCTGCAATCGCCCGATCCCGCGGGCCTGGCAGAGAGATGGAGTAAAATCGCGGGCGTGCCGGTTCGCAAGGACGCGCGTGGACGCCTCGAGATGCCGCTGGACAACGCAAGCGTCCGCTTCGTCGAGGCGACCGACGGGCGCGGCGAAGGCTTGTCGGGCATCGACATGGTCGTCGCGGATCGCGCGAAGCTGAATTCCGCCGCCGAGCGCCGCGGTTGCAAAATATCCGGCGACCAACTGACGATCTGCGGCACGCGGTTCTACTTAGTCTAGCCAAATGGCTAGTCTCGCGGTGTGCGCAGGATACTGCTCATATCCAGCATCGTAGTTGGCGCGGTGGCGCTGATCGCCGTCGCGCTTACCGCTTATGCGTTCTTCAATTTGAGCTCGATCGTTGCGCACAACGAGAAGCGAATACTCGCACGCGTGAGCGACGCGCTTGGACGGCCGGTCAAGGTCGGGAAGATACAGGCGCAGATGGGATGGGGCGTGTCGGTCGAAGTGAGCGGACTCGCGATTGCGGACGATCCGGCATTCTCTGAAAAGCCGTTTCTCGCTGCCAACGACGTGTCGGTGGACGTCGAATTTTTCCCGCTGCTTCGCGGCGAGGCGAAGGTCACGAGACTCGAACTGATCAAACCCGATATCCGGATCGTGATGAATGCGGACGGCGATCTGAACGTGAGTACAATCGGGTCGAGCCCTGAGGATGCGCGCAGAAAAGCGGCGCATACGCCGAACCCGCACGCGCACAAGCGATCGTCGCTGGCCGACTTGTCGATCAAGGCGCTCAGCGTCGAGGACGGCCGAATCTATTTCAACGACCTCGGCGAAAAGGCGACGCCGATTCACGTCCGTCACCTGGATTTCGACGTGACCAACTTCAACGCCGCGTCGGCCTTCGACGTCGAAACGAAATTCGCTTTTCCGGACGACGATCAGAACGTCGAGGCGTCGGGGAAGGTCGGGCCGCTGCTCAATCAAGGCGTGATGGACCCGTCCGGAATTCCTGTCGATCTGAATTTGAAGATCGATTCGATCCTGCTCGAAAGTGTCAGGCCGCTGACGGAAGTCGGATCGCATATACCGGCCGGACTTTCGATTCCCGACCCCATATCCGTCGGCGGTACCGCGCGCGGTTCGGTCGGCAAGCTCGCCATTGCGTTCGGCACTGACCTGACCGGCGCCCGGGTCGCGTACGCAACGATTTTCAACAAACCCGCCGGGACCGCGATGACAGTGAACGCGAACGGCACCTGGGCCGACCATCTCGATTTGGCAAGCGCGAGTTTGAAGCTCTCGGATCTCGAACTGACGGCGAGCCGATTTGCAGGCGGCGGCACGCAACCGCTCAGTGCTCAAATCGATTCGAACAGCTTCAACCTCGCCAATCTAAGCTCGATGATAACTGCGGCGGCCGCGTACGGCCTCGCGGGCATGAGCGAGCTCCACGGCACCGTCAAGCTTGGCGAGAACGCGCCGGCTATCGATGGATCGGTGACGCTAAAACAAGTCGCGCTGAAGCCCGGAGCGTCGTGGCAAAGTGGAATCACCGATCTCAATGGCACGATTCATTTCGCCAATGGGGTCGAAACGGTCGAACCGACCGCCTTCACATTCGGATCAGCGCACGCGAATGTTCAAGCACGAGTCGAATCGTTGAGTCCGCTCAATGCGAGCTATGCGCTGAAGGCCGACTCGGTGAAACTCGGGCAGATATTCGCCAGTCGTCCGCCGAGTGACGTGATCAACGGGCTGGCGGTGAAAGGCACCGCGGACGGAGAGTTGGCGTCGCCGCGAATCAGCGCAACGATCCAATCGACGGACGGCTCGCTCGAAAATGTTTCGTACAACAATCTCGATCTGACGGCGGCCTATTTTAACGGGCGCGCGTCGGCGCGTCCGCTGAACGTCGGAATGTTCGAGGGCTCGCTGACGGCGGATGCTGATGCGGTTCTTGGCGACGTTCCGACGTTCAACGTCACGCTCTCGATGAGAAATCTGAATATGGAACAAGCGCTGCGATCGCAGAATATCGACGCGGCCGGCAGAGTGCGCGGATTTCTGACCGGCAATGTGGCGGCATCGGGCAGCGGCACCAGTTGGGATCGAATCCGGCCGACTATCCGAGGGAGCGGGCGACTGGCAATCGCGGACGGCAAGCTGATGGGCGTCAATATCGTGGCCGACGCGCTCAACGCGGTGGCGGCGGCGCCGGGCGTCAGCCAGATCGTGAACGTGGCGTTCATGTCGAGTCATCACGGGTTATTGGTCGATCCAAACACCGAGCTGCAGTCGGCCAGCATGAGCTTCCAACAAGTGGGCCCGCGTTTCACGACGCACGACCTTTTCGCGCAATCGCCCGACTATGCGATTACGGGCGACGGATGGTTCGACATGGACAAGAACATGGACATGAGCGGCGACATCCGGCTCACGCTCGGGCTGCAGGTCGCGATTCCCGTCACAGTCAGCGGAAAACTGCCGGGCGTGCACGTGCTGCCCGACGTGCCAACGCTGGCGGAGCGCGTGGCGATGGGCGCGATCAACACGCCTGGCAATATAATCCGCGGCGGCGTGAACGCGGTAGGCTCGGTCGTCGGCGCGCCGTCAGCCGGATCGGCAATCCCGTCGATTCCGAATCCGATTAACGCTCTCAAGAAATTCCTGCCTTGAGCCGGATGCTCTCGCGGGTTAGCGATTGAGCAGCCCCAGCGTCCCGACGATCCAGATCACCGTCACGATACCGAAGACGACACCCGGAAGTTCGGACAGAAAGCACTGCTGGCTCATCGCGAGTCCCTCCGTTTCGATCTGCGGTTTTTCGAAGCCGCGAATCGAGGCCATTTGTTTTTCAGTGAGTACTGAAGTCATTTCCTTCGCCTCCCGAGGACAACTGAAGCGTCCTCACTGACAAGGCGTTAAAATGCCCTGAACGGGCGGTTCAAATGAATCGAACAGGGCGAAGGATAGACGAAAAGCGTTCTGCGGTTAGACTACCGGCGGGTGAGCTTGTCCACTTCGGCCAGCTCATCGGGAGATACCTTCCAGTTGCCGGCTTCTACATTCTGGGTGACCTGGTCGGGGCTGGTTGCGCCGGCGATAACGCTGGAGACTTGCGGTTGCGACGCGAGCCATCCGACGGCCAGCTCGAGCATGGTGTGCTCGCGATCGCGCGCGAACTTTTCGAGCTTTTCGAGCGTCGCAAAATTTTCGTCGGTGAGCGTCTGCTGCGCAATCCGCTGAATCATAGAAAGCCGGGTGCCTTTTGGCGGTTCGGCGCCGCGTTTGTATTTCCCGGTGAGAAATCCGCTAGCTAGTGGAAAGTAAGGCAGGATGCCTACTCCGAACTCGCGACATGCGGGGATTAGTTCGCGCTCGATGCGGCGATCGAGCAGGTTGTACTGATTCTGCGCGGAGATGTACGACGCAAGTCCACGGCTCTTCGATATCCAGTGCGCGTCGACAGTTTGCCACGCGGCGAAGTTACTATGTCCGATGTAGCGGACTTTGCCGGCGCGAACGAGATCGTTGAGCGCTTCGAGAGTTTCATGCTGAGGCGTTTCGGGATCGGGCTGATGGATCTGGTACAGGTCGATATAGTCAGTACCCAGTCGTTTGAGGCTCGCCTCCGCCGCCGAAATCACGTACCGATACGACCCACCCTTCTTGTAAGGACCGTCGCCCATCGCCATTCCAAACTTGGTCGCGACGATTGCCTCGCGACGGCGACTGCCCAGCGCCTTGCCCAGTTGCTCTTCGGAGCCACCGCGATTGCCGTAGATGTCCGCCGTGTCGAACAGCGTGACGCCTTCGTCCAACGCTCGATCCACCACGGCGCGAGTCTGTTCCGCGTCCGTCCGCATGCCGAAGTTGTTGCATCCGAGGCCGACGGCCGAGACCTTGAGTCCCGACTTACCCAGATTGCGATATTCCATGATCGATCCTTTGCGTGTCGGTTCAGGCCGCGATGTCAGGCGGAAAAAAGACGAGAGTCCGCACCTCGACGCTTTCACGCGGCGCAGCGTCAGGCGGGCTCGAGGGATCCTCGAACGCGGAGTGCGCGGTGAATCGCGTGCGGCGCCCGTCGGAGTCGTAGCACTTGAGCAATAGTATTTCTTCCTTTTGCTGATTCGGAACGTAGAACCATCGATGGTTCGGGTTGTACGCGACTGAGTATACCTCGCCGTCGCGATCGGGATACTTGAGCACGTGCTTGACGAAATCGTCCTGCACCATGCTTTGAGCGTCGCACACTGCGAGCGGTGATTCCTGCACGGGTCCGCGAATCGGCCGCCATACGTTGATTACCGCGAACCGATTCTTGAGCAGCGCTTCCGCTTCATCCGGCAGGAGATCGCGCACGCGCTGCGGTCCTGACTTGAGCGTGTAGTCATTGTGCGCGACTTTGACCGGCTCTTGCGCGCCGTTCTCGCGGCGTTTCGCCATCGGTCGCGATCGAACGTTATGGTCGAACACATGCACTTTGACCGCACCGGTAAACTCCCGGACCAGCCACTCGACTTCAGGATAATAAACGCGGCGCACCTCATCGGCGTCGTAAAAATTCGCGACCGAGGAATTCTGACACGTGACTGCAAAGCCTTGGCGGTCGAGAGATAGCTCGCCCATAATCGCACGAGCACTGTGAATCGGCACCATGAACTTGGCGTAGGTTCCGGTCCGCGCAGGGACGCCCGGCGGCGGTTTGAAGTTGTAGCTCACCGGATGCTGATCTTTGTCGGCGAGATAGTTGAGCACCCCGTCGACGTGATCGGGACTGGTAGGCGTTGCAAGCTCGGCGTGCGTTGTTGTCATAGCGAGTGCTCCTGGAACCTTCTCCTTTGCTATGGCAGCGCGCGCGGCGGGTCAAGCGCGAATCCGATGAAGATGCCAATATTCGGCCGATGCCGAAGCTGCGCGACATACTGAAACCGCGGCCGCGAATTCTGTTCGTTGGGATCAATCCAAGTCTTCGTTCCGAGCAGATGGGACATCATTTTGCGAGCCCCGGCAATCCGTTCTGGCGACTGTTATTTGCTGCGCGCCTCGTGCCTGAGATGCTCACGTGCGAAGACGATGCACGTCTCGTGGAATTTGATTTGGCGCTGACGAATCTCTGCTCGCGGGCGACGCGGTCGGCGGCTGAGTTGAGCACTGCTGAGATGATCGCGGGACGAGAAGTCCTCGCGCGAAAGATTCGGCGACTGCGGCCGCGTGTCGTTGCGTTTGTGGGAGTGAGTATCTATCGCCGATTTTTCGGCGTCGCGCAGGGCCAGGGTGCGGGTCCGAAGAAGGAGCAGATATTCAGCGCGCGGGTATTTGTGCTGCCGAATCCGAGTGGGCTGAATGCGAGCTATCCGGGGTTCAAGGATAAATTGATTTGGTTCGAGCGGTTGCGGGAGTTTGCGGCGTTGGACTGAACGACCAGCTATTGCGAATTACTATTCGATTCCGTAGCGGCGGCGTTTGCGCCATAGGGTTGTTACGTTGATGCCCAAAGTATCGGCGGCTTCTTCCAGCGTCGCGCTGGCGCCGAGGACGCGGGCGATGTGCTCGCGCTCGACTTCATCGAGGCTGGCCGCGTTTGGAATGCCGGCCAGGGCTTCGGTCGAGTCGTGGAAAAGCGAATCGGGCAGGTCGTCGGGCGCGATCGTTTCGCCGCGCATCAGGACGGTGCCGCGTTCGATCGCGTTGCGAAGCTCACGCACGTTTCCTGGCCATCGATAACGCGTTAGCGCCGCGGTCGCGCCCGATGAAAATGCCAGGCCGGGATGCGAATTGCGCACGGCGGCGATGTTCAGCAGCCATTGTGCAAGTGGCAGAACATCCTCGCGCCGTTCGCGCAACGGAGGGACGCGCAACGTGATGACGTTGAGGCGGTAGTAGAGATCCTCGCGAAAATGATGCGCCGCGACTTCGGAGTCGAGGTCGCGATTGGACGCTGCGATGATTCGCGCATCGACGTGGATCGTGCGCTCGCCGCCGACGCGCTCGAAGTTCTGCTCCTGCAGGAAACGCAGGAACTTGGTCTGGAGCGTCGGCGTCAGGTCGGCGATCTCGTCGAGGAAAACGCTGCCGCCGTTAGCGGCTTCGAGACGGCCAGGCTTGTCCTTTACCGCGCCGGTGAAAGCGCCGCGCATGTGCCCGAACAGCTCGCTCTCGAGCAGTTCTTCAGAAAGCGTGGTGCAATTGACGACGACGAACGGCTTGCTCTGGCGCCGGCTCCATCGATGGATCTGCCGCGCGATAACGTTCTTGCCGGTGCCGCTCTCTCCGGTGAGCAGGATAGTCGCGTCGCTGGCGGCGGCCTGGCGCGCAGTTTCGAGCAAACGTTGCATTGCGGGACTTTTCGAATCGAGCAGCGGCTCCTCGTCGATCGCACTGCGCAGGGCTCGATTTTCGGCGGTCAGCGATCCGACGTGCAGAGCGCGATCGACAGTGTGCTGAATCTGCTCGAGCGAGAACGGCTTGGTGACGTAGTCGTAGGCGCCGGACTTCATCGCCTCGACCGCATTTTCAACCGTCGCGTAGGCCGTCATCAGGATTACCAGGCTCTCGGGCGCGCGCCGCTTGATCTCGAGCAGCAGTTCGAGGCCGCTCATCTCGGCCATCTTGTAGTCAGTCAGCACCAGATCGAACTGCATCTCGGACAGCAGCGCGACGGCCTGCGCGCCATTCTCTGCGGCGCGAACCACGTGCCCGAGCGACTCGAAGAACGTCGTGAGACTGCGGCGGATGTTGCGCTCGTCATCGACAATGAGCAGCTTGGCCATCAAATCTCCTGCGCGGCGGGAATCTCGACGATGAATCGGGAGCCGTGAGAGTTGGCGCTCTCGACGAAAATCCTGCCGCCATGCGCCTCGACGATATCCTTGACGATCGACAGGCCCAATCCGGCCGAACCTTTTTCGAAACCCTCGGAACCATACTGCACGAAGCGCTCGAAAATATAATCCTTCACGTCGCCCGGAATCCCGGGCCCCGAGTCTGTGACTTCCAGCCGCGTAGTATGCTCGGTGCCGCGCGCCGAGACGCTGATCTTCCCGCCGGCCGGAGTGTAGCGCAGCGCGTTGCCGAGCAGATTTGAAATCACCCACGACAGCTTGATCGGGTCGCCGATAATCTCGGGCACCGAGCCGATGTGCTCCTCGAGCTCGACGTGTTTCTCGCGCGCCTGTATCGCGAAGCGCTTGGTCACGTCGGAAGCGAGCCGGGCAAGATCGAGACGCTTCTGCTGGACTGCAATTGCGGGAATCTCGCCGCGCGCGAGGTTGAGTAAATTATCGGTGAGCTGACGCATCCGCGAGCACTCTTCGAGGATCACCTGCAGCAGTTCGCCGCTCTTCAGGTTCTGCTCCGGTGCATTCTCGCGGCTCAGCAGTTCCGCCGACAACGCGAGAGAAGTGAGCGGCGTCCTGAGCTCGTGCGACAGCGTTGCGACCAGGTTGGTGCGCGCGCGATCCTGATCGCGGATGTACGTCACGTCCTGCAGAATCAGCAGCGTGCCGAGCGACTTGCCGACCGTATGATGAAGCGGGACCGGCTTCAGCACGTAAGAATGATCGCGGCCGCGAACGTGAAGATCGATTTCAGTGCGATGGCCATCGGGCCCGGCCCGCTGCAGTGTGCGCAACGCATCGCGAACGCGCAGGTAGTGAGGATGGTTGCTGCTGAGATCGTCGAATGGACTGCCGAGCGCGTCCTGCAGATCGACGCCAAGGATCAGCGACGCGATCTCATTTATGTGCGCGACTATTCCGTCGCTGTCTATTAGCACGACGCCGTCTTCGAGGCTCTCGATGATTGCCTCGGTCTTGCTCTTTTCGTAAACCAGGCGCTCGACGTTGAGCTTGTCGTACTGCTCCAGCCGCTCGGCCATCTGGTTGAATTCGCGCGCGACCGCTTCGAGCTCGGCGAGCGGCTGGGGACCGAGGCGTACCTGCGACTTGCGCTGACTGATTCCGCGCAGCCGCTCGGTGAGCTCGGTCAGCGGCTTTGAGAGCCGCCATGCCAATCCCCACGAGACGGCAGCGCCGACCAGCAACACCAGCACCAGGCCGCCGGCGAATTCGTATGCGAGATGCTTGCCCAGCTGCACCGACCGGCTGTCCGCGCGGAACATCGCGGCTTTGTTCATCGCGATCAGATCGTCAAGCCGCCCGTGCAATTCGGCGAATTCGCGATCGTGATTGACGCCGGACGGCGCCGCACCTACGTCGGCAAACAGTTTGTTGGCGCGCCGAGTGATATCGGCGGCGAGTTCGGGTTCGCCAACTTCAGTGAAGTCGTGATTTTCGACGTCGAGCCATTGCAAAAAATCGTGCCGCGCGCTGGGCAGAACGTCCTTGGCCTTGCCATCGTGCTCAGCCACCTGGAGAGTGTTGAGCGCCGCGTGCATGTTCTGGGCGGCTTCGATGCTGACGTAGTTCTTATAGAGCGTCTGCCTGATTGCGCCGCCCAGCCGGTACACCCGCGGCAACGTGTAGAGTCCCAGCAGAACCACCAACGCCAGCATCAGCAGAGTGCCGTTGCGGATTCGCCGCTGCAGCGACGGAGCGCTCATCGCGAGTCCTCCCGTTCGTCGGTCGCGACGATTTCCACGTCGAGGTCGGTTGCGTCCGCAACCAGCCGCGCCACCACATCGCCCTTGAGCAGTCGGCGCCATCGCGGCTGATGAGTCCGTCCGACGATCACCTTCGACACGCCTTTATCGTGCGCGAAATCGATCAACGCTTTGACCACGTCGTCGGATTTGAGCCACACGGTTTCGGCGCCGAGATCGCTGGCCACATTGATGTTGTCGAGCAGCGCGACGAAATCGCTGGTGCCGATATTTTTCACCGATTCGGAGGGCGTCTCGATATGTACCGCATACCATTCGGCGTTGAGCTGTCCCGCGATGCGCGAAGCCTTGCGCAGCAGTTGCCCGGTGTCGGCGGCGTTGGACGAAACTCCGACCATGATGCGATCGACCACGTTCGCGCGATGACCGCCTTCGCGCTTGATCGATTCGCGGTCGAGGCGCTGCCGATCCAGGCTGCGTGCGACCTCACGCAGCGCCAGTTCGCGCAGCGACGCGAGGTTGCTCGGCTTGAAAAAATTTTTAAGCGCGTTTTCAACCTGATTCGGCGGGTAAATCTTTCCTTCGCGCAACCGCTCGCGCAGGGCTTCGACCGGCACGTCGATATTGACGATTTGATCAGCGCGCGCCAGGAACGAATCGGGCACTGTCTCGCGAACGTCGATGCCGGTGACGCGCTTCATCAACGCGTTCAGACTCTCGACGTGCTGGATATTGATGGCGGTGATCACGTTGATGCCGGTGCCGACTATCTCCTCGACGTCCTGGTAGCGCTTAGGATGGTGCGAGCCGGGCGCGTTGGTATGCGCGAGTTCGTCGACCACTACCACGTCGGGCTTGCGCGCGATGATCGCGTCGACGTCCATCTCTTCGATCTCAACTTCGCGGTACTGGATCTTGCGCCGCGGAACGAGCTCGAGGTTGCCTATCCGCTCCTCGGTCTCACGGCGACCATGCGTCTCGATGAAGCCCAGCACGACATCCACTCCCCGATCGCGGAGTTGATGCGCCTCCTCGAGCATTCGATATGACTTGCCTACGCCCGCGGCGGCGCCGATATAAACTTTGAGTCGTCCCCGTTGAGTCTGGGGCACGAGATCGAGAAAAGCTTCGGGCTCGAGTCGTTTGTCATCGCTCATTCAAGTCCCTGGCGTTCCACCGCGACTTCCCGCGGCGCGATCGCCATGACTCCCCGTGGTGCGATCGAGCGCCAGGTTCAGCAGCAGGACGTTTACCCCAGGCTCGCCGAAGATTCCCGCCGATCGCGGCCGCGTGTTTTCTGCGATCAACTGCCGCACCTGATCTTCGCTCAGACCGCGCGCATGAGCAACACGTGCAATCTGCAGGTCCGCCGCCGCCGGACTTATCTCGGGATCCAGCCCGCTGCCTGAAGCTGTCACCAGGTCAATTGGAACCTGGTGCGCGTCGGTGCCCGGATTGCTCTCGACAATATTCTTGAGCCGCAACTTGACCGCGTCGATCAGCGCCTTGTTGGTGGGTCCAAGATTGGAGCCGCCGGAGTTGTCGGCCGCATAGCCCTTGTCACCCGCGGCTGAAGGCCGGCTCTGGAAATAACGGGGCGACGAAAAATTCTGCCCGATAAGGCTCGAGCCGACGACCTTGTTGCCCGCAACAACGATGCTGCCGCCCGCCTGGCTCGGAAAAATCACCTGAGCGATGCCCCAAACCGCAATCGGATAAACGATACCAGTCAGCACGGTGAGCACCGCGGTCGCTATGAGAGCAGTGGTGAACGTTTTCACTGAAAATACCTCACGCGAGATGCAGTGCGGCGATCATGATGTCGATAGCCTTGATGCCGATGAACGGAATAATCACGCCGCCGAAGCCGTAGATAAAAAGATTGCG
>NZ_JBAUYR010000140.1:0-2300 GCF_049584895.1 Binatus sp. (SeqCode)
AGTGGCGCGGGCCGCCGTGCCCGCGGCTGAATTCGGGGCCATCAGAGCGATGGAACCACAGGATTGAATCGCGGGCACGGCGGCCTGCGCCACTTCTATTCCAGCAACTCTATTCCATCAATTGCCCAGCCGGACGAGCACTACCTTGTTTCGGAAATTGTAATCCGTCTCCCACGGATATGACGCCTCGCTGAGCTCGATCGTGGTAGGAGTGTCGAGCTTGGGCATGTCGCGCCGGCGGACGATCATCCATTTCGCGTCCCCTTTTGCAATCGCGTCCTGCAGGTCCTGCTTATCATCGAGTTCAGGGAGCGGCTTGGGCGGGTTGAGATAAAACAGCGGTCCCTCGGTCTTGAACAGGACGAGGTGGTCAGTCGATCCGCCAATTTTGTTCAACACCGCGTAGCCGAATGGCTTCTCACCGCGGTAAGCCTCCGCCGCAGGCATTGCGAAGATATAAATGTAGGTCATCGCGAGATATGCGATGACGCCCATCGAAATCGCGATGCGATACGGGCTGAATTTGCGAATTGTATATATGACGGCGACGACCGAGACGATCCAGAACACGATGAACGCAGGCTTCGCCGGCAAATCCGGGAGCGCATCATAAGGACTCGGCAGAATCGCCCAGGCGGGAATCAACAGGACGATACCGGCAACTGCGGCGAATGCGACGATCGCATAGCCGACGGTCAGCAGCCGGCGCGCGATCATCGAGCGAAGTTCGCCGGGGTACGCGAGAGTTCGGGCTACCAGGATTGCTGCAGCGGGGAGAATCGGCAGGATGTAGTAGCTGCGGCGCGATCCCGACAGCGTGAAAAATATGAACGTCGCCCAGAAATAGACCAACGCGAATCTGTCTGCGCGTGCCGGCTCGGCATTGGCGCACCGCAGCGTGTGCGTCTCGACCAGGGCCGCGGGCAAGAGTGCAGACCACGGCGCCATGAGGCCGAAGATGACGTAGACATAGAGATAGATCGGCCCGCGATGGTCGAACGGATGGAAGAATCGCACGACGTTTTCGCGATACACCATCGCGAGGCCTTTTTGCGTGCCCATCATGCGCGCCGAGATTTCGAACGGCAGGTAGTATACGAAGCCGCCAACCGCGATGCCGGCGACTGTGTACCAGTTGAAGAACCATCGATTTCGTTCGACGAGTTTTCTGATGCGATCGGCCAACGAGCCGTGGAGAATTTCTTGAAAAAACTGTGACCAGCCGTCACGCAGGCATGAGTATGCGCCGATTACCAATAGCGGCAGCGCGAATCCGAGCAGGCCTTTGGTGAGCGATGTCGCCGCCATTATCAGCCACAGGCCGACGACCCACATCCCGCGGCCGCGCTCTTCGTTGTGATTGAATAGCAACAGCGCGGCGAGCTCGCCGGTTATAGTTTCGACGTCGGCGCTCGCGTCGCGCGAAAAGAATACGAAGCTGAAACACGTTGCGAGGATGACGCCGGAGAGTATCGCAGTGCGAGCGTCGTAGAGGCGTCGCACGAGGAGCATCAGTAGCGCCACTGCGAGGAGTCCGGCGATCGCGCTGGGTAGGCGCGTTGCTGCCTCGTTGAGGCCGCCGGTGAACGGTGTCGAAAAAATTACGAGCCAGTACGAGCCGAGCGGCTTGTCGTAATAGACGTGACCGTTAATCGTCGGCCAGAAATAGTTGTGCGTCACCAGCATCTCGCGTGCAATTTCGGCCCACCGAAATTCCGACGACCACAGCGCTCGCGCACCGAGGCGGGCGAAGAAGAGAATCACGGCGAGAACCAGCACCAGGCCGGCACGCAGACGGAATCCCGAATCGTCAGGGACCGGATGCGGCAGCGTGGCGGAGTCGCGCGGTGCGGAAGCGGAGGCCATAGCAGCGAATTGTAACTGGCGCGCTCGATGCTCTGCCATATGCGCATCGATCGGAATGACAGAGCGCGGCGAGGCAGATAGGATGGAACGAGATTCATGAGCCAGGCAAAAAATCCCGAGAGTCATCCCGGCCGCAAGCCGAACCGGCTGATCAACGAGCAGAGTCCGTACCTGCGCCAGCATGCGCACAATCCCGTGGACTGGTATGCGTGGGGGCCGGAGGCGCTGGATCGCGCGAAGGCCGAGAACAAGCCGATCATGCTGTCGATCGGTTACTCGGCGTGCCACTGGTGCCACGTGATGGAGCGGGAGTCGTTCGAGAACGATGCGATCGCGCGGCTGATCAATGAGAACTTCGTCCCGATTAAAGTCGATCGCGAAGAGCGGCCAGACCTCGATCAGATTTACATGGACGCGGTGCAACTCATCACGGG
>NZ_JBAUYR010000141.1:0-28689 GCF_049584895.1 Binatus sp. (SeqCode)
CTTCTAAGCGACTCGCTTGCGGCGCAGGGGATCGAGGTCCTCAAGCGCTTCCCGCAGTTACAGTTTGACGTCAAGACGGGCCTCAAGCCCGACGAACTCGCGAAAATAATCGCACCCTACGACGCGCTGCTGATTCGCAGCGGCACGCGCGTCACCCGCGAAGTGATCGATGCGGCCACCTCGCTCAAAGTGATCGGGCGCGCCGGCGTCGGAGTCGACAACGTCGATATCGAAGCGGCGACGCGCCGCGGAATCGTCGTGATGAACAGCCCGACCGGCAACAGCGTCACCACCGCCGAGCACGCGGTCACGATGATGATGGCGCTGGCGCGGCATATTCCGGCCGCCAACTCCTCGATTCACGCGGGCAAATGGGAACGCAGCAAATTTACCGGCACGGAGGTCTGTAACAAGACGCTCGGCGTCGTGGGTCTCGGAAATATCGGGCGAATCGTCGCTGACCGCGGTCTTGGGCTCAGGATGAAAGTGATCGGATACGATCCGATCCTGACAGCTGAAGCTGCGGGACGCGTCGGCGTCGAGCTGGTCAGTCTCGACGAGCTTTTTGCGCGGGCCGACTTCATCACCGTTCATACCCCGTTGACCGACGACACGCGGGGAATTGTCGGCGCCGCGGCATTCGCGAAGATGAAGAAGGGCGTGCGAATCATCAACTGCGCCCGCGGCGGTATCGTCGACGAGGCAGCGCTCGCCGACGCGCTGAAATCCGGCAAAGTGGCCGGCGCCGCGCTCGACGTGTTCGTCGAGGAACCGCCGCCTGCAAATCATCCGCTGCTCCAGCTCGACTCTGTGATCGCGACGCCGCATCTCGGCGCGGCCACTGATGAAGCGCAAGTCCAGGTCTCGGTGGATATCGCGCATCAGGTTGCAGAGTTCCTGATTGACGGCACGATTCGTCAGGCGGTCAATATCCCGGCGCTGTCGACCAAGGAGCTCGAAATACTCGGGCCTCATCTGACACTTGGCGAAAAGCTGGGCAGGCTCGCGGCGCAACTGATCACCGACGCGCCCACTGAGCTGACGCTTGCGTTCGGCGGTGAGGCCGCGAATCTCAAGCCCGACGCGATCACGGCCGCCGTCCTGAAGGGCTTGATGAGCGGGTTCCTCGACGAGGATTTGAATTACGTCAACGCGCCGTTTATCGCACGCGAGCGCGGAATTAGCATTGTCGAAACGCGCTCGCGCGAAGTGACCGATTACGTCAACACGCTGACGCTGAGGGTTCGCACCGGTGCCGGAGAGCATGAAGTCTCTGGGGCAGTGCTGGGAAATCGCGCGCTGCGCCTGACTCGAATCGACGGCTACCGCGTCGAGGCGGTGCCCGAGGGCTACTTCCTGATGCTTCATAATCGCGACGTGCCCGGCGTGGTCGGCGCGGTGGGCACAATGCTGGGGCAGGCGGGAATAAATATTGGCGGGTTGGAACTCGGCCGCGATCGCGTGGGAGGAACCGCGCTCAGCATTTTCGAAGTGGACGAACCCGTGCCGGGCGCCGTTCTCGACAAGCTCAAGACGATTCCCGCGATTACGGCGGCGTCGCTGCTCAAGCTCTGAATTTATTTCGCGCGTGGCAAGTTTCAGCGCGACAGGTGCGCGCGGAGGCCGCGAAACTTGACGCCGGTCGGGGGAGAGACATGAAAACAGTTGCCGTGGTCGGCACGCAGTGGGGCGATGAGGGCAAGGGCAAGATTGTCGATATGCTCGCGGCCGACGCCGACGTGGTCGTCCGCTTCCAGGGCGGAAACAACGCCGCCCACACGCTGGTGGTCGGCGGGAAAAAGTTTGTGTTGCGGCTGGTGCCTGCGGGCGCGCTTCATCCTGGCAAGGCTTGCGTGATCGGCAACGGCTTAGTCGTCAATCCAATCGCACTGCTCGGTGAAATCGCGGAGCTCAAGCGCAGCGGACATCTCGCCGACGACAGCCTGTTCAAGATCAGTTACGAAGCGCACATGGTGATGCCGTATCATCTGGCGATCGATCGCGCGCGCGAGGCGCGTGCGGGTAAGCGCGCAATCGGCACAACCGGATTCGGCATCGGCCCGGCTTACGAAGACAAGATGGCGCGGGTGGGATTGCGATTCGAAGACTTGCTCGATTTCAAATTTTTCGAAGAGAAGCTCCGCCGCAACATCATCGAGAAGAACGCCTACCTGAAGGCATTGCTCAAAACGAAACCAATCAAGGCCGACGAAACGATCGACGCAATGAAAAAAGCGCGTCGCAAGTTGCTCCCTTATCTGTGCGACACGGGCGCGTTCGTCAGCGAAGCGATCGACGCCGGCCAGCGCGTGCTGTTCGAAGGCGCCCACGGCACGATGCTCGACATCGATCACGGCACCTACCCATACGTGACCTCATCGAGTTGCGTAGCCAGCGCAGTCTTCGGCGGCACCGGCATCGGGCCGGGAAATCTCGAGGCGGTACTTGGCATCAGCAAGGGCTACACGACGCGCGTCGGTGGGGGACCATTTCCCAGTGAGTTCACTGGCTATCTCGCGGATTCATTGCGTGAAGAAGGCGACGAGTTCGGCAGCGCCACCGGTCGTCCGCGACGGATCGGATGGTTCGATGCCGTGCTCGCGCGTTACACCGCTCGCGTCAACGGGATGTGGGCGCTCGCGCTCACCAAGCTCGACGTTCTGACCGGGATCGATCCGATTAAAATTTGCGTCGGCTACGTCGTGAAGGGAAAGCGCTACGACGATATGCCGCCGTCACATCGGATGCTTATCAACGCCAAGCCGATTTTCGAAGAGATGCCCGGATGGAGCGAGAGCCCGGCCGGCGCGCGCACGCTCGCAGAATTACCGTCGAGCGTGCGCCGCTACGTCGAGAGAATCAGCGAACTGGTAGGAGTGCCAATCGCAATGATCGGCGTCGGCAAAGAGCGCGAAGCCACGATCGTGGTCAGCAACCCGTTCGCTGAGTAGGCCGTCACCTCTACGCTGCGCAGACTGCTGCGAGGCTTGAGATTGCGACGCCGCGACGTCCCAGTCGCACGTCGTTGCGGTCGAAACCGTTGGTGGTGTAGCCGATCGAAATCCCTGTCGCCGGATCGGCCCATCCGATCTGTCCGCCCGCGCCGCCGTGACCGAATGCCAGCGCCGAGTTGGTCTTGCCGAAACCGCGGTAGTTCGCGAGCCCGTCGCCTCCGGCCACAACTACTCCGAGCGCGCGGTTGCACTTGACACCGAAAATCGGATCCTTGTAGTCACCCGACCTGACTCGCAAAGCATCTTTCAATGCTTCAGGCTTGATGATCGGCGCGCCGTCGACACTGCGATTGTGCAACAGGCCCTGGTAGAAGAGCGCGAGGTCGCCCGCCGTCATCACTCCGCCGCCGCCGGGCACGCCGGCTTCCATCACATTGGGGCGATTGAATCCTAAGATCGCGTCCTCGGTGACTTCGGTCTCGGGCATCGCAGGCAAGCCGAGTTTCTTTCGCTCCTCATCGGATAGTGCCTCTCCGACATAGCAAAGCTGCGCAACGCGACTTTGAAATTCGCGCGGCAGGCCGACCCGCAATTCCGGAAGTCCGAGCGGCGTCGAAATACGTTCGTGCACGAACTGACGGAAATCCTTGCCGGTGCGACGTTCGATTATTTCCGCGATCACCCAGAAGCCCGACGTCGGATGGTATTCGAACTTGCTGCCGACCGGCCATTCCAGCCGCCACTTGGCAAACCGCTCGAGCCGTTTGCTCTTGTCGCCCCATTCGTCCTGCGGATACGGCGCGTTGGGAAATCCGCCGACGTGGAGGAGCACCTGCTCGACGGTCATCTTGTCCTTACCGTTGGTTCCGAACTCGGGGATGATCTCCGCGACCACCTCGCTAGGCTTGAGTTTGCCCTCGCCGATCAGAATCCACGAGGCCGCCGACATGATCGCCTTGGTGCAGGAAAAAATCACGTAGAGCGTGTCGTTGGTCGCAGGCTTCTCACTTCCACCCTGGACCGCGCGCCCAACCGTGCGCATCGCACCGATTTTTCCGTTACGAGCGATCGCGATCTGCGTCGATGGCAGCAGCCCATCTTTAACTTCGCGCTCTGCACGACTGAAAAGCGCTTCCACTTTTGCTGGATCGAGGCCTACTTCACGTGGACTATCGGCAAAATGATTTTGCGTCGGCATTGCGGAACCTCTGCGTTTGAATTCTAGTCCCCGGGGTATAACACACCCGCGACTGATTCGTCATTCGGGCGGAACGCGCGCCGGCCCCTGCGCCGAAATCCACCCTGCCCGGCCAGGCAGCGTGCTGCGAATCACCTCGCATGCCGGCAGTTCCGCGCGATTCATCCGCCTCGACACCTCGCGCAGTTGCACAAATGTTGCCTCGCGTTCCTTCAGCGCACGAATCAGCGCCGTGAAGCTCTCCAGCTGCCCCATCCCTTCGGTCTCGGCGTGAATCGTATGCACGTTCAGCGCGTCGGGCTTACACAAGCCGAGATAGAACTCGCGCACGGCATCGTCATCGGACAAATCGCGCCGCCCCATCACCTCGTCCAGGGTCGGCAACGTGGTCGGAATCTCCGGCGTCGCGAGAACTTGCCCCTCGACGACGCATTGGTAGGGCGCGATTCCTCGCGTGTCACTGCGATAGTCGAGACCCATCGCGTCGAGCGCAATGAGCGCCTCATTGTTTGTACGCCATCCGGGAGCGGCGAAACTCCTCGACGGTTCACCCAGTATCGCGCGGTATGCCTCGAACGCATCTTCGAGTTCGTTGCGTACGCCGGCCTCGCCGATGTCATCAAGATGATCCTGCCACCGCACGTGATCGTAGCCGTGCACGCCAACCTCGAAGCCGCGCGCTTTCAAGTCGCGGATGATTTCGGGGAACGACAATGCGATCGGCCGCGACGGCAGCAGAGTCCCGGAGAGAACAGTGCGCGTGCCGTACATCGAGACGGCCTTGGTGCGAAACATCTTCGCCAGGAATCCGCGATTTCGAAACACCCGCAGAATCGCGCGCCCGGAATTGTCCGGCCCCATCGACACGTAGAAACTCGCTGCGACGCCCTCGCTCTCGAGCATCGCGGCGAGTCGCGGCACGCCCAGCTCGAGCCCCTGATGGGTATCGACGTCGATCTTTAGTGCGACTTCCACGAAAATTGAAAATCAGGCGCCGGGTCGAGCTGCATGTGACCTCCGCGAAACTAATCGAATTGAATAGTATCTTTGACGCGCGCCGATTGCGAAAGAGCCTCGCGCGCAATGCCTTCGACGCCTCCCTCGAACTGCGCAACCTTCACGATCACACTGCCGTCGCCGGCCGCAATTTCAAGTGCACCGTCCGCCAGTTCGCGCACGACTTTACCGGGCGCACCGCATGGACCATTTCCCGCGCCAATTTTCGCTTCCCATACCAGCAGCTTACGCCCGTCAACGAAACAGAACGCACCGGGATACGGATGCGTCACGGCTCGCACCAGGTTGAAAATTCTTCGCGCCGGCCATCGCCAATCTATCCGCCCGTCCTCCGGCCTGCGGCGCCCGAAGTAACTGCCCTTCGCGATTTCCAACTTTCGCCGCGGCGCGAAGCCGGCGACGATCTTTGGATGCAGCTCATCGATCAGCTCGACGCCCAACGGCACCAGCTTGCGGTACAACATCAGCGCATTGTCGCTGTCGTCGATCGCGACCGCACGCTGCCCTACTATATCTCCGGCGTCCGCGCGCGCGACCATATGATGCAGCGTGACGCCCGTCTCGCGCTCTCCGTTCACCAGCACCCAGTTCACCGGCGCGCGCCCCCGATACGCCGGCAGCAACGACGGGTGCAGATTGAAGGCACCGAGCGGAGCCAGTTCGAGCACGCTCTCGGGAATCAGGTGGCGGTAGGAAAAAGAATAGATTATCGACGGCTTCAATGCGCCGATCGCCGCCGCCACTGCCTCGATGCTCTCATCTATATGCACCGGGACGTCGTGGCGCGCGGCCAGTTCCGCACACGACCGCCACCAGATCTCTTCATGCGCATCGTCGCGATGCGTGAACAGCGCGACGATCGGCGCGCCTATCTTCAGCAACGCGTTCATGCACGCGTAACCCGAATCGTGGTACGCGAACAGCACGCATCGAGCCGATTTCACAGTCGCGCCGGACGCGACGCTCGAGAGGTTGGACTCCACGATTGATCGTCAATCGCGCTTTTCGGCGCGAGAATCATCGGATTTGCGGTCCCCTTCGTAGACCTCGCGCACTTTGTCCGCTTGCGAATCGCCCGGCTTGCGGTCAGGCGCATGGATCTTTCGGATGATGTAGGTGGGGCGCCGTCGCACTTCTATATAGATACGTCCGGCGTACTCGCCGATCAGCCCAAGCGCCAGGAATATCATCCCGATGAAGAAGAACAGCACCGCGAACAGCGTCCACAGCGCACCTTCTTCTTGCGGGCCGTAGATCAGCCGATGCCCAAGGAGCACGACCGCCATCATCACGGCCAGGAACGAAATTCCGATCCCGGTCATGCTCAGCATCTGGATCGGAATCAGCGAAAATCCGGTGATCAGGTTGAGACTGAGCTTCGCCAAACTGAACAAGTTGTACTTCGACGCGCCGCTTGCCCGATCGTCATGACCGACCGGGATCTCGGCGACACGCTTGGCGAACGTGTTCGCCAGCGCCGGTACGAACGCCGCTTTCTCATCGCAGTCGACCACCGTTTCGACGATATGACGCCGATACGCGCGCAGCATGCATCCGTAGTCATGCATCGGCACGCCGACGACTAACGAGGTCAGCCGGTTCTGCAGCCGCGACGCATATCGGCGATACGCCTGGTCGTGACGTTCCTCGCGCCATCCGCCGACCACGTCGTTGCCTTCGTCGATCGCCGCGATCAGCCGCGGAATTTCCTCCGGCGGATTCTGCAAGTCCGCATCGAGCGTGACGACGATCTCACCGCGCGATTGTCGGAAGCCCGCGAGGATCGCCGAATGCTGTCCGAAATTTCGCGCCAACTCCACGACCCGCACGCGCCCTTCTTCGCCCGCAGCAATTTCGCGCAGGATACCGAGCGAGTCGTCGCGCGATCCGTCATCGACAAAGATCGTCTCGCACGGACGGTCCAGGCCGTCGAGCACCGGCTTGAGCCGCGACCACAGCGATGCGAGGTTCGCCGATTCGTTGAAGACCGGCACCACGATCGATACCAGTTCGCCCACGGTGCGCGATACGGCCGAAGTTCCTCGAATCGGTGTTATTTTGCCTGGCAAGCTCAAGAAACGTGCGCGACCTGACCGTCTATCTACCCATCCGAAACCACCGTCGCGTGATGTGATTCTTGCAGACAGCATCGCGAAATTAAAGACAGTGCCTGCCGACCCGGTTGACCGCGGGTGATCAGGTCGCGAGACTGCATCGACGATGCTCGCCGCCAACCGCTCCCTCCGACTCACCATCTATGCGCTGCTCGCTGTGATTCTCTATCTTCCCGGCCTCGGTCGACCCGCGCTCTGGGAGCCAGACGAAGGCCGCTACGCGGAAATCGCGCGCGAGATGGTTTTGTCAGGCGACTATGTCACGCCGCGCGACGACTTCGAGCTGTATTTCGAAAAGCCTCCGCTGGCATATTGGGCCGAGGCCGCGGCAATAAGAATCTTCGGCCCCAACGAATTCGCGGTACGGCTACCGGCCGCGTTGTTCAGTGTCGGGCAAGTGGTCGCCACCGCCGCGTTGGCCGAGGTGATGTTCGGCGCGACAGCGGGATTTTTCGCTGCCCTCGTGCTCGCGCTGAGTCCGCTCTTTTTTGGCTTCGCGCGATTCGCGACGCTCGATCCCGCGCTGGCATTTTTTCTGACTGCTGCTCTGGCGACGTTTTACCTCGCTGCGCGCGAGGATTCATTCTCGCAACCGTCGGCTCGCCGATGGATGCTGATTTCCGCCGCGATGCTCGCGATGGGCACTCTGGCCAAAGGCCCTATCGCATTGCTGCTCGCAGGCGCGATCGCTCTGGCATGGCTGGCGATTGAGCACCGCCTGCGCGAAATCGTGCGGATGCCGCTGGTTTGGTGCGGGCTCATCTATGCCGCGATCGTTCTGCCATGGTTCATCTTGATGGAGGCGCGGAATCCGGGGTTCCTGCGTTTTTTCTTCATCCACGAACATCTCGAGCGCTACACGACGTCGAGCGAACACGGATGGGGCCCGTGGTTCTTCATCTCGATCGTGCTCGGCGGGATGTGGCCGTGGATTTTCTTCGTCCCGCTCGGATGGTCCGCGATGCGCGCTGACGACATCTTGCCCAACAGCGTTCCTGCCTCATCCCGCCGCTCCGATGCGAGCTTTCTCGCCATCTGGTTCATCGTCATCTTCGTGTTCTTCTCGATTCCACGCTCGAAGCTCGGCAGCTACATCTTGCCCGCGCTTCCTCCGCTCGCGATTGTCGCAGGGTACGGCCTCGCGCGACTGCGTGCAGTTGATGACTCGAGTCGCCGGCGCCTTTTCGCGCTCATTGCGATTGCGAACCTGGTGCTCGCGTCTGCTGTCTTCATATTTGTCGAGCTCGCACGCGGGCCGATAAATGCGGCGCTGGGCGCCGACGCATTGCTGATTGCCACCGTTCTGGCCGCTGGCGCGGTTGTGATGTATGCGCTTGGGCGCAACGCATCGCGCGTTACGCAGGCGATCGGCGCGCTTGCGCTCGCGATGCTCGCGACAGTCCCGCTGTCTGCTCGCATCCGCGAAGACGCATCTTCGATTTCCACGTATCGCAACCTCGCGCGAGCGGTTCAACCCTATCTCGCCGGCGACTGCGCGCTCGCCTCGTATCGCCACTATGTTCAATCACTCCCGTTCTACACGCGCAGGCGCGAGACCCGGGTCGAGTATTGGGGCGAGCTATCCGAAGTTTCCCCGCCGACGCCTACGAAGTCGCCGTTCCTTATCGGTTCCGAAGGGCGCTTGCGCCAAATCTGGTCGTCGGGCTCGTGCATGGTCCTGATTGCGAATGATCGCGATCTGAAGGCCCTCGATGATTCACTGAAACCCGCGCCGGTTGTTGTCGGATGCGGGGGAAAAAAGTTCGCGCTTTACAATGGCGCCCTCGCGCCGCCACCGTCAGCAGCCGCTTGCCTCGAGATCAGTGTAAAAAAATAGCGGAACCCGAATCGAGCCACTTGGATTCGGGCGCGTTCGACTGTAGCTTTGCGTGGAGAGATTGATCGAAGGTGTCCGACAAGAAATCCAAATCCAAAAATCAGGCTGCGGAATCCGAAGCTAACGGCGCCGAGTCGGAACCGTCGCTCGGCCACGTGATTACCGAAGCCCGCGAACGCAAGGGCCTGACTCGCGAGCAAGTCGCAACCGAGGCTCATCTGCCGCCGCATTACGTCAAGATGATCGAGACCGACAGCTACGACCAGATTTCGGATCGGCTTTACCTGGTCCCGTTCCTTCGCCGCTACGCAACCTTCCTGGGTCTCGACGCCGAAGAAATCGCCTCCCGCTTCGTCAGCAACGTTCAACATGCCGAGGCGAACGTGGTGCGAATCTCGCAAGAGATCACGATGGCCGAGAAGAAGCCCGGCTCGAGCCGCCGAATCCTGTTCGCAGTCCTCGTCGGAGCGGTCGTTCTCATGCTGGCGGATTTCGCATGGCGCCGCATTGAGGATCACGAAGCGTCGCCTCCAGCCCCGGCAACCTCGCCGGCTGCTATGGGATCCAGCGCGCAAGCGCCGAACGAATCTCTTCCGCCGGTTGCCGTAGTGACGAATCCCGAGGCTGCTCAGCCGCCCTCGTCACCGCCAGCCATCTCCAATGTTCAGCGGCCGGCGACTGTTCCACCCGCGACGAATCGTACCGCTCCGCCGAGCTCTGCTCCGCCCGCCGCCGGTGACGATTGAATCCCCCTCCAGAGAAGAAGGGAGAGGGGCCAGGGGTGAGGTAATCGCTAGTGCAACACGGCGTTGGCGATCTCTTCGGCGACCAGCTCTTTGGCCCGTCGCACATCGTCGCCCGAGTGCACCACCGCGACCACCTTTAGCTCATCCGTCCCGCCTTCCAACGACGCGCGCGCGACGATCACAGTGTCGTAAATCTGGTCCTTCGGGATGTTGTCGTACGGCGTCGGCCCGTTACCCATCGCGTTCCGACGAGCCTGGTAAACTCTGAACTGCTCCGTGACAGAATCTTCGGGCGCTAACGCCTGACGGCGAGCCTCCTGCGCGAACGGATCGACCGGTTGTTGGTTCTCGGCGTCAGCCAGCGGCGGCGGCGCGGCCCCTGCTTGCTCCAGCAACTGCACCATTGAAGGTTCACCGGGGAACATCTGATTCAACGACACTCCCGGCGCCAGCATTTGCTGATTCACCGTCACCGTGAGCGTCACCGAATTATCCGGATTCGACGGCTCGCCATGGCGCCCTGCCCGCAGATCTTCGTTGAGCACGTTCTGTACGACTGGATCGGTGCAAATCGCAACGACGCTGACGTTCGCGGGCACGTTCAGGTTGCCCGCCATCTTGACGTCGGCGGCGTGCGCCGATCCTGCAATAGCTACTGCAATAGCCAGTGGCGCGATCGCGCGATGCAAGCTCACACGCATCGGATTACTCACCGGTACGCACGCGCGGCTTCGATCGGCCAGGTCGCGATCACTTCGTCGCCACGCACCACGTAGTACTCACTGTGCAGGTTGATCGTCGTATCATTATGACTCGGGACGACCTCGATTTTCGATCCCGGCTCGAGACTGCTTTCACCAGCCGCAAGATGCCCGTGTTCCTCCGACAGCCTTGCCACTTTGACCGCAACGTCCTTGCCCATCGGCGGCCCGAACTCGTTGGTTAGCGATTTCATCCCCGCGTCGATTATCGCTCGATCGCCGCGCCGGGAAATGACCGTCGCGAGCAGCGTCAGCGCTGGACGCCCCAGGTCCGGGCGCACGCTTCGATAGGCGCCGTCCATGAAAACGTACGACCCAGCCTGCACTTCGGTCACGTCGGGCCAGTTGCCCGCGATGTCGAAAGTGCCGGTCCCGCCCGCGCTCACTATTTCCGGCGCGAGGCCCGCCGCTCGCAGCGCTTCGACATGGCGGCTGAGAGTGGTCAGCGCCTCACGCGCCGTCGCGATTCGTTTTTCAGCATTCGGAACGAGCACCGCATGGCCCTCATAGCCCATCACGCCGCGATATTTCAGCCCTGCCCGCTTCGCCATCCGCACCAGTTCGACGGTCTCCTCGGGGGTCTCGGTACCGCATCGATGCATCCCGGTATCGACTTCGATTATCACCTCGGCCGGTCGCCCTGCCCGTGCCGCGCCCGCCTCAAACTCGCGCACGTTGAACCCGCTCTCGATTGTGCCGATCAAACTGATTTGCGCCGCAGCTCTGAAGAACCGGTCAATCTTGGCCGGCCCCGCGATCTGATTTGCGAGCAGCACCGGGCCGAGACCGGCGCGCGCGAGCACCTCGACCTCGCCAAGCTTCGACGCGGTTATTCCGATCGCACCTGCTGCGAGTTGCCGCCGCGCGATTTCGGGCGTCTTCGGCGTCTTGAAATTTGGCCTGAGCTTCTGCGGACGCGCGGCGAAGTACTCGCCCATCATGCGGATATTTTCCTCGACCACGTCGAGGTCGAGAATCAATGCGGGCGTGTCGATATCGCGTTTGGTCATCGCACGAACTTTAGCACGGCCGCTAAGGAATCTTCTGCTGCAACAATTCCTGCGCGCGCGCCGCCCGCCATTTTACCAATCGCTCGCCAAGCTTCGCGTCGCCGAGCGCGATTATCTGCGCCGCCATCAGGCCCGCGTTCGCCGCCCCGGCCTTGCCAATCGCCATTGTCGCGACCGGCACTCCCTTGGGCATTTGCACGATCGACAGCAGCGAGTCGATCCCATTGAGCGACGTCGTCGGCATCGGCACGCCGATCACCGGCAGGATAGTCTTCGCCGCGACCACGCCCGCAAGATGCGCCGCGCCGCCCGCGCCGGCGATTATCACCCGCAGTCCGCGGCCGGCGGCGCTCGCGGAATATTCCAATGTGATGTCGGGCGTCCGATGCGCCGACATAATCCGAACTTCATGCGGCACTTGAAGTTCTTCCATGACCTCGGCCGCCGCCGACATGTACTCCCAATCGCTCTTGCTGCCCATTATCACGCCGACAATCGGCGTATTGTTGTCTGCCATCGTGGTCCCTCGTACGCAGCAGGCTGATTATCAACTGCGCGCATGTCAAGCCGCGGCGGTATGAGCGCCGCGGATAATTCGGCACAATGTATTCGCGATGGCGACGCCGATTCCGATCAATCAGTGCGAGTTCACGCTCGCAGAAGTCGTCGAGGCGACCGGCGGCACTTTCGTCCACGCCACCTCGACTGTCTCGGCCATCGATCGCATCCGCGGCGTCAGCATCGATACACGATCGCTCGGGCCCGGATCGTTATTCGTTGCACTGCATGGCGCCGGCGCCGACGGGCACAACTATCTCGCACAAGCCGCCCAACGCGGCGCGATAGCCGCTATCGTCGAGACCGGCCGGCGTCATCCGGCTCTCAATTGTATCGAGGTTGACGATACACTCGCCGCGCTGGGCCGGCTCGCGCGACGCCATCTCGTGCGGACGCGCGAAACTCGCGGGCTTCCGCTCATCGCAATCGGTGGAGCGGTCGGTAAGACCACCACCAAGGAACTCACGGCCGCCGTCGTTCGCGCGTTGTTCGGCTCCGCACTCTCCACGCCAGGCAATCTTAACAATCTGATCGGCGTGCCGATGACGATCTTTACACTCACCGGCGAGCATAGCGCGGCCGTGCTCGAATGCGGCACCAACACGCGCGGCGAAATTCCAAAGCTCGCGCAAATCGTCGAGCCCGACGTCGCGATGGTCCTCAACGTCGATCTCGAGCACAGCGAAGGTCTTGGCACACTCGACGATATCGCCGATGAAGAAGCCGCGCTGTTCTCGACTGCCCGAAACTGTGCCGTCGCGTCGGCTGATGAGCCGATGGTGTTGGCGCGGATTCCGAAACATCTGCGCCGAATCACATTCGGCAAGTCGCCTGAAGCTCGCGTACAGCTCGCCAGTCGAAGCGCCGGCGCACGTTCGCGCATCCGCGTCGAACTTGCGCGCGACATGGTCGCCACCGGAGTCGAACCTCTCATCGAAACTGAAATCGCGCTGCTCGGCGAGGCCGCCGCGCTCAATTGCACCGCTGCAATCGCCGGCGTCGCCGCGATGCGCGCGTCGCCGCTCGAATCGCGCGAGCTCGATGCCGTCGCCGAGGCGCTTGCCAGCGTCCAGCCGGTCGCCGGCCGGCTCGCTAGCACTTCGATCAACGGCATCTTCGTGATCGACGACACTTACAACTCGAATCCGCGCTCGATTCGGGCCGCGCTCGCGGCCGCACGCGAGGTCGCCGACGGACTCAGCGCGCGCCTGGTGATCGCGATGGGCGATATGCTCGAGCTGGGTGACCAGTCCGCCATCGCGCATCAGGAAGCGATTCGCGACGTGATGCGCGCGCGGCCCGCCGCATTCGTCGCCGTCGGCCCCGAGATGAACTCCGCGCGCGACGTCGCATCTCCCCACGCGGACGGCACCGAGCTACTCACGGCGCCCGATAGTGTCGCCGCTGCGGAAATAGTTGCGGGGCTCGTGCAGCCCGCCGATGTGTTGTTGGTCAAGGGTTCGCGCGGAATCGCGATGGAACGAATTATCGAACGGCTCGGTTAACGCCAATCAATGGTCGCCGATGCTGCGGCTGATCTCGAGCCAGTTGGTGCCGTCCCATTTGAATCTCAGTATGTCCACCGAGCCGCTCGCGACGCTCGAGGTGGGCGCCACGCCTCCGGTCCATTTGATTGCACCGTTCGAGGTCGCAAATGCGGGACCCGCCGCAATCGCGCCGGTGATGTATGACTCAACCGTCACGACCTGGTCTGCTATCAACCCGTTGGTCAACAGCGTGTAGGTCAGTCCCGTCGTCGTGGTGGAAATTTTCTGGCACGAGTTGGTTGCGAACAACAGCGTCGTATTGGCCGACACCGTTCCGACGTTCGAACACGCTTCGATGCTCGGCGCGTGATTCAAGTAGCCCACTCGTACGACGCCACCCGCAATCGAATCGGTGAACTGCGTGAACATCATCGTGTCAGGCGCGTTGCTGCCGTCGCCATTGCGAAACGGACTCGAGTCGCCGTAGTTGTTCTGCATCGACAGAATCGGCTGCGGATTCGGCGCGTTGCCGTTGCTGATGCCGCAAATCGTGGTCCCGCCACCACAAACCCACGAGCTCTTGATCGCGGTCGGCCGGTTCAACTGCATCACGAACCCGTTCGGTCCTGGAGCGTCGGCGATTCGCGACGCGTCGATGATGAAGTTGGAGCCGGCGCTGTTGGGATCGAAGATGAAAGACTGCGCGCCCTCGCTGGTCACGCCGGAAAACATCATGTTGCCGTCCGCGCCGCCGCCGAAACGATCGCTGGTCCACGCCTCGATCTTGTTCTGCTCGAAGTCGGTGCCGTAAATCTCGAGCTGTCCGACGAATGCCGACACGATCGCGATGTCGTGGCCGGCGATCAGCCCACCGCGGATTTCCTCGTTGTAGGTCTGCCCGTTGCCGCCGAAAAAGTAACCCCACATGCCGCCCTGGCCGTTGGAGGGATTCGAGATTTGCACATCTCGGAAACTCATATCCTGAACGTTGGCAGTCGATCGATTCGCAACCCGAATCCCGATGCCCGCTCGGCCCAGTTCCAGCCGCTCAAAGGTATCGTGCTGCGTCGCGAGGCCGTCGCCACTGCCGCCGGTCGGGTAATTGTCGACGTCAATGATCACGCCGGCGGTGTTCCCGTTGATTCCCGAGACCGACAGTCCCGCGACTCGCGAGTCGGCAGCTTTGTTCATATTGATCACGGTGCCGCCCGTCACGCCGTGCCATTCGAGCTCGACCGGATGTCCGCCGTCACCATTCTGCGCGGCCGTCAACGAGAGCGTGACGCCCCAGCATCCATACAGATTGAGCGATTGACCGAGTGGGTAAGTGGAGGTCGCGGGAAACTCGACGATTCCGCCAACCGTGCCGCCCGTCGCCGTATGCGCGCAGATCGAATTGATCGCCGCGTTGATTGGCACGCTGTCGTCGTGGCGCATCGTGAACGTTCCCGTCTGCGCCGGCGCTATCGAGAGCGTCACACTGTTCCCGTTCACGCGCGTGATTTGTGCGAACAAATCCTGCGCGGTCGCGGCGGAAGGCATCGCGGTTCCGAAATCTTCATCGGTGCCGAACGAGTGCCCGAAGTCGCGATACAATTCTGCCGTAGCGCCCGGCGCACCCGCGTGAGGCATCACCGCATGCAGCGTCGGCGTGCACGATGCGCCGCTGCACGAATAGATCAGATACGCGATGTCGTTCGCAGCGCCGGTCCAGCTCACCACCAGGTTGTTGTTGGTACTGAGCGTCGCGGGTCCGGCGCTCGTCGAGACCGCCGCAGTCGGCGCCGACCATCCGCCTGCCTGGCTCACTCCGACAATCTGATAAGTGTACGAAACGTTGCACGCGGTGTTATGGCCGGGGATGCCGGTGGCGGAATCCACCTGGCACCCGCCCCCGTTGGCCGCCGTCTTGGTAATGTCCGACGTCGGATTCGGATTCAAGCCGTAACTGTTCGGCGCTATTGTTACGCCGGTGGGAGTATTCGCATCCGAGGCGGCGCCCGCGTGATCGATCTTTATCCAATTCCCGATGTTGAAGTCGCCGATTGAATTAACTGTGACCGTCGCGCTGCCGGCGACAGTGGTGGCCGACGCCGTCGCCAGGGATCCGGTCGCGCCGAAAGCCCTCACGTTCTTGACGCCGTTCAGGCTGACGTTAACGATCGCGTCGCTGCCGTCGAGCTTCGAGCCCGACAAGGTATTGAGCTGCGCCCCGCTCTGCCCGAACGCGAGCGCGTCTCCATTGACTGTCCCACTCGCGAGGTTCGACACCTTGTTGCCATTCGCGTTCAGAGCAGCTTCCAGAGCCGCGCCGGCGCACGCCCATTGTCCGCGAGTGCCGAGAGCGAAAGCACCTGCCCCGCCATTTACGCATGGCGCCGCGCTCTTGCAGTCCCGGCAATAGAGCAGCATCCCGTCCTGCTCGGCGGGCAGATTGGCAAAAGTCGGGGTGACGATCGCGGGTGCGATTGGCTGGGCGCCCGAAAGCCGCGCGTTAATAGCTTCGCGAAACTGCAATCCCGCTCCCACGCCGGTAAAGTTCGGGATCGGCAGATAGGATCCGGGCGGCGGCAGATTCTGCGCCAACGTGTCCGCGGTCGCGACCAGCAGGATCAACGCACCAATCGCTATGCCCCGCAGCGCAGGCGAAATCTTTCGTCTGAAATCCATCACCATTGCGCCGATAGCCTCAGAATCCAATCGCGATCCAGTAAAACCCGCTATTGTTGTCGTTCCCCGCTCCCAGCGCGTTGTTGTACACCCAAAATTGCGTCGTGGTCGGCAGGTTGGTGAACGGGACCATTATCACGTCCTCGCCGTTGCTCGAGCTGCTCGCGTTGGGATTCACGGTAATCGGCAGGAAGACCTCGCAGGCGTTGGGAAAGGCAATTGGGAAACTGTACGGACCGTAGAGTCCGTGCGGGTTTCCGGGCTGGCCCCAATTCACGAAGCCCCACTGGATGACGTACTGGATCAGCCCCTTGTTAATATCGGCGACGGGCAGCTTGAGGTAGCCATTGGCTCCCATCGCGCCGGTGAAGTTCGCCACGAAGGATTGCAACACCCCGATATTCGAGATGTTCACGTCCTGGCGCTGCTTCAGAAACGCGGTGCGATTAGCCAGTTGCTGATGCGGCTGGTTCGAAATTCCGGTGCCGCTGAAGCTAGCGCCACTGGCCGCGCCTTCGACCGGATCGGTTGCTTGTATCTGGTAAACCTCATTTGAGGTGAACTCGGCTGCGTCGATTAGTGTAGCCATTGACTACCTCAGAAAGTAAGCGTCCAGGTTCCGCTAATACTCATTCCCGCGCCAAACACTATTGGTGCAATAGTCTTACGCGCGAGCATCGGAGCCGGCGCGGTGGTTCCGGGAAGTGCCGCGCTTCCATGATTCGCGAATATCGCCAGCTCTTGTACCGTGATTCCCTGCGCGCCGGTGTCTGCCGTCGTCAGCGACCAGTTGAGCGTCAATCCGCCGTTGCCGTCTTCGCTGTGACCGTCGAGCGTTTTGTAATATGCGGGGGTCGTTAGCGCGGTGTCAGTCAACGTCGGTGCGTTCGAACCGGAACCGAATCCCACCGCGGACGCGAATTCGCCGGTGGTATCTCCGCCGAGCAGTGCCGCGAGGGCCGGTAGTCCAGCGTTTACGAAAAGATTGCGACCCTCGTGTTGCCACACGACGCGGCCTCGCTCGATAACTCGAATCCGCACGATTCCAATCGGCCTTCTCATTTCTAACCTCCGTGCAAAACGGCCGCGCCGTTAACGATCAGCGCCGAGTCCGCGACTTCGGGTTGGTTGGCGCCGTAAGTGATCCCGCTATGCCGATAGTGACCGTCGTAAGCGGGGACGATCGGACCGCGCGCATCGATCGACGACCCCAACGCGATCGCAAATGCCAGCGTGTTGTCACTGGGCGCAGTCGCCGAGTCGAGTTGGTACTCCGCGATCCCGCCGAGGGTCAACCTGTCCGAGGGAACCGGACCCGGGTCGGGGATCGCGGGAACTGCAAACCATACCGAGTCGAGCCACGCTCGCGCAGGTTTGAAAAAATTAACCGCCGCCACCGCAGTGGATGCCGCGCCGATCGAAACACCCTGCCCGGCCGCGAGATCGATCATGACACGGAACACCGCCCATCCCTGGTTCGACGGATACGCAACCCCGCCCCAGCTCGTTTGCCCTTCGAGCAGCGAAACTGTGGTCCATCCCAATGACGCGAGCGCCTGCTTGACCGACCACGGTGTGCCACGAAATCGATGCAGCGCGATGGCGTTTTTGAGCAGCTCGCGCTGCGCCGCCTCAGTGAGAGCCAGCTCGGTAACCAGGCCACCGGACTCGATCAGATTGTCCACGTCGATCAGCAAATCGATGTTGGTGAGCGCATCGACGCCCAACGCAACCGGCGCGATCAACTGCCACAGCGGAGATAGGATGTCGAATTGCCACGCCAGAAACGGCAGCGCACCGTCTACCACCGAGTCGATTCTGTAGACCAGCAGCGTCGTGAGATCGAGCGCCGCGAGCCGCGAGATCAACACCAGCAGCGCCTGTGTGCGCGTATCGTTAATCGAAGGCGCGGCCGACAGCTCGGGCATCAGCTGTGCTCCGTGCTGAACGAGGCCGTCAACGAGATCATCGTGCAGTTGGCCCACTGTCCCGCAGTGAGTGGAGTCAGCGTCGGCGAGGACAGCGCCACGCCATAAACGCCGGCGACTGAGAGCGCCGCGATTATCTGGCTCGGCACGATGTCGCGCTGAATCTTGGCGGCGAGCTCGAGCGCGAGCTCCTGCACCGCCGTCGTCGCCGCGGTGATCGTCGCGGTCGGATCAGCATCCGAATAGAGCGTCACCGTCGCCGTAACCTGGTAATCCACCTCGGTGACGGCGAGCACGTTCACGGTGTCGGTTAACGGACGCATCGTGTCGGCATTCAGCTCCGCGGCAACTTTCGCGAGCAGCGCTGAGTTCGCGACTCCCACGGTATTCGGCGCCGGCGACGGTTGTTGCGTCACCGGTCCCGTCAGCACGTACACGTTGACCGACCCGGGAGCGGGGCTGACAACTTGCGCGTCGACGATCGAGGGATCGGCGCCGATCGCGAAGAAGCGGTAGGCACCAATCGGGCCCGCGACGCTGAACTGATTCGGCGCGGCCTGGATGCGCGTGCGCAGATGATCGTCCGTCTCCGGGGCGGATCCGCCGGTGGTCGTGCTCGTATTGGTCACGCTCGCTATCAACGCGTTTGGATTAAGCAGAACATTGACCTGTCCTGCGAGGTATCCATTCGCACCCGCTCCTGGAGCGGTCGCGGCAGCAGCGACACTGGCGATAGTTGCGCCGGCGGCGAGGACGATCGTCGCAGTTGTCGCGAATGCGAACTGCCCGTCGCTGGTACCTGCCTGCGTTCCAGCGGGTATCGTGAACGGTACCGTCAGCGCGCCGGTCAGCGTGAATTGAAGCGTCGTCACCGCGGGCTGCGACGCGAGTCGAGTCACGCTCAACAGTTGGCCGAGATAATCGAGCATCGGGAACGACGCGAAGGCAAGCAGATTCTGCTCGGCCGCATACTGGATCGCGTTGCGCACCAGCGACTCGCGGTACGCATACAAATTGATCAGCAGGCGCTCGACCTGCGCCGGTTGAAGCGTCCGCTCCGCCGCCGCCTCGAACTCGGCGATCATATCGGCAAGGATCAGGTTTGGATCGAGACCGTCCGCATCGTTGACGAACACCGGCGGCGGCAATGATAGAATTCCTGCACCCATCAACTCATCCTTTCATCGCGGTCGGCGCGGCCGGCTAGACCGTCGCTCCCGGAATTGTCACGGTCGTGGTCTGGACCGGCGCCGCAGCGGTGCCCAGCTTGAGCTGCCAATTGAGCGTGACGTCGAGATGCGCCCCCGATTGCACGGTGCCATCGTCGACCGGCTGCACCGTCACCGACACAAGATTTACCCGCGGCTCCCAGGTCGTGATCGCCGAAGTCAGTTCGCTCACGATTGCGGGCAGCGCGAAACTGATCGGAAAATCGATGTACCGCCAGATATCCGCGCCGAACGTCGGCCGCAGCGGATCGCTCCCGCGTGGAGTCGTGACTATTATCCCCAGGCATTGCTCGACGTCGGCGAGTCCCTGCACCACCTCACCGATGGCTCCCAGAGCCAGTGACCAGTCGGCCGACCTGATGTCCGCAAGCGTGATTGCTCCCGCCGCCATCGTCATCCCGCCAGCACGTCGGTGCTTGCCGTCACGATCGTTCCGATTTCCTCGCCGACCTGAACCTGGTCGCCAAGCCGCGCGACACCCGCCAGTACGCCGTTCCCAATTTGCACCTGGCCCGCGCTCTTGATGATGACGTTGCCGCTCGAGTCGATCTGAATCTGCGCGCCGTTTGCCGTAAGGTTGAACGCGGCGCCCTGCGGCAGACTCACAGTCAAAACATGTTCGATGCCGTCGTAGGTGAGCTCCGCCTGGTCCTGAAACTTCAGATCGAGGAGATGAATCTCCGCATTATACTTGAATTCGGTGGTGTCCTCGAAAAACAGATCGAGAATGTGCGCGACGCGATCGTAGTCGAAGTGCGCACCGTCCTTGAACCCAATATGAAATTTGTCTGCGCTGTTCACCGGCGTCACGTCGGCGCTCGAATAGATCGCCCCCAGCACCGCGCCGGCCTCGTCGCGCAAATCCATCAGGCACACGACCTGCTCGCCGATGTCGGGAATCCAGTACACTTTGTCGTCCTGGGTCTTCGCGAAGACGACCGGCAGCCACCAGCTGATCATCTCGTCGTAATCCGGAAACACCACGCGCACCTTTGCATGCGCCAAGTCCTGCTGCTGAACGATCCCCACGCGGAACGTGGGATTGAGCGAAGCGAATCGCTCGCGATATTCGATAATGTCGTTCATGCGCTAACCCTTCGCGCCGCGATCGAGGTTCTGTATCCCGTCGCTCGCGCCAAATGATGCTTTGCGGTCTCGATCAGGTACTTTCCATCCAGCACGCCCCATCCGCTCAGTTGCACATTGCTTCCAGCCACCAGCGCCGGGTTCCCCGGTCCTTCAATCGAAGCGTCCACCAAAACCATGTCGTGCAGATGAAGCGCGGCCTCAGCCTTCACCTGCGCCTGCTGCGCGTTTTCACAGCGCGCCACGATTTTGAGGGTATCTCCCGTCGGCGAAGTTTCGTCCGCAGACACCGACTGAGTAATCAGTTCTTTCGTATCGGGATCGAAGTACGAGAATTCCGCCGCACCGTAGATTCGCCGCGCCCGGTTCCTAAACGAGAATCGAATCGTATCCGATCGTACAATCACTACAGTTGCCGCAACCGACTCGAGTGCCGGCCGCTCGTAAAACACCAATTGCCCGGCGCGGACCGTGAAATCGAAGTTGTGCTCTCGCGCGAGACGCTTCAGGAACTCCAGATCCATCTGGCGCCGCTGAGTGACACGCGCAAACGAAACATCGCTCTCAGACTCGGACGACGCCGTCACCAGCTCTAGCCCATACTTAGTCGCGATCTGCTGCGCGATTTCCACGATGCCCACATTCTCGTACGCCACGGTATTTGCGGTGCGCATCGCGGTGGTGATGTACGCGGCGAGGCAGCGCAGTCGCATCACGTCAGGCGGTCCATCCAGCTCCAGCTCGTCAATCTGAAATTCCCCGCAGTCCAGCAATAACTCGCCGCTATAGCCAATCTGCAGACTGACTACGTCCCCGAGCGTCGGGTACCAGGCTCCCTGCCACAGCTTCGTGGAGTCTTCGAGCTCGAGTTCCAGTTCGCCCGAAGCTCCGTCGAGCCTATCGACATACCTGATCGCAACAACCATCTGGGATACGTCCGCTGAGATATTCACGCCCGAGTAAGTGAGGATCCACTGAGGCGCACGAACTGCATAAGATGTAGTCGCAGCCATTACTCAGTCACCGCTTGGGATACTTTCCAGGGAGGCAAGTTGATTGTGACTACAGCATTCTTCTGGAGGATCGGCACCTCTATCGATATGCCTGCATCGAATACCGGTTCAATAGCCACATTCGGATTAGCCATTATGATCGGCGAATAGTCAGTCGGATCGCCATAGTACCGCCAGGCCAGCAGATCCCAGCGCTCACCCGCCGTCGTAATATGAAGTATGAATTGTCCCGACGGCGTCATCGCGCTGTGCTCCTCACGATCACGGTCGCCGGCACGTCGCCCGCTTCAAGATTGGGCCCCCTCGCGCCTGCTGCCGCCGGGATGCTGAGCAATGCCGACACGCCTGGCGTGAGTGCGTTCGCGCCGACTACCTCCGGCGACGTCGTCGCGATCGCCAGGGGTGATACTGTAGCCGCCGGTACCGCGCTGGAAAGCAGGATCGAGTCGGCGTCCCATTCCTTGAGCGCGAGCGCAACCCGAATCGAGATCGGCGCGCCGCCCGCCGACAATTGCTGCGATTTCACGTTGATCGATTCGATAACAAAGAACCCGCGGAATCCTCCATCGCCGAAAACCAGCGGCTGCGCGAGATGCTCGGCGGCGGTCGCGCGCAACAGCGCCAACTGCGCGGCCGGGTTGGTGAACGACGCGTGCAACATGAGCTCAAACTTCAGCCGCTCGAGATCGTCGCCGACCCACTGCAATTGCGGCTTGCTTTCGACCACCTTTTGCTCGGCGAAATCATACGTCCTCGCGGATTCATAGGCTTCCGGAGATCCGACCACTTCAAATTGAATTTCGCCCAATGCTGCGAACAAGTGATCTCTCCTCAGAACTGTGCGCGTTCACGCCGCGCAGATTCTCGTTTCAATTGATCGAACAGTTCTTCGCGATGCGCCCGCAGTGCGCCAATCACATCATGCTGCAGAGCACCGCCCGGCCCCGAATTGATCACGACCGTGGGCGACGAGTTGATAGTGATCGCTGCGCGTCCGCTTCCGTAAGTCGAAAGACGTAAGTCGCTCGACGGCCGCTCAAACTCGCGCCGTGAGACACCGCGCGGCGGCATGACTCCACGAGTCGATGGGGCCACACGGACCTTCGCCAGAACTCCTACATCGCCGATAGCCGGTCGCCTGATTTCGCGACCCACGCTCGCTCGAATTTTCTCACCGGTGTTCGAAGGCAACATCCGCGTCGCGTATTCTCGCGCGTACGGAGCCGGCACGGTGGTTACTCCTGATTCAACTCGCGACAAAAGACTCATCGCACGCGACAAATATGGAATCCGTCGCGAGACGCGCGCACCTGCATCGACCATTGTCGTCGCGCGATGGCGCCCGCTTCGCCTCCTCGCATCCCTGGTTCGATCCTCCGACTCGCTCAAACTCAGTTGGTCGCCCAAGGCTCTCTCAGAGTTATCGCGATCAGTAGTCTGTCTGCGAGATAGTCCTGCTTCAGATGTATGCTGATCTCTCAAAAGCGAGACCCTTGCGGGAAGTTCCCAACGATGGTTTCTCGACACCGCGATACTCGCAGCCGCCTGCGCCCTTCGAACATTCGTGCGCGCCAGCTTCGCTGCTCGCTCGAGACCGCTCATCGCCGGCGCACTCAAGGTCCTGAGATGCCTATTCATCTGATGCTCGCTGCGGATCGACTACGCCCGCGCCGCATTACGCTCGAACGGCCGGCGTTGAGAAGTCGCCGCTTCTACTCGCAAGGGACGGCCCGCGAGTTCCTTGCCGTTCATTGCTCGTACCGCGACTGCGGCGTCGTCCTCATTCTTCATTTCGACGAAGCCAAATCCGCGCGAGCGGCCGTCAAAACGGTCACGCACGATCTCAGCCCTCTCTACGGCCCCGATTTCGGCGAATGCCTCGCGCAAATCGGCGTCGCCCAGCGAAAAACTCAGATTGCCAACAAATAGTCTTACTTTCATCGTTTCACCGTCTAACGTGATTACTCAGTGCGCTAATTTCTCTATACTCACTGCAAATACTAGTCACGACTCGTCCCCTCCGCCGCGTTCGACGCTCATCCGCTCATAGTCGGTCATTGCGTCGAGCCAGTACGACAGCTCCGCAAAATCCATCGCGCTCAGTTCCTGGACTGAGAATCCGGATTGGACGAGGCCTGCGAAGCTCGCTGCGGAGGGCGGTCGAAATTTTCGTCAATCACCTCGGCCTGCAACGCCATGACGTCCGCCAGATCCATTTCGAGTACGTCTTCATATACGATCTTACGCCCGTCCACCCGCGCCACCTCCGCGATCAGCGCAAATACCACCGCGCTCGCGTCTCCTCCCGCCGCCGCCCGTTGTGCCCGCATCAAGTCCCGCCCATAGCCTTTCCGCACCTCGGCGCGCGCGCCCGAAGGCAATTCGATCGTTCGGACGCCTTCATCGTCGCCGGCTTCCGCCCCACCTATTCGTACTCCAGTCACGGTCGTGTCGTCGGTTTTCATTAGTCACTGTCCCCATCTCCGGGCTTCATGAGTAGTATCGCTCAGCCACCAAGGTTCGATCTAAAGGTACTCAGTTGATCAACCCCGCCGACCACGTAGATATTCGCGAATACGTCGTACAAGTATATTTGGACTCCTGCGACGAATAGCTCGCAGTGATATATACTTACTACCGAGGTCGTCTCGACCATTTGATGCTGACGGAAGGTGGGGCTTCCCGCATCTTTGAAAATCCCGGTCATCAGGTACACGACGGGAAGTTGCGCGGTTCGGCCCTGGCTGGTGTACTGCTCGAGGTTCCCGCGGGCCTGGAAGGAATGCGTCTGGAACGGACTCGCCGACATCGTGAGCGTCTCCGCGTCGAACGACGACCACTTAATCTTCGACTCGAGCTTTTCCACTCCCGCCCACAGCTCCGCGGTTCCAGCCATCCCCAATCCCTTGTAGTCAACCATCTTGTGCTTGGGATTGGCGATCTCTATTTCTTCGGCGCGGCCCAGCAGGCCGACGCCGTCGATGTATATATTCGCATTAGTCAGTGAGTTGATCTGGATATTCATTCTGTTCCTCTAGCGTCCCGACGAATTACGCCGTTGCTCCCGCGGCCACTGTAATCGGACTCGTCTGTCCCAGCTGTTGCAGCAGCGTCACGTCGATGAACGCCTCAAAGGTGATTCTTTCAGCCGGCGGCGGAGGCATCACGTCGATATCGAACACCAGCTGCCCGCCTGCGATCTGCGTCGATGGATTCTCCGCCGGATTGAAGCTGGCCGCCCCCGCTACCAATGCCCCGCGCTGGATGAGCGATCGGATGAACGCGTTGGCACTGGCCAGGATCGCGTCGATCAGTGCGTTCGAAATCGGTTGATCGATAAACTGCAGCATCGCGAGCTCCAGTGACTCCTCAATCACATCCATCGTGCGGCGAACCGAAATAAAGTTGTCCGGGGTGGTTGACGTCGGAAACGCCGCGCTCCTGTTTCCCCAGACCCGAAGGCCCGTGCCGAAAGCGTTGAACACGGTCACGATTCCCGCTGCGTTCAAGTTGTTCACATCCGACGACGGGTCGAGGATCGAAGCGTAAAGTTGAACGTCGGGCCCAAGCATTCCATCGACCTCGGTATTGGACGGCGACCACCAGTAGCCTTGCGCAAGGTCTTTAGCCGCCATCGCTCCCGCGACCCATTGCGAGTATGGCGCCACCGCGTTCGCGTTGAATTGCGCCGGCAGCGGAATTCCCGAAGCGTTAAGCGTCACTCCGGTCGGCACAATTCCCGTGTCCAGGAAAGTCTCTTGCGGATAGCAGAGAATCGCTCGGCTGCTCGACGTTGCAAAACCGTTGCCCACCACTCCGCGGTTGGTTATCGCAGCCGTCGCAGAAGTAGACGGTGGCGAATCGATCAGCGTGATCGCCCGAACCGTCGTCGCCATCGTAGTTAGCGCACTCGCAACCGTCGCGTCCTGTGAGTAGCCCGGCGCGATCAATATCTTTGGAAAAAATCCCAGCGTGCCGTACGCTATCTGAAATGCCTGCATCCCGGTGTACACGCCGCCGGTCACAGCTCCGATCACGTCAGCGTCCGCCACTTTCGACGGATCAGCGTAATTGAACCCGATCAATACACTGGCGCCGGCACTAATATGTCCGCCCGATCCGCTCGGCACTAGTCTGACCAGTCCGTTCACAGCGTCGAGGGTATAGTCAGTGCCCGCTACGTATGTAGTACCCGCGGGATTACTAGTGACTACTACACTCGACACTCCCATGTGCCCCAGGTTGATAGCTCCCTGCGCATTGAAGGTGAATGCGGTCGCAGCTATCGCCGTGAAATGCCTGGTTGGATCGAATACGTTCACGACGATCGCCTGTCCCGCTCCCTGCTCCTGGATAGCCGCGAGCGCGTATGGGATCGAGTATCCGCGAACGAGAGGCCCGAAGGCTGCAGCGCCGAGCGACGACGAGACCAGTGTCGGCACATTGAGCGAGGCTGCGACTGTGGGCGATGTCACCGCCCATGTCGGCGCCGCGCCTACCAATCCAATCACCGCCGATTTGACGACTGTGACCGGCACCGGTCCGTTAGGTACTTCGATTACTTCAACTCCGTGCAGGAAACTGGCTGGCATGTATCACCTTTACTCAGTCGGATTGAGTTACTATTTATCCGAGCTAGTTAGTCGGCTCGTTCTGGCCTGCGGTCGCAATAGCCACTTCAGCGTATGAGTATGCGATCTGAACAGTCTCGCCGACAGAAATCGCGCCGCCAGGAACCGCTGTGACTATTCCGTCCGCGCGATCGATCGAGTAATCCGTCCCCTCGATCAGCGTCGCGCCTCCGGCAGCTATGATGCTCACTGCGAACACGTTGCCCTGCAGAAGCTGAATCTGCAGGTTCGAATTGAACGTGTACCCAGCTGCGCCGAGCGTGACAGAAGTCTGCCCCCCTTCCTCCAGCGCGATTCCCTTGATGAACAGCGGGAAGTCATCCGGCCGTGAGGCTTCGACGGCGACGGTGCTGAGCGCAAAGATCGACGAGTACGTCCACACCCCGCCCTGCTTGTCGCGCTTCACGAACTTTTCACGCACCGGGTACATCTTGCGGCAGCCGGGAACTTCGTACCCGGTCAGCGCGGTGCGGATGCCTTCGATAATCGCGTATGCGCCCGGACTTGGTCCCGACGCGTCTCCGCCGACCGCCCATCCCAGGTCGCGCATCATGACCGAGATCTCGAACTCGAGTTTGCGTTCCTGGATTATCGCCGAGGTGTCGAGCAGCTCGCCGTACTGCGCGCCCTTGTACATCACCAGTGCCGCGCCCACGCGATGGGTCAGGCGCCAGGTCTCAGGCCCGTCCGGATAGTGCGCGATTTCGATCGTGTTGATCTGCGATCGCAGTTGGCTGACGATCGCGTCTTCGATCGTCGCGATATCGATCGCGGTCGGTGGTGTGAACACCACGCCGTTCCATGCTGCGTCGAGCATGACCCCCATCTCAGTAGCCCCTCAATTTTTTTCGATCGAAGACGCGATTCGGTCCCTGCACGCTCTCTGCTTTCTCCGCTATCGGCGGCTCCTGTCCATCGGCGGACAGGCCGAGTGTCAGCTCGCCGGCCGCGACTTTTGTCAGCATCGCAACTGCGTCTTCATACCGTTTGCGCGCGTCTTCCAGGTCGTGCAGAGGGCGCAACGACTGCATGCGGTACATCGCGATGTCGGTGGTGAGCCGGTTGAGGACCGCGGGTGGATCCGTCAGCGGCAGTGTGAAGCGACCTTCGATATAGCCGTCGATTTCCGCGGAGGCATCGGCGATCGCCTGGGTGATCGGTGTATCGTTCACAGTGGTCGCAGTAGGATCTTCGTTAGTCAATTGGACCAGGTCGCGATTTGGATACCGATTGATCATGTCCTGGGCGGTCGCGTAGCTCACTGTCCTAACCTCATCTCATAGCAAGTGACTATTGGACTGAGAGGTCTCTCCGCGGGCGCGGGACAACTGATTTGCGCCCGCGGAGAGTGGCCATACGCTCCGGCGATGCGGGCAGGAGGGGAACCCGCGACACGCCGGCTCAGGAAAACTGGATTCATCGCTGTCTCACTTCGCCCTTACGCCAGGAACTCGCTGACTATCAGGTCCGCGCTGTTGCACCAGATGTTCGAGGTCGCGACGTTGGCGCTCGCGCCGGCGCCTGCCATGAATTCGGAGTTGAGTAATTGGCGCGCGACTTCTTCGAGCGTCGGCGGCACCAGCAGGTAAACGCCGCTCCGGCTCGACAATGCGCCAAACGGCTGTCCCGCATCGGTTTTGAACGCACGCATCGCGGCGCGCGCGGCGCCGTAGTTGGTCGGATTGCTGAGATCGGTGTTGCTGGCATAGGCCAACTGCCACAGGCCGACTCCGGTGTTGGCGCGGCCGTCGACGCCGTAGCGAAATTCGCGCCGGTTGAAGACCGCCTCGTCGGCGACATTGGTCATTCGAGTGACTGCGTATTCGCGCCGGAGCTGAAAGATGAATGGGCGAATCACGCGCGACGCGTCGATCAGGAACCAGTACGCGCCCGTGCCGCTCGAGTTGATATTCGCCGCACTGGTGTCGGTTTGACCGAGTAGGCCGACCGGATGGCTCGCCGAAAAGAACGGCTGTCCGTCGAAGCCGACGACGTCGCCCGGGTTCGCGACCGCGTCCTTGATCATCGCGAACAGCAGCATGTCGGGATGCACCTTGGTGTCCCATCCGAGCTGCTCGATGATCGGCTCATACGCGCCGTAGGTATCGTCTTCGATATCGTTTCGATCGATCGCCACGGTATCTTCGAAGTTCCGGTTAACGATTGTGTATTCGTGGGTCTCGAGCGCCTGGATTACCCTGTCGCCCAGCCATTCGCGGAACCTGGTCGTGCGGCCGAGCCATGGATAGGTAGTCTGGCGCGAGGCCGAACGCACCACGCTCGTGATCTGCTCGTAGTACGACGGCGGCTTTTCGAACCCGCGCTGGAAGACGACGTCGAAGCCGGTAAACAATGCGGTCAGATTCGCTCCACTGATTTCCATCTATTTCTTCCTCGTCTTCATTTTTTCGATAAGCGTCATCGTCATGCCGATGCGGTTGCTTGATGCC
>NZ_JBAUYR010000142.1:0-7324 GCF_049584895.1 Binatus sp. (SeqCode)
GGACTCGGCCGCGCGATGGCGGTGAAGTTCGCCGAGACGGGCGCCGATATCGTCGCGGCCGCGCGCACCCAGTCGCAGCTTGACGAAACCGCCGACGCCGTTAAAAAAACCGGCCGCAAATGTCTGATCGTCCCAACCGACGTGACTATCTCGGCGCAGGTCAACGCGCTCGCCGAGGCGACCATCAAGGAGTTCGGCAAAATCGACATCCTGGTGAACAATGCCGGCGGCGGCGATGGCGGCGCGGGCAAGCAGCTCCCGGAAATCACCGACGAGGATTGGCGCCGCGGTATCGACACAAACCTCAGCAGCCAGTTCTACGGATGTCGCGCGGTCGCGCCGCAGATGGTCAAACAGAAGCGCGGCAAGATTATAAATATCGCGTCGGGCTATGGGCTCCGCGGTGGCAAGCACAACTTTATGTACGCGTGCGCGAAAGGCGGAACGATCCAGTTGACGCGCTCGATGGCGCTGACCTACGCGCAGTTCAACATCCAGACCAATTGCATCGTACCCGGCGTCTTCCCGCACAACGAAGAGATGCTGCAGTTTTTCAAGGGCGGAAAATTTATTCCTTTAGGGCGCGTCGGCGAAGACAGTGAGCTCGGCCCGCTGGCGGTGTTCCTCGCCTCGGATGCGTCCAACCACGTCAACGGCGAACTGATCGCAATCGATGGCGGCGGACTCGCGGGCGGTATCGCGCCGACCGGAGTATCGCCCGAAACATCTAATTAGAGTGAAAGAACATCGGGGCCAAAATGCCATCCTCCAACTCATCGAATGACTTCTCCCTTGAAGGCAAAGGCGCGCTGGTCGTCGGCGCCGAGCATCCCATCGGCCGCGCGGCCGCCGTCGCGCTGGCAGAGGCCGGCGCGAAAGTCCTGATCGCCTCGCAGGAGCCCGGCACTGACAAGCAGCTCAAAGAAGTCGCCAAGCTCGTAGGCGCGGCCGGGAACAAGGCCGTGGTTCGCGTGCAGGACGCGGCGACGCGCGCCGACGTGTCCGCCACCGCGGATCTGGCAGCAAAGGAACTCGGCGGATTGCACATCCTGGTCAACGCTCTCGACACGCCCGCCTTCGGACCGGCGGAAGCCGGCGACGACACTGCGTTCGACAGAATCATGGAGAACAATCTGAAAACGGTGTGGATGTCGTGCCAGGAGGGCGCGCGCGTGATGCTAACGCGGGGCGGCGGAGTCATCGTCAATATCACGTCGGTGCTGGCGGAACGGGGAGTCCCCAATGCGGCGCTCTATTGCGCGGCGAAGGCGGCGGTCCTGAACCTGACGCGCGCACTCGCGCTCGAATGGGCGCGCAAAGGTATCCGCGTCAACGCGATCGAGGCCGGATGGCTCGACGACGAATCGAGTCCCGCCGCGCAGGACAACGAGTTCAGCAAGACGCTGCTCAAGTACCTGCCCGACAATCGTCTCGTGAAACCCGAAGAACTCGGCGGCGCCCTGCTCTACCTGGTCTCGCCCGCGGCCGGTTTCGTGACAGGAGAATCGATCGCAGTAGACGGAGCCGTCCGCGCCCGCGTGTAGGACTTCGCTCTATCGCTTGGCGACGGTAAACATATAGTCGCCGCCGTCCCACGCGTACTTCCGGATCACATCGTTGATTCGTCCCGACTGGATGTCGTCCGCGATGCGCTGAACGCCGCGCTCGACTTCTTCCTGATCGGGAGCGTCCGCGAAACTCGAGATGCCGCTTCGGATGCGTGGGTCGAGGTACCGCTCGGGCTGATGCTTCCCGCAATACAGAAAAAGATCTTTCAGGTCGGGAGCTACATCGTACTTTTCCTCGGACAGGTTTCGAAATCCCGCCGCGTCGAGGACGTCGACGGTCACGAACCGTTCGTACGGCGCGGTCGCTTTTTCTTTCATCATTCGTGGAAAGTATTCGTTCAACCAGCAATGCCTCATCTGCTCGGCCGTGCAATTGAAAATCACGAGGCGCGCGTGCGGCGTCAGCACACGATGAACTTCCTTGAACGCCGCGACCGGGTCCGCCATATGGTGATGCACAAAAGTGCAGATCGCGCCGTCGAAGCTCGCCGACCCAAACGGGATCGCCTCGGCGCGACCGTTGTGCCACGCGATCGCGGGCGCCTTCTCCTTCGCCCGCGCGAGCATCGTCGCCGAAAGTTCGAGTCCGCGAATCGGTACGCCCGCCTGATACATCGCGATCGTGTAATTCCCGGTGCCCGACCCTATGTCGAGATAGCGCCTGTTCGCGCGCGGCCGCAGATGATGAATCAGTCGCGACAACAGATACGGATCGGCTTGCCGCGTGGTGTCGTAGCCGACTCCAATCCGATCGTACAGCGCCACCTACATCTGCTCTCCGCCGACGGTCAGCACCAGCGCGCTTTCCTCGAGTGCTTCGATCGAATGCTCGATTCCACGGTCCAGCGCAACAATCGTCCCGTCGGTCACAACCTGCGGCTTGCTCTTCGCGGTAAAATTAATCCGGCCTTCTATCACCTGCACCGTGATCGGCGCGCGCGTGTGATGCTCCTGCATCTTGGCGCCCTTCTTCAGCACCATCAGCGCGACGTTGATCCCGTCGCCCTTGACCAGCGAGCTGCCATGCCGATCATTGTCGGCCCACACCGGCTCGCTCTTGAGCCGCGCAATCTCCGCGCGGACATCCACGGCAATCAATCCGCCTTGCGCCAAAAAATTCTCGTTGTGAGGATGCCGGGCGTGATGCTTTTCCTGATCTGCCTGCCTCGCCCGGTCGGAGTCTTTAGTTGGTTGCGCCATTGAGAACCTCCGCGGATAAAAAACCGACTACCACCATTCTTAAGCCGGGGACAAATCCGCACAATCACCTGCGCGGTGGGCGGCAGGGCTGAGCCCTGCACCCAGTGTCTATACCGAAAAGCCCTGAGGACAGGTCTTTTCGAAAAAGTTCTAACAGGTGCGTAGCACCGCATCTTCGCATAGATACTGGGTTGCAAGGGGTCACCCCTTGCCGCTCACCGCGCAGGTGATTCATCATTCCGTATTCTGTATCTTTCCCCGATATGACTAAGTCCGCATCCCCTTCCGACAACCAGATCATCGAGTACTCGAACTTCGCGTCAGCCGTCACCGGCGAGGGCGACTGGATGCTCGCCGGCTTCCCTTTGCCCGACGGCGGCTTCTGGCAGTATCGCGAGCCCAACGCGGTCGTAATAGTGCAGGACGGTTTTCTACGCGTCGCCGCCGTGCCGTACACACGCGGCCACGACAAGATCCAGTTTCTCGACAATGCCAAGCACATGTACTTCAGCACGCGGACGTTCGCATGCCCGGAAGGCGGCACGATTACGTTTTCGATCGATCTCGCCGCCACAATAGTCGACGGCGCGCCCGGCGATCTCTACGATGGGTTCGTTTCGTTCAACGTGCTCGATTTCTCGACTGGCGCCGCGCTCGATTTCTTCGTCGGCAACGAAACGATCGCGACGGTGTACGGCAAGCTGCCATTTCCCGGAGTGCCGATCGTCGATCCCGCGCACGGCCCGCGGCACTTCTGCCTGTTCGAGGAAATTCGCGATGCGAGCGCGCCCGGCCAGCTCCATCATTTTGAAATTGCGTACGACTCCGCCGCCGACCGCGTCACCTTCACAGTCGACGGCAAGCAGGTGCGGCAGTATTCCAACGTCCCGTTCAAGCTTGGGCCGTGCACGCTCGCGCTCGGCCTGATGAGCGAAAAAGACATCGCGCCGGGCAAGGGCAGTGTGTCATGCCATGGCCAGGGCGCAGTCGGCAAATGGGGCAATATAAAAATCGCGATCACCGCTCACGGCTAAGGTACTAAAAATGGAATTTGCCGGTTTCGGCCACGTCACGCTGACGGTCAGCAACTACGACGCATGCCTGAAATTTTACGACCGCCTGATGACTCACATCGGGATGCGCCGATACTACGAGTCGCCGCTGGGCGTCGGATGGTACGCGGACGAGTACATGTTCGTCATGGGTCACGCGGCGCCGGTCGGCGACGATTTTCGCAGTGGCGCACGGGACTGCATCACCTGTCGTTTCGCGCGCGCAGCCGCGAAGAAGTCGATTCGTGCTGCCTGATGCTGAAGGAGATCGGCGCGAAGATTATTTTCCCCGCAGAGCCCGGTCCCTTCTGGCCCGGCTACTATTCGGTGGTCTTCGAAGATCCCGACGGCACCCGCCTCGAGATGAACTACATCCCAGAGGAAGGCTGGCAAGCCGTCGCGGCCGCTGCCGACGCGATTGCGAAGCGCAAATCTCCATTGTGAAATTCAGTCGTCGCGCACAACTCGCCGCGGTCGTGGTGCTCGCGTTTATCCTTCGCGCGATGTGGCTGGTGCGAGCCGGCTCCGATTGGGCGGTCGGCGCGGACTCACATCTGTATCTCGCGCTCGCGCGGGGACTTAGCGTCGGCTGCGGCTTCGCTCCGTACGCCGAGCGCTGCGGTGCTCCGGAGCTGATGCGCACGCCGGGATATCCGGTCTTTCTGGTTCCTTTACTCGCTCATCTTCGGCTGGCGATTCTGATACAAGCAGCCCTTGGCACGCTGGTATGTTTCATCGTTGCCAGGTTTGCCGAACGCCGCGCCGGTCCGATCGCTGGAATTCTCGCTGCAATGATCGTGGCGGTTGATGTTCCCACGATCCTGAATAGCAAGGAGCTCATCACCGAAGCGCTGTTCCAGGCAGTGCTGACGCCCGCTATTTTCGCGGCGCTCGACGGCAACCCGGTCCTTGCCGGCGCGACGCTCGGTATGGCCGCCATGATTCGTCCTGTCGCGGAGGTGCTCGTCCCGCTGGTTGCGATGCCGTTTGTTGTGAAACGCAATTGGCGCGGCGCGGTCGCTGCGATGTCGGTCCCAATTCTGATCATCTGTGCGTGGGCGATTCGCAACGAACGCGTAGGCGGCGTCTTTACACTGACCGTCGAAGGTCCGATGAATCTCTATCTGTACACCGCGCCAGCGGCTATCGCGCGGCATGATCGAGTACCGCTTGAAACTGTCAGGCTTTCTTTCGACCGCGATGCCGCGGCGCGGGTGGCCGAGCGTCAAACCCGCGGCGATGCTCAATTCGAGCAGCTCTACGGCTCCGACCCGACTGTCTCGGCGCTCGAAACGGATCCGGCACTGTCAAGTTTCATGCTTTCCAGGTCAGTCGCGGTGATTCTCGCGCATCCAATCGACTTCACGATCAATACGCTCGATGGATTTATCAAACTTGCGATTGAGCCGTACGAGCTGCAAACAGGTTGGCAGGGATTAATCACGAACCCTCGCGCATTCGCGGCGATCAAATTGGTTGCGACCGCATTTCAGTGCGGAATGCTGGCGGTGATTTGGATCGGAGTGTTTCGCGCGCTATGGCGTCGGCCGCGAGATTGGGAGCGATGGATACTGCTGGGGGCGGCGCTGATGTTGATACTGCCGCCAGCACTCTACGCCAACGCGATCTCGATGCGGTTTCGGTCGCCGGCAATTCCTTTCTTCGCCGTGCTGGCGGGTATCGGCTTGCTCCCCACAAAAAGTTCCGGCCTTCGATGAAAGATAGTCGTCGCCGCCCTCGCGTGCATCGTCGAGGTCTCGTGGATCTATCTTCTCGCGGGCACCGGGATGCTGACGATGGATATGGCCGGCGGCAAGGTATGCTGATGCCGCCGCCGTCGTGGGGACTCGGCTACGCGGGCCGTCATTTTTGCTATGTGGACCGTGATGATGGTCGCGATGATGATCCCGAGTGCGGCGCCAACGATCCTTCGTGTCGCCGCTGCGGAGGCAATCAGGCAGCGCAAACCTTCATCCTGATATCGCCGCAAAGGAAGGCTGCGAGCTTTTCGAGGACTACTGGGTGTCGCCAGTTAATATGGCTATGTAGTAAGCCTTCGCCCTATGGAATTTGATCTGGATGGTGCCGAACCAGTCGAAGGGCTCATCGGGATAGAAGTCGCCGTGGCCCTTGAGGCGTTGTCGCTCGTCCGAAGTCGGCAAATGCGAAAAGTCAAAGGCGTACTCAATTCCATCGTTCGATTCGATGCAGGGCTTGCCCAATATTCGCTCCGCCTGAGCGGCGGTCATCCCGAGATGCAAACCACTCTGTGTGGCAAGATTTCCCGAAATCTTCGGGGACACGACGCACTTGTCTGCCCCCCTCCAGCTCGGACCTCCGTCAATCAGATATGCCGCAGAGGCTACCTCCCCTTCTTCAAAAATCAGTTTGAATCTGCCTCTCTCGGATACTGACCTGAAGCATATCTGCGAACGGCCGGTACTCGCGTCTCCGCGCTCGATTATCACCGATGGTCTCGCAACCTTTTCTCCCGCTTCGCGGATAGGATGTCCCTGTCGCAAATCCGCAATAACGAAGTTATTCTCGGTAGGTTTCTCTTTACTGGGCGTCGAACATCCTCCTTCCTCCTCTATAGGCCGGAGGAGCGACCACCAATCGGAGTCGTCGGCTATCCATTGAGCCGAACTTAACCCGGTCCACGCAATGATCGTTAGCGCAAGTACTGCTGGAACGCCGAAGTGTTTCGGATTCACGGACGAAATCACTGCGCGCCGGGGAAGCTCAGGGTGAAGCCGCCGTCTACCATTATGGTTTGCGCGGTCAGGTAGCTCGCGGCGGGGAGGCAGAGGAGGCAGGCGACGGCGGCGATTTCGTCGAGGGTCGGGAGGCGTTTCAGGGCGCTGCGCTCGGCGGATCGACGCTGGAAATCTTCGTAGTTGTCGCCCAGGTAGTTGGCGTAGAAGCGCGCGGAGTCGGTGTCGATGTAACCGACGTTGAGGCCGTTGACGGTGATGCCGCGCGGGCCCAGCTCGAACGCGAAGTCGCGCACCATGCTCTCGAGTGCGGCTTTCGCCGCGCCGAGCACGCCGTGGCCGGGCAGATTGCGAATCGAGTCGATGCCGGAAATCATCAGGACGCGCCCGCCGTCGCGCATCACCTTGTTCGCTTCCTGCACTGCGGCGACGAAGCCGTTGACGCTGAGTGCAAAAGTTCGCGCGAGATTGTGCGGTTTCATTTCGAGCAATGGCTTGAACGCGGTCGCGGCCGCATTCGCGATCAGAATGTCGAGGCCTCCCAGCTCAGACGCGGTGCGCGTGACCATCGCGCGCACCTGCGCCTCGTCTTCGAGGTCGGCCTTGATGAGGATCGAGCGCGGCGCGATCGCGCGCACCTCGTCGAGGGTTTTCGCCGCGCTCGCTTCGTCGCGCCGATAGTTCATCGCGACGGTCGCGCCGAGGCGCGCGAGAAAAATCGCGCGCTGAATAAGGTCCCTCACCTTAAATCCTCTCCCGACGGGAGAGGGGAAGATCGATCGCGCAGCCT
>NZ_JBAUYR010000143.1:0-18325 GCF_049584895.1 Binatus sp. (SeqCode)
CCGCTGTTTCTCGCCGAGATTCCGATAACTCGTGTTGTAGGTCTCCAATTCGCGAATTGAGCGCGTTCGTCTTTTTTGTATCGGCGTGTCGGTCCAGCAAACTGCCGATAAGATTTGCAACGACAAGGGCACTTCCACCGAAAGCGATGACGCGCCATTCCCAGAGCGGCAGAGCGGGCGCCGTCACATACGACACCCAAATGTCGAACAGAACCCATCCGAGTTGAGCGAAAATAGAGACCATCCCCATAACAACCCCATGTCGGTCAGATTTGCTCTCCCGCCGTTAGGGGACAGCCTAGCGACGGGACTACTCCCCTCAACATGGGGATACCCGCGTAGGATAAACACTTGTGGACCGGCGCGCGCGGCGGCGTTTCTTACCCCGCGCCGCGTCCGGTATATTTCAACGTACAGTGATACTGATTTTAGATTTCGGCAGCCAGTACACGCAGCTGATCGCACGGCGCGTGCGCGAGGCGAACGTGTATTGCGAAATCCATCAGTTCAATTTCGCGCTCGATAAAATCCGTGCGCTCAACCCTCGCGGAATTATTCTTTCCGGCGGACCCGCCAGCCTCTACGACGACAATGCGCCCGATATCGCCGACGAAGTGCTCAACCTCGACTGCCCCGTCCTCGGAATCTGCTACGGGCTCTACGTAATCGCGCAGCACATGGGCGCGCGCAGCGTCAGCTCGCGACAACGCGAATACGGGCCGGCGACCTTGATGATAGACGGCGACGACACGCTGTTCGAGGGCCTCGACGGCCGCGAACATCGCGTCTGGATGAGTCACGGCGATCGCGTCGAGGCAATTCCGGGCGCGCTGTGCGCGATTGCACACAGCGACAACTCGCCGTACGCGGCGTTCAAGTCGCGCGACGGCCGTCTGCGAGGAATCCAGTTTCATCCGGAGGTCGTTCACACCCCGTGCGGCACGCAAGTGCTGCGCAACTTCGTGCTGAAAATCTGCGGTGAGCGCGGCGACTGGACCATGGCGAATTTTGTCGAGACCAAACTCGCCGAGATTCGCAAGCAGGTCGGCCCGACCGACAAAGTCCTGATGGGATTGTCGGGCGGCGTCGATTCGTCAGTGGCGGCGGCGTTGATACATCGCGCAATCGGCTCGCGCCTGCATTGCGTGTTCGTCGATACCGGATTGCTGCGCGCGGGCGAGCGCGAGCGGATGGAAAATACCTTCGCCGGCCAGCTCGGAATCGATCTGAAAGTCACCGATGCGTCCGAACTGTTCCTGTCGCGGCTCGCGGGCGTGATTGACCCCGAGCAGAAGCGCCGCATCATCGGGCACACCTTCATCGACGTGTTCGAATCTGAAGAAGTGGTCAAGGGCGCAAAATTTCTCGGCCAGGGAACGCTCTACCCCGATGTTATCGAATCGGTTTCGTTCAAGGGCCCGTCGCAGGTGATCAAGAGCCATCACAATGTCGGCGGATTGCCGGAGCGGATGCGCCTCGAGCTGGTCGAGCCGTTGCGCGAGTTGTTCAAGGATGAAGTGCGCGAAGCAGGGCGCCAGCTCGGATTGGCGGCAGAGGTCGTCGATCGCGAACCGTTTCCGGGACCGGGACTCGCGGTGCGGATCGTCGGCGAAGTCACGCGCGAACGCCTCGATATGTTGCGGCGCGCCGACGCGATCGTCATGGAAGAAACCGCGGCCGCCGGCTTCGGACTCAAACTGTGGCAGGCGTTCGCTGTCCTGCTGCCGCTCAAGACCGTCGGCGTGATGGGCGATGGACGCAGTTATGAAAGCGTGATTGCGATTCGCGCGGTCGAATCGATGGACGGGATGACGGCGGATTGGGCGCGGCTCGAGCCGGCCTTTCTCGCGCGCGTGTCGAGCCGCATCACCAACGAGGTCAAGGGCGTCAACCGCGTCGTCTACGACATCACGTCGAAACCGCCGGCGACGATAGAGTGGGAGTGACTGTGCCTGTTCGCACACGTTTCGCGCCGAGTCCGACCGGCTCGCTGCACATCGGCAATGTTCGCTCGGGGCTGTTCGCGTACCTCTACGCGCGGCACAACAAAGGCCAGTTCATCCTGCGCATCGACGACACCGATCGCGAACGCTCGACGAAGCAGTCGCTCGACGAAATACTCACAGATCTAAAGTGGCTCGGGATGGAGTGGGACGAAGGTCCGCCCGACGAAGCATACTTTCAGACCAATCGAGTCGAGCGTCATCGCGCGGCCGCGCTCCAACTTTTGCGCGAGCGCAAGGCATACCCGTGCTACTGCTCGGCGGAAGAGCTCGACGCCAAGCGCAAGCAGGCCGAGCGCGAGCATCGCAGGCCGGTTTACGATCGCAAATGTCGCGGGCTCGACTTCCCCGCCGACTTGCCGCTGCCGGACAAGGCCGCCGGTCGCAATTACACGATTCGTTTCGCGATGCCGCTCGATGGCGAGACGGTCGTCGACGACCTGGTGAAGGGACGGATGGTCTTTCAGAACAGCGAGCTCGACGACTTTATCATCGTGCGTTCAGACGGCTCGCCGATTTACAACTTCGCGAGCATCCTCGACGACGTTGACCTGCGCATTACGCACATCGTGCGCGGCGACGATCACGTCCCGAATACTCCGCGCCAGATGCAGATGGCGTACGCTCTCGGCTTCACGCCTCCGGCGTTCGCTCATTTGCCGCAGGTGCTCGGGCCCGACGGATCGCCGCTGTCAAAGCGTCACGGCGCGACTTCCGTCATCGCATATCGCGAGAACGGATATTTCCCGGAGGCGATGCTGAACTACCTCGCGCGACTTGGATGGTCGCATGGCGACCAGGAAATCTTCTCGAAGGACGAGCTGATCAACTATTTCGGCTTCGAGGCGTGCGGAAAATCGGCCGGCGTCTTCAATCCAGAAAAGTTGCTCTGGCTGAACTTCCACTACCTGAAAGAGCGGCCCGTGCCGAATCTAGTGGCTGAGATCAAGCCATTCATCGCCAAGCGTGGATGGCCGATTCCGGGCGACGACGCGTGGCTCGAAAAGGCCGTCGCGACACTGCACGAGCGCGCCAAGACGCTCGTCGAGCTGGTGGACTTTGCGTCGTTCTATCTGAAGGACGACATCGAGATCGATCCGAAGGCGGCGGCGAAATTCCTGAAGCCCGATGTCGCCGAACCGCTGCGCGCGTTGGCCAGCGAGCTCGAAGCGCAAGAGGGCGAGGTTTCCGAGGAGTCGGTGAAAGCAGTGATCGAATCTGTCCTGGCGCGATTCAACCTCAAGCTTGGGCAGCTTGCGCAGCCGGTCCGTGTCGCGCTCACGGGAGGCACCGTCAGTCCCGGGATTTACGAGGTGATTGCGGTTCTCGGTAAACGACGCACCGTCGATCGCCTGAACGCCGCCGTCCGCCGGATTGAGCAGCCTGCTTAAGAATCACTTCGGACTCGTTGGCGGCAGCACCAGGATCTGCCCATTCATTTCCGGCTGATGCACTGCGCAGTAGAAATTGAAGATCCCGTCTTTATGAAAAGTGAAAATGTACGACGTCTTCGTGAGCGGCTGCAGCTTCAAGTGCATCATGACGGTTCCCTCCGGCGCGGCCAGCATGAAGTCGTGCTCGTCGTCGGGCTGCAGATTCCAGAACGTGAGCATCGTCGGCATTTCGCGGCGCACCGCAATGAATGTCGGCGACCATGCGTAAACCTCGCCGAATTTCGCCACCGTCTCTTTCGGCCCGGTCTCTTTGACTGCGACCGCTCCCGTCACGATGATCACTTCGGCCTCCGGAGTGCCGGTCTGCGAGACCGAAACTATCTTCGACGCCGCCGCATTGGGCAGGTAGAAGTTCTTGTCCATCGGCGGCGCTCCCACAGCGGAGGTGACGCCGACGAGCACCAGCGCGACTATCAACGTCGCCGCCGAAAGATGCCGCAAATCGTTGCGCAGTACTTCCCAGTTATGCATTCGCATAGTACCTTTGAAGTATGAGTGTACTCGTACCATACGTAGTCGAGCAGACCGGCCGCGGCGAACGTTCCTACGACATCTATTCGCGACTGCTCAAGGACCGAATCGTGTTCCTGGGCGGCACCGTGACCGACGACCTTGCCAACCTTGTAACCGCACAGCTCCTGTTCCTCGAGTCCGAGGATCCGGAGCGCGAAATAAATATGTACATCAACTCGCCGGGCGGATCAGTCACCGCCGGCCTCGCGATCTACGATACGATGCAATTCGTGAAGCCTCCCGTGTCGACGCTATGCGTTGGGCAGGCTGCCAGCATGGGATCTCTGCTGTTGGCTGCAGGAGCAAAGGGCAGGAGATACGCGCTGCCTCACTCGCGCATACTGATTCACCAGGTATCAGGCGGTTTCGAGGGACAGGCGAGCGATATCGAGATCCATGCGCGCGAGGCGTTGCGGCTTCGCGAGATCCTGAACGACATTCTTGCTCACCACACCGGCCAGAACGTCAAGAAGATCGAGAAGGATACCGACCGCGACAACTTCATGTCCGCAGCGCAGGCAGTCGAATACGGACTTATCGACGAAGTGATCGCGGGGCGGCCCGTCAAGGCGTCGCTCTAACCGGTACACGGGCGGCGCTCGCCCATGGACGCGCAACACACTCTCGAAAGCCCCGACGCTGAAAAGATCGAACGGTTCCGAATTCGCGGCATGCATTGCGCGAATTGCGCGGACACGATCGAAAAAGCTGTAGCGCCGATCCCTGGCGTCATTGACGCTCACGTAAATTTCGCGGCAGAGACGCTTACTGCCCGCGTCAGCCACGAGGTTCCCGCGGGCGAGATCGAGGCGAAGGTCGCGGCCGCCGGCTATACGGCAATCGCCGAGACTGGCAGCGTGAGTGCCGGCGAATCGGTGCTCGATCGTCAGGATGCGCGCCGCAACCTTCAGTGGGTAATCGCGAGTGCGATCGGCGCCGCGGTCGTGATGTATATGCAGGACGGCGAGAGCCTGGGCACGCGCATCGCGACGCTCGTCGTTGCAACGTCGCTGATGTTTACCGCCGGCCTGACGTTCTACCGCGGCGCCTGGACAGCCGCGCGCAATCGCACTGCGAACATGGATACGCTGGTCGCGCTCGGAATCAGCGCGGCATACTTCTATTCGATCCTCACCACGTTTCCGGAAGTCTTCTTCGCCGGTCCCAGGTTCTTCGATACCGCAATCGAACTGATCCTGTTCATTCGTTTCGGCAAATTCCTCGAAGCGCGGGCTCGCGGCCGCGCGATGAATGCGCTGCGGTCCCTGCTGACCCTTGTCCCCGATGTCGCAACTGTTGTCCGCGACGGCAACGAGTTGGTCGTGCCGGTTTCCCAATTGGCGGTTGGCGACGTGGTGCTGGTCAGGCCCGCCTCCAGAATTCCGGTTGACGGCGTGATCATCGCTGGCGCCAGCGCTATTGACGAGTCGATGCTCACGGGCGAGTCGATGCCGGTGGACAAGGCGGTGGGCGCTGAGATCTCGGGAGGCACGCTCAACACCGCCGCCGTAATTATGGTACGCGCGACCCGCGTTGGCTCTGAGACGGCGCTTGCGCAGATTGTCAGAATGGTCGCGGATGCGCAGGGCGATAAGGCTCCCATCCAGCGCGTGGCGGACGCCGTCGCCGCGCGATTTGTGCCGACCGTGATCGCGATCGCGGTGTTGGCCTTCGTCGCGTGGATATGGCTCGGCGGGGATCTCGTAATGGCGTTGACCGCGATGACCGCCGTGCTGGTAATCGCGTGTCCGTGCGCGATGGGATTGGCTACGCCGACTGCGCTGATGGTTGGCAGCGGCCTCGGCCTGCGCATCGGGATCCTGGTCAAGCGGACCTCGGCGCTCGAATTGATCACGAAAATCCGCGTAATGCTGTTCGACAAGACCGGCACTCTGACCGCCGGACGGCCGGAACTCGAATCGGTCGTCGCGCTCGACGGCGACGAGAACAGCGTGTTGTCATTTGCCGCGATCGCCGCCGCCGGATCGGTTCATCCGCTGTCGCGCGCTGTCAGCTCGAGCGCGCACGCGCGAAGCCTCGCCCTACAATCCGCCGCGGATAATTCCCGCGAGATTCCGGGGCAAGGCGTTGTCGCCGATCACCAGGGAAGGCAGATCGCGCTCGGCAACGAGCTGCTCATGACTGAAATCGGCGCCACTGTGGACTCCCGCGCGCGCGACGAGGCTGCCCGCATAGCAGCCTCTGCGGCGACGCCGTTGTTTCTCGCGATCGATCGCAACGTGACTGCAGTGCTGGCGTTCCGCGATCCCGTCAAGCCTGAGGCGCGCGGGGCGATTGCGGAACTGCGTAGAATGGGTATTCGCACCGTGATGATCTCCGGTGACAATGCCGAAGTCGCAAAGGCGGTCGCCATCCGGCTGGAAATCGACGAGTTTCATGCGCAACTGATGCCGGCGGACAAGATTGCGATAGTCAAACGCTACCAGGACGCGGGGCAGTTCACCGCGATGGTCGGCGACGGTATCAACGACGCGCCCGCGCTCGCAGCCGCCGATATTGGCATCGCGATTGGCTCCGGCACCGATGCCGCCAAGGAGACCGGTGACGTCGTACTCACCCGCGACGACTTGTACGACATCGTGCGCGCGCTGATACTCGGCCGTTTGACACTCAACAAGGTGAAGCAAAATCTGTTCTGGGCGTTCTTTTACAATGTGCTTGGGATTCCGATTGCCGCCGGCGCTCTATATCCCTTCTTTGGGATAATGCTGAATCCCGCGCTGGCAGGACTTGCGATGGCGCTGTCGAGCGTCAGCGTTGTCAGCAACGCGTTACTGCTCAATATCACCGGGCCGCGAAAATTGGCGAGCGTGCATCCTGAGATCGACGTGGAGCACAGCCCGCTTCCGAATTCTTCGACACCTCCGAATGGGCGGATCCAAATTCCTGAGAAAAGGGAGATTGCGGTGGCAACCAAACTGAAATGCGAAAAGTGCGGCGCCGAGATCGCGATGCCGATGCACTGCAATCGCCCGATGCACGCCGAAAAAGTCGGCAACGAGACCAAGCTTGTATGCTGGATGGGTGCAAGCTGCGGCGTCGCCGACGTTCCCCAACATTGCGATTCGCCGATGCACGACGCCGCCTAGCGCACCGCCATCGCGTTGCTCCACTACTGGTTCCTGCTTCCGGTCGGCGTATCAATCAGCGCGCTGGTGATGTCCGCGGGAGTGTCTGGCTCGACGCTGTGGGTGCCGGTCTACCTGTTGTGGCTCAGGCTCGACCCACCGATTGCGTTCTGGCTCGGATTGTTCACTATGCTGTTCGGCTTCGGCAGCGGCATGATCCGCAACCTTCGCGACGGCACCTTCGACGGCGTCCTTGTCCGCCGCTATTTGCTGATTGCGATGCCCGCGGCACTAGTTGGCGGATGGCTTTCTAGCTCAGTAAATCAGGCATTCATCGTCGCACTCTTCGGTGCGTTTCTGATCTTGTACGCGATACTGATCGCAGGACGCACGCTGGGCATGCGCGGTGATATCGATCGGCACGACGACGTTCCAGTCGCAACCGCACTGTTGGGCGGCGCACTGACCGGGCTCATCTCGATCGGAGTCGGAATCCTCGCGATGCCATCAGTATTGCGTCATCGGTCGAGTCGTTCGCCCGGCGTGGCAGTCGGATCTCTCGTCATGATCATATTCTTCACGAGCCTGGCCGCGACCATCGGGCGCATGCGCCCGTCATTGATTTCGGTGCTGCGCCGCGATTCGTCGCAGATTTTCGCAATCGCAATCTGGGCCGTGCCCGGCGTCGTGATCGGTGGACAGATCGGTCCGCGACTCGCGCAGATGTTGCCGTCGGAACGTCACACGCGCCTCTATTTCAGCGCCGTTCTGCTGGTCGTCGGTGTGCTGACGTTGGCCCGCGCGGCGGCCATACGCTAAAGCAACGGGCCGTCGTTTCCGAGCATCGCGCGCCTGATCAATTTGATCGGAACTGCGCCTTGCTTCAGAAACGCGTCGTGAAATTTGCCGAGGTCGAAGGCGGCGCCCTGCTGTTTACGAACGTCCTCGCGTAATTTCAAAATCATCAGCTTGCCGAGTTGATAGCGCAGGTAGCCGGGGTCGCCGGTGCCGCGCAGCGCCTCGACCATCGCGTTATGCGGCGTCTGGTACGCATTGTTTTCGAAAAACTTCGCGGCCTGATCGACCGTCATCCCTTGCGTATGCATCCGGATGCCGACGAGGTACCGGCACGCACGCATCAGCGCCATCTGCAATTGCGCGAGCCGATATTTAGGATCGCCGTGATGCAATCCCTCGTCGAGCATCATCTGCTCGCAGTAGAAAGCCCAACCCTCGACGTCCGCGCCCGAGCCATAAATCAATCGAACGACATCCGGGTTGTGCCGATTGTTGAGGAATTGCACGTAGTGCCCGGGAAAGACCTCGTGCACCGAAGTGTCGGAAATGCTTGGCGCAGAATAGAAAGCGAGCAGCTGATCCTTCTTCGCGTCGGGCCACGACGGATCCGGAAGCGTTACGTAGAAATATGCTTCGGGTGATTTTTCGAACGGTCCCGGCGAATCCATCGACGCGAACGTCGTCGCCCGCATATACGGCGGCGTCTCGCGCACCATCGGCATCACGTCGGACGGCACAGTGGCGATATGGTGCGCGATGACGTACGTGCGAATGCTCGCGAGTCCGGCGGCGACCGTAGGTAACAGGTGCACAGTGTCGGGATGATCGCGGCTTAGCGAATCCATCACGTCGGCCGGCGAGCGCTTCGGATCAATCTCCGCCGCCGTCTTCTGGAATTCATCGCGCAGCCGCGCCAGCTCCTTGACGCCCACCTGTTCCAACTGATCGAGCGGCATATCGACCATGTCGGCGTCGTTGAGCATCCGCCGATACGCGCCGGCGCCGATTGCGTAGTCGCCCGACGCTTTCGGCATCAGATCGTTCTTGAGCCACTGGGCGTAGTCCTGGATTGCAGCGACCAGGTTTGCATTCGCCTTGGCGAACGCCTGCTTGTCGGGACCGTCGGCGACCTTCGCGAACGCGAGCGGCACGTCGTTGTTGAAAAACCCGATCGTCGCCGGCATTTGTTGCAACGCGATATCGACGTAGACCTTCGGCGTCAATGACGGCTGCAAGTTGGTCCGCGCAGCTTCGAGATTCTTGAGCGCGGCAACTTCGCGCGCGGTCACCGAACGCATCCTCGTCTCGGCCGGTGCGAATTCGCGCTTGATCAGGCCGTTGACCGCTGACGTTGGCAAATACGTTTCCGGTTCGCGCTGATAGCTGCGGATCTGTTCGGTCCAAAGCAGCTCGCCGTCCGCATGTCCCAGCAGCAATTCGCGATCCGCTTCGTTCGCCGGTGAAAGATACCGCGCATCGTCCGCCTCGAATAACGCGATCCATTTTTTCGCATGACGGATCACGGCGTCGATACCCTGCGCACTCATGTCGTCGACGCGATTGTCGAAGCGATGATCTCCCAGCTGCGTTGCACGCTCGGGAGACAGTTGCATCTCGGTCTCGACGAATTGCGTGACGTGCGCCCTGAAGACGCGATTGGCCGCCGCTCCATTATGAGCATCCGCCCGCGCTGTGATCGGAATAGTGAGAGCGATCGCGATGGCGGCAAAGGCTGCGGCCCGTTTCACGCGATTACTTCAACGTGCCTGCGAACAACTCGGTCAATTTCTGGAACGCGCGTTCGGCTTGCGCCTGGTTGTAGACCGGCGCATCGGATGTCGTCCAACCGTGGAACGCGCCTTCGTAGACTTCGCTTTCATATTTTCCGCCCCATGCGGCGAGCGCTCGATCGAACTTTTCGATCGCCTCCTGCGGCATGTCCGATCGTTGGTCGCGTGTCCGAAGTAGAGGCGCGCCTTGATCCGCGGCAGCACCAGATGCGGGCTGGTCGGCTCATCGGTGTAGAGACCGCCGCCGTGGAACGACGCCATCGCGGCAACTTTGCCGGGCATCGCCGCGGCCGTGCGCATCGCGAATGCGCCCGTGAAGCAGTAGCCAACGACACCAATCTTTCCCGCGCTCGTGGCGGCATGTGCTGTGAGAAAATTGACGTACGCCGTCGCGTCGCGCTCGACGGCTTCAGGAGTCAGCGGCGCGCGCAGTTCGCCGAACCGCTGCATCGTCTTCGGATCGCCCATGCCAATTTTGACGTCGATAACCGGCGGTTTGGTCGTGCGATAAAACACGTTCGGCATCAGCACCGTATAACCTTTCTCCGCCAGCCGCTTCGCCATCTCGCGATGTGACGGGCGGATGCCGCCGATGTCTGTCAGATGTATTACGCCGGGTCGGCGCTCGCCTTCTGCCCGAAAGAGAATACCGTCAGCGTTGCCGTCGCTCGTGCGAATCTCGATTGCTTCTTCGATCATTTGCCCTCTCCTTGGGATCTTTGTGGTGAGTCCGATCCATATATCATAGGCAAGACATTTTTCACGCTACAGCTTTCATGACATCGTAATTGCTTTCATTGAAGGGAGTTGGCTGGGACTATTGCAACGGGTGCGCGAATGGCGAACCGGATTCATCAATTCTACGCGGTGGCCTTCGAGGAGAACTTCTCGTTCCGCCAGATTGCGCCCGCGTTTCCGGAAGCAAGGACCTCCGCGCTCGAGATGTTTGTCCCGGTCGAGTCCGACGGCGGTGACGGCGGCCTCTACTTTTTCCCCTTCGGCGCGATCGTCACGCACGATGTGCCCGCTGAGCAGCGCGAGCGCATTTTCTCGCGCCTCACTCAAGTCCTGCCCAAACTCACTACCCGCATCATCCGCGAGGACTACTCGGTGCTCGAGGATCCCTCCGCCCCAATCGGAATTTTTAACGGGATGCTGCGAGTCGACAAGCTCACTCCCCAACGCGCGGGGATTGTTGCTTTGACGGTCGGTCAGAGCGCCGCGATGGAATACTACGAGCGCATCGTCGACAGCCTGTTCGCGCGCACCGCGCAGCTGGTAGATAGAATGGCGTCACGCGGCACGGTGCCTTATCGGGTGACCCCGCTGCATCGCTTTATCGGCGAGGCGATTTCGTCGCGCACCGAAGTTCTCGCCGTCCTCCATCTGCTCGACAAGCCCGACGCGGCCTGGGAAGACCCCGCGATGGATCTCATCTACGACGATCTGCGCGACGAGTTCGATCTCGTCGATCGCTACGCCGCTCTGACCAGCAAGCTGCAAAGCATCCAGGACTCGCTCGTCCTGGTGCTGGACGTCGCGCGCGATCGTCGCCTCGTGCTGCTTGAAGTCATTGTCGTGCTGCTGATTTTGCTCGAAGTCATCCTGAGCATCGGCCACTTCACCTTATAAATCGTTCACACCTGCTCAGTGAATTGAGTTAACATTGCCGAAACATTGGTCTGGTACTTTCGTCAACACGCGAAGTTTAGTCTCGCGATGGCGCGGTCTCGCGCTTCCGTTGAACGGGGGCATTTGATGTCAGACGAAACTCCACCGCTCGAAAAATCAATCGACACTGGACTCCTGCTGCCGGGACAGTACGTCGACATGGTCCGGCGAAATCACGTTATCGAGGGCGAGCTGAAACTTATGCTGGCCGTTTTGGAAGACGCGATTCGATGCTATCTGCGAAACCTGAACGAGAAGGACGGCGAGCGCCGGCGTGATTTTGTCGAGGTCAGAAATTGGTTCGATGGCAAGGACGCCCGTGCCCGGCTCGGCGATATTTTCAGCTTCGAGAACCTGTGCGCGGCGCTCGGAATCGAACCGCGTTACCTGCTCGACCGACTGAACCTTCTGACGATTGGCGATCTTCCGTCGCGGCGTTATCAGATGCGCCGGCATCGCCCGCTGTCGAGCTTGCGGCATGCCAACGGCGTGCGAAAGCGCGGCACCGTCCGCTCTCACGGCTCGTGACGAGAGCTTGTCAGTTCGGTCCGAACTGCCATCGCGTCGCACTGCCCTGAAACTCACCGGGCGTTGCGTCGACGCCAATCACCTTGCCCGGACGTACCGCGAAAATCGGCCCCATATCGAGCACCGTCTCAATTTTCAAATCCCACTGGTACTTAGGATTGTAAGCCTCGATGAAACGGCGGATCGTCTCGGCGTCCACAATTTTCTCTGCGATGTCTTCGAGTGAGACGGCTTGAATGCCATCTTCGGGGCATACGACGCAGTTCGGATTGGTCCTACGATTCGTTAGATGCTGTTCAGAATCTACAGAGTCAGCCAGAGGGTCTTTTACAAAAGACCGCAGGGCTTTTTTGGTGGGCAGGGAGTGAATCGAACACTCGACACAAGGATTTTCAGGCCAACTACCGCCCGCGAGTCAGAGCCAAAGAAAGACATTAGAGGCCTAAACTTGCCGATTTGCCGGTCCGGAAAACTTGGAAGAGGCGCACATTATCTATCTGCGTCCCTCCGTTCGGGCAAGGTATGGGCAAAGTCGGAGGTTCCCGCTGGCCTTAGGATGCATCCGAGCTCGCGATCGCGGGGGGGCCGCCTCGTTCGCCTCTTTGCTTCGGCTTGACAGACCCTCGGGGCGCGGGCGAACACGTAGGGCAGCACGGCCCAACACGTCGCCAGTGGAGCGCCGGCCAGGGCAAGTCGTCGGGTCGGGGGAAGTAGCAGAACACGCGATTCCCGGGCCACACGTAATCCCTGTCGCGTCGTTCGTGCCAACTCTGGCAACTCGATGAGGCTCGCGTGATGCTCGCCGAAATTTAAGGACATTTCACCGAGGGCTTCGAACCACCGACCTGAAAGGCGCCGCGGCACCGGTGGAGGACCACCTCCTGCCAGCCAAACTTCTTTTCGGCTGGAATGCAATCGAACAGGGCTACGATTCGGGTCTACGGTTCCCGGAAGATTGTTTCACTTACCTCCGGTGAACCCGCTGATTACGAATGACTCCAAGGGCACACTATTAATCACCCCGCAACAAAAGCCGTGAGAAATAGGGGTTTTTTCGGAAGGAGGTCGGTGGTGATCGGTCCTGTTCGGTTGTGATTGGCAGTCGTTTGGCAGCGATTCGAGTTGCGAGCGGGAGCCCATTTAAGCATAACCCGGACCGGAAAGTGGTTACGACCGGGTACGCGTAGGTCTCGCGCCCCTCTAACGCGCAGGTTTCGGCGGAACATAAGGGTCCGGCGTGCCCGGAGGAATAGGCGGTTCCTTCTTCAACGACGCGAAATGTTCAGCTAGCGCTTTGGTAATCGGGAAGCGAGCCCACAGGTCTTCGACTACGCGGGGATCGGTTGGATGCTCTTCCTTGGGATCGATCAAAAGGTCGAAGAACAGCGGAGTACTAAAACTACTCACCGGCTCGCCAAAGCCTTGCGAAAGCGTTTTCATCATCATTTTCCAGTCGCGCCACTTGACGCCGAAAAGATCGTAGCCGACATAGATGATGACCGAATCCCGGTTCGAGCGTTGCTGGCTTCCGGTGAGAAAGTCGAGTTGGTCGACGCCGTCGATGATACGGTCGTCGGGCACCTTGCCCCCGGCGATTCGGGCGAGGGTGGGAAACAGATCCATTTCATGGATGATCTCGTTGCTGATGGTTCCGGGCGGAATGTGTCCCGGCCAGCGCATAAGCAGCGGAACTCGCAGTGAGCCCTCCATCGCGGTGAAGTAAGTGCCCCGCCATGGCCCGCTGAAGCCATAGTATGGTTCGAACATTTCCGGGCCGTTGTCTGACGTGAAAATGAAAATCGTGTTGTCGCGCACGCCCATGTGGTCGATGGCGTCGAGGAGACGACCAGCGTAGTCGTCCATCTGCACGAGCACGTCGGCGAAGTCGCCGTTTCCGGTTTTACCCTGGAACGAGGGCTCCGGCAGAGTCGGAAAATGAAGTTGGGTGTAGGGAATGTAGGCGAAGAAGGGATTGTGGGCCGTGACACTGCGTTGCATGAAGTCGATCGCGCGATCGGTAAGCTCGTGGTCGATCATCCTGCGCTCATTCAGATTGTAGACCTTTACGTTTTTGGGTGCTTCTCCTTTACGTCCTTCCATCACGTGCTCGAACTTCGCCAGCGGACTCGAGTCGGCGCGGAAGCGCGAACTCTGCGGCCAGAACGACTCATCGGATGAATTCGGTATGCCGTACCATTCGTCGAATCCCCGGTCGGTTGGAAAGCGTCCCGGTGTATCGCCGAGATGCCATTTCCCGAATATCGCCGTCGCGTACCCGACCTGGGACAGCATGTCCGAGAGCGTGACTTCCCATCGGGTCAAACCGTAATTGGTGGCGAACAGCGGCACCGTGCCGTTGCCGGTGCGCACCGCATATCGTCCCGTCATCAGGGCCGCGCGGCTGGGCGTGCATTGGGCCTCGACGTTGAAGTTGAGCGCGCGGAATCCTTCTGTCGCCAGCTGGTCGAGCCGGGGGGTCGGAGCGCCTCGCAGGATGCCGCCTCCATAAACGCCAAGTTCGCCCCAACCAAGATTATCCATCAGCACCAAAACGATGTTGGGTTTAGCTGCCTGTTCTGAATTCATTTTCCTTGTCTCCCAGCGCTCTCTTACGGAATCTGCTCGAGGATGAACTTGCCGATGCCCTCGACCGCTTGCTGGCCCTCGGGCAGGAAGCCGGCGAACGTCTGAAAGCGATGAATCATCTCCGGCCAGACTTCGAGTTTGACCTGAACTCCGGCTGCACGCGCGCGTTGTGCGAGGCGCTTCGAGTCGTCCAGCAGAACCTCATGATCGCCGACCTGGATTAGCAGCGGTGGGAATCCCTTAGGATCGGCATACAGCGGAGAGGCCAGCGGGGTCCGCGGATTCGCGCCGGCCAGGTAGGCAGTTCCGAGAAGTCCAATGGCGTCGGGAGTGAAAATCGGATCGACGTCCTTCCGAGTCTTCATCGACTCGCCCAAGAACTCCAGATCGATCATGGGCGAAAGGCAAACCGCCGCCGCAGGCATCGCGAGTCCGGCGTCGCGGCCCGCGATCAGTATCGCGAGCGTCAATGCGCCGCCGGCCGAATCTCCCGCTATTGCGATGCGCGCTGGGCGCAGCCCCTGTTCGAGCAAGAACCGGTAGCCCGCGACGGAATCGTCCACCGCCGCCGGAAACGGATGCTCGGGTGCGAGGCGATAGTCGAGTCCCAGCACACGGGCCTGTGCGGCGCGCGAGATGCGGCCCATGAAATCTCGATGGGTATTCAAGGAGCCCATTACATAACCCCCGCCATGCAAGTAGAGCACGACGCGATCGGCGGCAGCGCCCGGCGCTGCGATCCATTCCGCGCGGACTCCGTTGGCGACAACGGGCTCCTTTTTAACATCGGGTTCCGGTGGCAGGGCCATCTTTTCGTTGAGTGCGCGCATCTCTTCGATGCTTCCGACCTTACTGACCAGAGCTCTTATGACGTCGATCGCCTGTTGTAACTGTGGACTTGCCATCGCAGGAGACACTCCTTAGTTGGTAAAGCGCGCCGATTAGCGCGCGGTTTTTCGAAGCTAGCCCGCGGTTCCCTCAGGCGCCAATATTTTGGATGGTGCTTGAGAGTTTGACCGCCGCGTCTTCCCCACGATCGATCGTCACATTGAGGAGTTCGCTTGAGCGCGCCACTGGTGGGTCGCAGTAAGGCACCAACTGATCGAAGAAGCTGTCCGGTTCGATCACGGCCTCGGGCGCGAATGCGCCGGGTGTGGCGAGGCGTCCTTCCAGCAATTGTCGTAACCCGAGTGCCAGCGGCACGCCGGTCGAGTTCGCCATTCCCTTCGGAACCGTGCTGACCGATACGCCGACGCGCGCTGCCTTCCCGTCCTTGATTCCGGCCGCGAAGGCGAAGAACGGCGGCAAATCGCCATGACCTTTGAGGCTCAGCGACTTCACTACCGCCTTGAGGGTTCGTAGCGCGCCGGGGGCAATCATAATCGCTGCTGCCTGCTCGTTCGTAAGGCTCTTCTGATCCAGCGCCGCGTTGAGATCCTTCAGCAGGGAAAGCGCTTGGGTCGTGAGGATCATCAAGCACGCGCTCCGACCACGAATGCCAAGTGTCGCGCACATCGTGAGCGGCTCGGGATGACCTACAGTGTAGGCCATGCCGCGCCCGCGGCCGGGATAATCAATCTCCACCGCATCGAGCGGCGGTCGATCAACGAGTCGTCCGCCCTCTACTACGCGAATTGCCCCGGATATCTGCTGCATCAAATGAAGCACCGCCGCGCTAGGCTTTCCGCTTTGATCCACCAATAACTCTTTGTCTTCGCTAATCGAAACACCGGCGATCGGCACGTCCAACGGCCACGCGGTATACAGGTCGGTGACTTCGTCGAGCTCGCGCGCAGCCACTTTTGCGAGCAGGTTCGACACGCCCGGGCTCGCTCCCATGCCAATGACCGCCACAACTCCGGCGTTGGTTGCGTTCTGATGCTCGCGCATCATCTCCAGAGTCGGTTCCCAATCGTCGCAGATATCCAGATAATGCGTGCGCGCTTCGATCGCAGCACGCAGGATTGGAACTCCGAACTTATGGAATGGCCCGGTTGTGTTGAGCACCGCGCCCGCTTCGCTCAGCAGTCGCCGCAGCGCGATGCTGTCGGTAACGTCGATTTGTTTGGCGCGGATCCTTACCCTGGGCGACGAGGCCGCCTCCGCGGCGATCTTTTCCGCCGCCGCGAGATCGCGATCACCGATAATAATTTCGCGTATGCCGTCAAGTGATGCCGCAGTCCGAACAGCGACGCGGCCCATGTTTCCGGCACCGCCCAGCACCACGATTCGTTCGAGTGGTTTCATAATAGTATCGCAACTCCGATAATTGAACAGTAGTCAGGTTTATAGCAAAGCAAATTCTTTGTGGCAAGAGATACTTGAACATCCGTCAAGTTTAGATGTACCTTATCACCCTATGGCAAAGACATCGAGGAAACGCAGTGATCGGACGGTGTCGCAGGCGTCGCGCGCGATTCCTAAGCAGGAGCGGTCCCGGGAGCGGGTCGCCGCGATTCTGGCAGCGACCGCCAGACTCCTTGCCAAATCCGGCTTCGATGGGTTGAATACGCGTCAGATTGCGGCCGCAGCCAAGCTACCCCCGGGGCTCCTCTATCACTACTTTCCGAATAAAGGGGCCATCGTGATGCTTCTGGCCGAGCAGAATGTTCAGCCTCTGCGCCAGGAACTCGCGCAAATGCTCAGTGCAGCAAAGGCGACGTCGTGGAGAGAAGCGATCCGTCGATTGATCGGCAAGCTCGCCGCAGCCTACCGAGCAGAGCCGGCCGCAATGGCAATTTTGCAGGCGCTGCAGAGCGATCCGGAACTCAGGCGATTAAACGGGGAAATGAACAATCAGTTCGCCCGAATCATCGCAAAATTTCTGCGCGCAGCAGGAGCCCGCGTCGATTCGAGAACTCTGCTCCGCGCGGCTCATCTCGTGGTTCTGCTTTGCGACGCCGTAGCTCCTGACCTGGTCGCGGCGAGTCCCCGGGAGGCCGAGAAATTGTCGGCGGAAATTTCCACGCTGTTGATCGCTTATCTCGGAATGATGCTGCAAGAACACGCCAGAGGAACGGACGTTTCTGCTAAACCTCCGGTAGCGAGGGCGATTTGAACAAAACGAGAGTTGCTAGCAAACTCAATCGCTGCGAAATTATTCAGCGCGACGAGATCGTCATCGAAGTAACGCGAACGCAGTACCTCCTCTAAGCAAACAGCAACCGTCCGTGCATTCAGCTCATACAGTATCCACCACTGGAATCGACGCATGGGCTCTGGTTCGAACGGGGCGCTTTCAACCGCCCTAACCGCACAGAGCAGGGCGTCAGTAGTAGCAATCATTTCATTGGCCCTCACTCGTTTGCTGGGTTTTTGACGACCTGATAATCATTGGTAGATCTTCTTGAGTCGCCGCTATCCGAGACATTCACTTCTTCACTAAGGAGGATCCACATGGCAAAGTTGCGCCGTTTGACTCCAATCGGCTTCCTGGTTTTTGGGGTGCTGGTCGTTGCGTCAACTTCATCGGCGCAGACGCGCTCTCCGATTGCCGAACAGATTGCCAAGGCCTATGGCCTGGATTCGTACGGGCAAGTTGAAGCGATCCGCTATACGTTCAACATAAGGGGCGCAATTTCGGTCACCCGTTCATGGGTTTGGGAGCCCAAGACCGGCCAAATCTCCTTCGAGGGAGTAGATAAGGACGGCAAGCCAGTGAAAGTTACCTTTGTTCAATCCAAGGTCACTGCCGATTCTCCCATCGCGAAGGACAAAATTGACTGGTTGTTCGTAAATGATAATTATTGGGCGTTCCTTCCCTTTCATATTTACTGGGATTCTTCAGGCGCCAATGTGCAGGACATGGGCATACAAAAACTGCCGCTGGGAAATGGTTCGGCGAAGCTGGTGACGGTGAAATATCCGAACGGCGGCTACACGCCCGGAGATAC
>NZ_JBAUYR010000144.1:0-6379 GCF_049584895.1 Binatus sp. (SeqCode)
GAATCGTAAAATTCAGCCGCGGGCACGGCGGCCCGCGCCACTAAAAATGCCTGGACTGAATTGACTCCAGCTATATCGTACGATATACCTTCCATTATGTATTACGGTGTTACGGAGGGTCATCGATGATGGTTTGCGGAACTCGACGATTTAATCGACGCGGCCACGGCCACTGGGGCGAATTCGGCATGATGGGCATGCGGGCGCGCTTCTTCGGCCCGGGCGAAGTGCGGCTCGCACTACTGTCGCTGATCGCAGACGGTCCCAAGCATGGCTACGAGCTGATGCGTCAGCTCGAAGAGCGTTCGGGCGGAATCTACAGCGCCAGCGCCGGCACCGTTTATCCCACGCTCCAACAGCTCGAAGACGAAGGCCTAATTTCGTCGGACTCGAAGGAAGGCAAACGCGTCTACGCGATCACCGACGCCGGCACCGCCGAACTCAAGCGCGAGGACGAGACCGTACGTCGAATCTGGTGGCGCGCCCGTCGATGGGCCGGATGGCGTCATGCAAACGACCCCGACGCCGCTGAGGTTCGCGGTCCAGCCGAGCGCCTGGTCAAGGCAGCATTTCGGGCGGTGGCGGGCGAGTCAGCTTCGCAGGAGCGAATCGACAAGGTGCGCGAAATCCTCGAGCGCGCGATGCGCGACCTGGAAGGCATGCGCGACAAGCCGTAGCGGCTCTTCCCCTCTCTCCATTTGTCATTCAGAGCGAAGCGAAGAATCCCGGAAGCAATGCAAAGATGAACACAAAACCCGGGACTCTTCGCTACGGCAGCCTTCGCTCTGAGTGACAAAAACTATCAGCGGATTCCCGCCGGCGACGGCGTCTCGATTGTCTCGCCGCAGGTAGAGCCGCAATCGGGGCATACGTACAGGTACTTGTCGCCATTCGGCAGCACGAGCAGGAGGCGCTTGCGCACCTTCACCGCGCGCTTGCACTTCGGACACGCCAGCAATGTGGCTTCCATCCGCTCGAACGATGGCCTGCGATTCTGTGGCATAGAGGTCGTGGCCAAAAACTTAAGTATCGCGACGACTCCCGGCAAGGGAGCATTATCAACGGAGCCGGGATCGGTGTCGGTACTCGACAAGCGCACGAGGACGCGCGAGATCCTTCGCTGCGCTCAGGATGACGGAAAGAGATATGACGGAAAAAGCACTCCGTCATTCTGAGCCGGCGCGGCGAAGAATCTCGACGGACGCTCCGGCGGCCGGCGTCAATTATGTAGAGCGGCCAGCGAGGCCGAGTGGTTGACTCGCGTTGTATCCACCTGACGCCGTGGCCTACAATTTCTTTTCGTCTTATGAATGAACGCGTTGCAAATCCGGCGCATCCGCGGGTTTATCTCGAGACTTACGGATGCCAGATGAATGTCGCCGACTCGCAAACGGTCAGCGCCGTTCTGCGTCGCGCGGGTTACGTCAATGCCGACGGCGTCGAAGATGCCGACGTCGTGCTGCTCAACACCTGCGCTATTCGCGAGCACGCCGAAGAGAAGGTGCTGCATCGGCTGCGCGAGCTGGCGCGGCTCAAGAACTCGCGGCCGGAGGTGAAGATCGGGCTCCTCGGATGCATGGCGCAGCATAATCGTGTCGCAATCATGGAGAAGGCGGCCTTCCTCGACGTGGTCGCCGGACCGGACAGCTATCGCCGCCTGCCCGAGATGATCGGCAGCGCCGGCTTCGACGCCTCCATTGATGTCCGGCTCGATCGCGGCGAGACTTACGCCGACATCACTCCCGACTATGGTGGCGGCGTGCGCGCCTACGTGACCGCGATGCGTGGATGCGACAAGTTCTGCGCGTTCTGCGTCGTCCCGTACGTGCGCGGCCGCGAGCGCTCGATTCCCCCCGCGGACCTGATGCGCGAGATTGGCGAACTGGCGGCGCGCGGCGTCAAAGAAGTCGTGCTGCTCGGGCAAACGGTCAACGCGTATCGCTTCGGCGACACCGACTTCGGTGCACTTCTTGGAATGATCGCGTCGATCGATGGAATCGAGCGGATTCGATTCACGTCGCCGCATCCGGGCGAAATGAGCGAGTCGATTATCGACGCGATGGCGACGGAGCCGAAGGTCCAGCCCCAATTGCATCTGCCTCTGCAGTCAGGCTCAGACAGGATTCTCACCGCGATGGAACGCGGCTACACCGTCGCGCAATATCTCGACCTGGTCGGACGAGTGCGAGCGGAAATTCCCGGCGTCGCGCTGTCGACGGATATCATCGTCGGCTTTCACGGCGAAGAAGAGTCGGACTTCGAATTGACCACCGCGATCATGCGCGAAGTCGGCTTCGATTCCGCGTTCATGTTCAAATACTCGGTGCGCGAGCATACCCGCGCCTTCCGCCTCGGCGATTCTGTCAGCGAAGAAGAAAAAGGCCGCCGGTTGACGGCGCTGATCGCGCTGCAGGAAGAGATGTCGCTCGCGCGCAATCGCGCGATGGTCGGTCACAAATTCCCGGTCCTGGTTGAGGGCTCGGCCCGTCGCGGCGGCGGAATGATGGCGGGCAAGACCCCGCAATTCAAAACCGCGATCTTCCGCGGCGTCGAAGGAATCGGCGCCGGCGACACCGTCAACGTGCGCGTCGATTCCGCCACCGGGCACTCATTGATGTGCTCGATCGCGTAATAAGAAAAAATCACGCAGGGGAAAAACTCATCATGATCAAAACACGCGGGGTGAGCCATATCGCGATCAGGATCAGCGATGTCGCGCGCGCATCGGAGTTTTACGGCAAGCTGCTCGGCCTTGAGGTCGTGCCGTTTCCAACGATGGACCGCGACAAGGCGGCGAAATTCCGCGACGAGGTAGTATCGAGCAAGAAAGTCGCCGCACCGACCGGCGGGATTTGGTTCGCGGCGGGCAGCACGCAGCTTCATTTGATTGCGAGTCCCGGACATACGGAACGCACCGGCAGCCCCTTCGGACCGCATCTGGCGCTGGTGGTGGAAGATTTCGAGCAGACTCGGCGTGCGCTCAAGGAAGCCGGCATCGAGTTCCTTGAGGCGCCCGCTCAACAGGGCCGGGGCCGGCAGATGTGGATATCGGATCCTGACGGCAATACGGTCGAGCTGACGACCGAGCAGTAGGGAGAAGCGAAGAAAGATCCGGGATTCTTCGCTTCGCTCTGAATGACACAAAGAGACCGGGTGCAAAGCCTGTCCTGAGCGAAGCCGAAGGAGGTCACCCCTGTAAGCAAGACCCCGCAATTCAAGACCGCAATCTTCCGCGGCGTCGAAGGAGTCCGCGCAGGCGACACCGTCAATGTGCGCGTCGATTCGGCCACCGGGCACTCGCTGATGTGCTCGATCACATAACGCTTAAGATTGGTCGGGGGACGACTGAAGAGGTCGTTAGACTTCGCCGCCGTCAACGGCGCGACGCCGATGCGCAACCGGCCATCGCCGAATGAGCACGATCGCGAGACCTAACGCGCGCCGCTGACGGCCAGCTCGCTCACGCTAAATTAGTAGGGCGTGCTGTAAGTGGTAGTTTTCTGTCGCTCGACGATTCCAGGGACGCCCGTATCGGTCGTAGTAGTAGTGGTGGAACTCGAAGTCACCGGAGGCGTCACAACCGCCGGCGCAGGAACCGCGACGACAGCGGGCGCCGTGGGGACAGTTTCAACCACAGGCGCAGGAGCCGTCGTCTCATCCACAGTCCGGTGGTAGGAGAAGCAGCCGGCGACGAGTCCGCATGTGGCGAAAACCGCCGGGATTATTGCCAAACGTTGGATAAATCGCATTCTTGTAGCCTCCATCAGGTACATAACCCTGAGAGCAGCAAGAAGCCGGCCACTTAGGATGCGTAGTATATGCCTTGATACTGTGGGCAGAAGACGCGTCTTTCCTACGTAAATCTTTCAGGGTCGCGGATGCCGAGAGGAGGCGGCACCGGGATTCTTCCCCTTCGGCTTCGCTCAGGGCTTCGGCTGGTGGAAGCAGAGTGATCAAGACGCGCTCTGAATGACACAGGAAAGGAACCTGAGAGCAAAATGGTGTCCTCGCCATTTTGCGATTTCTGTTCTTCTCACTGGGTGCAGGGGTCACCCCTGCCTAGGGAAGCGTGAAACCCACGGCGGGTTTCACATTCAATTGGTTCTTCGCGATCTAGCGCATTCTCAGCGCACGTACACGGGGTTCGACAGGATCCACAGCTTGCCGTTGCGGTAGGCTTCGATTCGGTATGCGCCGGGCGACTTCGGGGCGAACTCAAGCTTCGTCGCGTTGTCGGCGGAAGTCACTTCGGCACCGTCTTGATATATCGCGATTCGATCTGCCGCCGCCGGCAGCTCGGTCTTGAGAGTCAGGGCGGGCGCGAGATGAACTTCGTCGCCCATCATTGTTGTCGTGTCTCCGGCACGCGCGAAGAACGCGAATGCGCCGACGTAGCCGAGGTAGTCGAAGCTCACGTACGAGTGTCCGAGCCGGAGCGCTTCGAGGATAGGTGCGGTGTCACGCTCGCGCGCCAGCAGATGGGTCGTGCAGAAAAGAAAAAGTTGCGGCAGCGTTCCGACCTTGGTGCCGAGCACGTTCAGGTTGTCGGGCGCGCCCGTCCCCGCGAGCATCGTAACCCGCGCGCCGGTCGTCATCCGGTCGTACAGCGCGAGGTTCGCGTCGGGGCGGACGTCGAGGCCAGCGAGGAAGTGATCGGTGCCGAAAAAAATAGCGTGCAAGTAGAGCGTCGTGGGACTTTGCGCGAGCCATGCCGAGCGCTGGCTGTATACTTCCATCGCGTCAGCCAGCGCGTAGTCTTCCGACGACGCGAATTTGGCCGGGTCGACGGCAATCGCGATACCGCCCTGGTCGTGAATCGCAGAAATCAAATCGTTGGGCGTGAGGTTGGGCTTGATCGGTTCTCGAATGTTCGCGCCGATTATCTGGCTGCCGCCGACATCGAACGCGCCGCCCGAAATAAAAAGTATGTCGTTGGTGAAGCCGCCGATTCCGAAGTCGGTGTCACCCGGCTGAGCGCGATCGGCGAGAAAAATAAAATCGATTTGCGAGGTCTTGGCCAGGTCCGCGATTCCCGATTGATCCATCCCCGACGCTTTGATCGGCAGGTCAACGATTCCGCGGTAGTCATGAAAGCCGGGAAACTCCGGCACCACCTCGATGTACCGCGCGGGGGGAAGTTCGGTGGTCGGCAGCGGCGAGCTGCATCCGATGACGGTAAGGGCCGCAACGGTGAGGAGGGAATACTGAAAAAGCATCAGAGGATCGAGCGGCCCTGCGCGCCGTCAACCGGGATGTTGGCGCCGGTTATCCAGCTCGCGCGCGGCGACGCGAGCATCACGACGGCGTAGGCGACCTCGTCGGGACGGCCCAGGCGTCCGGCCGGCATCTCGTGGCTGACGAAATCTTTTTCGAAGGCTGGATTCTCTCGAAACAGCTGCTCCCAGATTCCGCCGGCCGTGAGTATAGAGCCGGGAGCGATCGTGTTGACGCGGATATTTTTTGGCGCGAATTCGCGCGCGAGCATCTTGGTGAACGAATGCAACGCCGCCTTCGACGCGTTGTAAGTCAGCGGCCCGCCGGACTCGCGCCCGTAGATTGATCCAATATTGATAATCGAGCCGCCGCCGCGCTTCTCCATGTGCACTGCGCATAGCCTCGCCAGACGCACGGGAGCGAACAGGTTGAGATCGAATTGCTCCTGCCACGCCGACTCCGGCAATTCCGCGAGCGCGCCCGGCCGCGCCGAGCCGGCATTGTTGACCAGCACGTCGATCCCGCCGAATTTTTTCAGGGTCTCGTCGACCCACTTTTGCGCATCGTCGGGTTTCGTCATATCGCCAACGAATCCCATCGCCGAGCCGGTCTTCGATAACGCGGCGACCGCTTCGTTAAGCGCGTCGCGAGTTCGCGCGCATACGCTGACCTGCATGCCTTCGTCGGCGAGCGCATGAGCCATCGCGCGGCCGAGCCCGCGGCTGGCGCCGGTGACCATCGCGACTTTTCCCGTCAATCCCAAATCCACTTTGAAGCTCCTTCTCGCGCACCGATTCCCATTCCTTTACCAGACGCGGGTTGTAAGCATGAAGAGAGGCTTTCGTTAAAGCAGAGACAGAATCTTGAATCGCGCGCGGAACAGCGCGCTGTATAAGGTCCCTCACCTTGAATCCTCTCCTGCGGGAGAGGGGAAGAGCTGGATCGCAGACGAGCGCCTGAGACGAATTGCCGGTTGACTCTGACCAGAGCTGGACCTAGACTCGACAGGCTAATCACCGGACGGACGGAGGACTATGGAAATTCGGGTCGAAGGCTCTCTTGATCAAGCGATGCGAGTGCTCAAACGCAAGCTGGCCAAGGAGGGCGTTTTCAAAGAGATGAAGAAGCGGGCTTTTTACGAGAAGCCCAGCGTCCGCCGCAAGCG
>NZ_JBAUYR010000145.1:0-68063 GCF_049584895.1 Binatus sp. (SeqCode)
CGGCCACTTGCAGAACTGGGCCGCCCTGGTCGCAATCAGATCGTTGAAAAGGTGTACTGAACGTCCAGACTTGCGGTCCCATGCAGAGTGATAGCAGGTGGGCGCTTCAATATTCAGTTCAGGACGGATTTGGCGATAGAAGCGCGCTTCACCCGCGGCGGAGAGGCCGGTCGCAAGCCGGGTGAGAACAGTCGGGGTTGTCTTGCAGAACAGATTTTCCGGCAACCCGGCATTTCTACCCTCTTCGTTGTATGAGGCCCTGAGCTGCCTGCGAACGCTCGAGCCCTGATCGCCTCCGCAAATTTCCACCGTGACCACCCGCGCGCCCCTGACATCGCCACACAGAACAGCGGTGAGCCAGTCAGGCGTTATCGCTTCCGCACACCAAGGGACGTCGTCGATGGTTTTGGCGATCGGGCGAGTGATGTAGTCCCAGATCGTGTGAACAGCCATCCTGCCTCGGGCTCTGAAGTGGACGCCGGTCGAGCGCGAATCCTGAGTCATTTACCTATACCCGCGTCGTAGGAAAATTCTCTTGCGATAAGGGAAACATTCAGACGGCAGCCGACTCAACCGAAGCGCTTGGATAGAAATCGATTAGTAAGACCTTATACTGGTCTGACCAAAATATTATCAAGCCAACTGAGAGCGCCGGTGGAAAAATCCCTCACAGAGCGGCCGGGTAGTCCGGCCGCGCCCGGAGCAGAAATCCGGCAGTAGAAGGTGTCTGGGGCGAATTGTTAATTTTCAAGCAAAATCAACAATTCGCCATCCGCCGGGCGCGCCAAGGAAATCATCACGAGTGGAGGTTCGTCTGAGGCGAGCGCGTCAGCTGCCGTCGAACTGATTCGGTGACCAAGGAAACCGGAAAGCGAGAGGAGTCGTCAAGCGAGTGGAACGCGCCTACCTTTGCGCGGACATGTAGACCGTAATACGGAGCACGTTAAACATGACTCTCCCGTCCGACTGGCCGTAAGCCACCATAAGTTCCTTCAGATCGTCGGGTGCTGCTTCGAGCCAAGCCGCTATATCCGCGTCTAACGCGCAGGCAAGTTCGCCGTCACTGAATACTTTCTGCTCTCGGTCGTAAGTTTTCATCGGTGCCGAGGCTGCGTTCGCATACAGTTTCTTGATCAGATCCATTTCCGTGTCCCTCGGTTTCATTTTTGTCGGAGGTCAGCTTCAGGTTACGCGGGGCTGGCCAGCCTTACTCGTAGTCGGTATCTCCCACGCGCGTCCGATATTTTTAGCTGAAGCTATGACGCGAGCGGGCAGGAATGGCGGTCGTCGACCCCCCAACCAAGGCCAGCAAGATTGCCTAACGCTGCGCACCCGTAGCAGTCGCGCGCAGCGTTGTCCTTAGGCGAGCGTCTCGGGACGCGTGATAGCTTCAATCGCGCCGATGCGATCGATTTCGACGCGTACCCTGTCACCCGGCTTGAGCAGCCGCGGCGGGTTCATGGCCATGCCGACTCCGCCGGGAGTGCCGGTGAAAATCACGTCCCCGGGCTCCAGCATCATCGCGCGGCTCAGGAGCTCGATTTGATCGAAGACGTTGAAGATCAGATTCCTGGTGTTGGAGTTCTGGCGCTGCTCGCCGTTGACGAAGCATCGGATCCCGAGTGCATGCGGATCGCCGAGTTCATCGGAAGTGACGATCCAGGGACCGATCGGCGCGTGGGTGTCGAACGACTTGCCGAGCGCCCATTGCGAGGTCCTCAGCTGCCAATCGCGGACCGAGACGTCGTTGCCCGCGCAGTACCCGAACACCACCTCGGCGGCGCGTGCTTTGGTCACGTGCTTGCAGCGCTGGCCGATGATCACGACCAACTCGGCTTCGTAATCGGTCGCCTCCGAGGCGAGCGGAAGCTGAATCGGATCGAAAGGCCCGTTGATTGCAGTTACCGCTTTGGTGAACCAGATTTGATGCGGCGGCGTCTTCTGCCCGGATTCCTGGACGTGGTCGGCATAGTTAAGCCCGATCGCCATTATTTTCCCCGGCCGCGAAACCGGCGCGATCAGATGAACGTCGGCTAAGGCCGCGTCCGCCGGCGCATCGGCCACCAGCTCAGACACCGCCGCGCGCACCTCGGACCACATGTTGATTAGACCTATCATGTCGTCGGACAACGACGGCCAGCGTTTGCACAAATCGATCACACCGTCGCCCTTCACGACTCCCAGCTTTGTGCCGCGACGATCCGTATATCTGACCAGCTTCATCGGTGATCTCCTTTCAGCCCATCGTGGGCGGTGCCGGCGGTCCCCATTGCGTGCCCATCAATTCCTGGACCGTCGCGACTCGCGAGCCCCAGGCAGTATCGAGCAGGTCGCCGTCGGTCCAATGTTCGACGGTATGGCCCCACGGGTCACGCCAGTAGTCGAAAATCTGGCTGCCCAGGACATGGCGGCCGACGCCCCATTCATGATGCCGTCCCTTCTCGCGAAGCCAGTCGTTCCCGCACATCAGGTCGTCGAAATCCGCGAGCTCGAACGCGGCATGATTAAACTTCGGCTTTCCGGCGCCGACCAGAAATAAGGTGTGATGATCGCTCGGAATTGCGCCACGATCGCAGCGCAGAAACGCGCCCAACGCTTTCCCACCGCCCAAGTCTATCTCGTCGGACGTGATCAGCCCGAGGCGCGATTTGTACCATGCCTCCGACTCGCGGAAGTCTTTCACATTGAGCACGCAGTGGCCGAGCCGCTTCACGTGCGATGGCGCATGCGGAAGGCGCTTCAGCGTGTTTTGGCGCGGCGTTTCGTACGCATCGTTGGCCAGCACCGCACGCCGAACCTCGATTCGATCGGCGGGCGCGCGACCGGCGACGACTTCGACCCTGAAGCCGTTCGGATCATTCAATCTGATCACCGCGCCACCGCCGGGTCCATCAAGCTTGCCAATCGAGGCATTCTCCGACTTCGCGAGCGCTTCCAAATCCAAAATCGAAGCCGCCTCGAACGCCACGGCCACGAATCCGGGGTCGCCCCGATGGGTCACGTGCAGAAATTGATCCGGATCAAAGCCGCGCATGTAGACCGCTTCTGCGCTGCGCTCGGCGCGCGCCATCCCGAAGTCAGTCAAAAAACTTTCCATCGTGTCCAGGTCGGGCGCGCTGAATCTCACGAAGGCAAGATCCTGAACCTTGATTCCCATATAAGTTCCTTTTTGTACGGCAAAATCGATGCGACCGCCGCGATCTTGTTCAGAGCCGCGAAAGTGGGACGAGTTTGTGCGACCCGATCATTTCCACGGCAGGCGTAGGCCAAGACTATGCGTGAGACCTTCGATATCCTTGGCCGAATATACATGCCGAGGCGGCGTCTCGAATGTTTCATACGGACGAAGGCGCAACACCACCCGCTTCTCAGCGATCACACCTTGTCGAACTTGTCCACGTACCGACTCAGGCATCGGCTGGCCCGCCATCACACCGGCAATTCTCATCGCCAGATCCGTCGCGGCCTCGACATCAGTCTCCACCGACGCGTCGCAATACACCTGCAAGTACGTCGCTGGCCACTTTTCGTCCAGGACGCAAAGCGAGACCTTGGGATTTCTCCGGACCGCCTTCGCCTTTCCGCGCTCAGTCATCGTCGAGACCAAAAGGTCGTCCCCGTCCATCACGTAGTAGACGATCGTCATCGATGGACCATCGTGCTTGCGACCATACCCAAACACGCAGGTGCGATGCGCGCGGACAAATTCGCGTCGTTCCTCTGCCGTCATGGCGTGTTCACCTCAATGCCTTTGCGCCCGCATTTCCGGGTGCCAAATGCGATATGACTTTCTCACTTCGCCTGGTTCAAAAGATCGGTCCGGCGAGTTTCCTCGCGCGCTTCAAAGACGGCGCGTGCCGTAACCAAGGCTTCCTGTAGATGAGCGACGAGCACGCTCGCCGCTCGCTCGACATCGCCCGCGAGCGTCGCCTCGAGCAGCTGCTCGTGTTCGGCTATCGACTCGCTGACGCGCTGTGAGTAGCGAGCGTTCAGGATTAGATAACGTTGCGAATGATCTGCCAGCAGGCTGGTCAGCCGCCGCAACCACAGCGATTCGCAACGCGCCAGCAGCGCCCCGTGGAAAGCGCGGTGCGCCTCCAATATCAAGCGATCGTCAGAAGTAGGAACAGCGGTGAGGATCTCCACGAACCGTTTGTGGGCCGCGGCAACCTCGGCACGGTGCGCGTCATCGCTCTGCTCCAACGAGCGCCGTAGTGCCCAAGGCTCAAGCAGCAAGCGCAACTCGTAGATTTCCTCAACCTCGGCCAGCGAGGTAGGCGCCACGCGGGCGCCGCGCTGTGAGCTCAGCTCCACCAACCCTAAGCCTTCCAACCGCTGAAACGCCTCACGCAGTGGCGTAGGGCTGAGCGCCCAGCGCTGGGCCAGGTCGGCAGCCACCAGTCGCGCGCCAGGCGGCAATTCGCCACTGACGATGGCGTGCTTGAGTCGTTTATAAACCCAATCGGAACGCGTCTCGGGTGCAGCCTCTATCATGGTGGATTAATATGGCACGAAGCCGCTTGATTCACAATATTAAATAGAATATTTCCTGTTGATTCTACGCAGGAAAATATCTAAGGAAGTTACGGAGAAATCCCAAAATGAATCTGAACCTGACAGGAAAATCGGTGCTCGTTACGGGTGCCAGCAAAGGAATCGGTCACGCGATTGCAGCTGCTTTTGCCGCAGAGGGCGCGCAGGTCGCGATGACCGCGCGCGGCGCCGAGGAATTGAATCGCGCGGCGGAGGACATTCGCAAAGCGGGAGGAAAGACGCTCGCTATCGCCGGCGACGTTACGAAAGAGGCCGATCTCAAACGTATCGTCGAGGAAACCGTCGCGCGCTTCGGCACCTTACACGTGCTGATCAACAACGCCGGCGGCGCTAAAGGCTTCAATGCCTTCGAGGAAGCGAGCGATCAGGAATGGCAGGAGACCTTCGACCTCAATCTGTTCTCGGTGGTTCGCCTGACGCGCGCGGTCTTGCCGATCATGCGCAAGCAGAAATGGGGGCGCATCATCAACATTTCGAGCGAGTCGGGAACGCAACCGGACGCGCAGATGTCGCCCTACAACGCCTCAAAAGCCGCGCTCAACAGTCTCACCAAGAGTCTTTCCAAGGCGGTGGCACTCGATGGAATTCTGGTGAATACGGTCTCACCCGCGTTCATCGAAACGCCGCTCATCACGAACGCGATGGAAGCGCAGGCGAAGGCTCGCGGCATCACCCCGGCGGAAGCTTTGAAGGGGTTCATGAGCACCTTCCGGCCGCATATTGAGCTGAAGCGTGCCGGCCGCCCTGAAGAGGTCGCCGGAATCGTGGTATTCCTTGCTTCCGACCAGGCATCGTTCATAACGGGAAGCAATTTCCGCGTCGACGGCGGCTCGGTTGCGAGTGTTTGACCGATATGAGTAATCGCGACAACCCGATCGTAGCGATAATCGGCGCGGGCGAGATGGGGGCGGCCGTCGGCCGCCGTCTGATGCTGACGATCGCGGCGCGATGATCTATCGTGGGGCAGCACGGCTATACGAGCGAATTGCCGCCGAGCGCATGAGTGCTGAGGACACGGACAGCGTTCGCGCGATCGCCGCTTTCGCTGCATCAATAGACCGCGACAGGTAGAGCACCACCGAAATTCCCAATAAGAGCGGCTGAGACTGACTTATGTCTGATTCAGAAAACACGCCGGTAACGATCTTTACCGATCCGAACGCATACGCGGACTTGCAGGCCTGGCACAGTGTCGCGGCGCGGCTGCGAAAAGAAGACCCGGTCTGTAGAATCGAGGCTCCACGGTTCGAGCCGTTTTGGGCGGTCACCAGGCATGCCGATGTGATCGAGATCGAGCGGCAAAACGACAAGTTCCATAATACGATCGCGTCTGTCCTCCAGACGCACGATCAAACCGCCCAGATGCGGCAGTTGGGCCCGATGTTGAAGACGCTGATCAACATGGACGGGCAGGAGCATCGAAACTACCGTGCAGTTACCAACGACTGGTTTAAACCTAACAATCTGAAACGGAACTTCCAGCCGAGAATTGCGGAGCTTGCCCGCAAATACGTTGATCGAATGGTCGAGTTAGGCGGCGAATGCGATTTTGCAATGGACGTGGCCCGCTTCTACCCGCTGCAGGTCATCATGAGCATCCTCGGCGTGCCGGAATCAGATGAACTGAAGATGCTTGACCTGACGCAGAAGTTATTCGGCGCCGATGATCCCGACTTCGCCGGCGGACCTGACCGGCGGACGGCGGCGCTGGCCGCGGTTATGGACTTCATTTCGTACTTCAGAGACATGACTGCGGATCGCCGCGCTCATCCGAGCGGCGATTTGGCGTCGACGATTGCGAACGGTACGATCGACGGCAAGCCGCTCGAAGACCTGCACACATTTAGCTACTACGTACTCGTGGCAACGGCGGGACACGACACCACGTCCAGTACTCTGGCAGGAGGACTCGAAGAACTGATTCGCAATCCGGATCAGATAAAGCTGCTCCAGCAGAACCCGGATTTGATCGATAACGCGGTGGAAGAGATGATCCGATGGGTCACTCCGGTGCGCCATTTCATGCGCTTTGCGCAAGAGGACTACACGCTGCGCGGCAGGAAGATTAAGGCAGGCGACGGCCTGCTGATGTCATATCTCTCCGCCAATCGCGATGAAGAAGTGTTTGAACAGCCATTTCGCTTCGATGTCCAGCGCAAGAACGTGGAAGACCATCTTGCGTTCGGAGTTGGTGTTCATTTTTGCCTTGGAGCGACTCTCGCGCGGATGGAATTGCGCACCTTCTTCCGCGAACTGTTACCCAGACTTGAACAAATCGAATTGACGGGGACGACCCAATACACTGCGGCGACCTTCGTAGGAGCACCGAAGCGGATTCCAATCCGGTACAAGCTGCGAAAATAATCTCTGCTTAGTGGTTTACAAGTAAGGCGGAAATCCGGGTTAAACGACGCTCCATTCAAAAGGCAGCTTCGGCGCAGAGCGCTGCCCATCTGGAAGTCGGCAGTCCTACCATGATCTGGTAGGCTTCATGGCGGCTCATATTGATGCCTGCTGTCAGCCGAAGCTCTTGAGTGCGCTGAAACTACGAGAGCTACTCTCGGACTTGTGCCACCGACGGTGCAGACAGCCGGGCATTAAACCCAAAACTTGCGTCACAAGATTGCGCTGATTCCGCGCGGTTCCCATTCTCGCGCAAGAAGATTCTCTATTGCGGTCGAGCCGGTCGCGCGCTTAGAGCCCGAAGAAGAGGCTGACGCCAGGCGCCGGAGGGGGAGCGCAGCCGTAGTCGTAGTCCGGACCGTCGTAACCCGGCCCGTAGCACGGCGCGGGAACCGGGGCATAGACGTAGGGTTCCGGCGCCACGTAGTAGTCGGGTCCCGGTATGTAATAACCGCCGCCCCAATGGCCCCCTCCTCCGTGGTAGCCGCCGTCTCCATGGTAGCCTCCGTCCCCATGGTAGCCGCCTCCTCCATGGCCATCTCCTCCATGGCCATCTCCTCCATGGCCACCGCCGCCATGGCCGCCTCCGCCATGATCCGCGGCGCGAGCCAAACCGGCCGAGACACTACCAATCAGGAGAGCAAAAGCGAGAGCCGTCGCGATCCTGCCTATCTTGGAGCGCAATGCTTTTCTCCGCTTGGACAATATTTCCATGGTGACCCTCCATCGCCGGAGTGACTCCCGGTTGACTAATTTTCTTTGACCGCTTTTGCTGCGGACGTCCGTGCACGGCCGCGGAACATGGAGTCGGCGATCTTCTTCTGCGCATCCGACAGGCTGTTGTAGAGCGCCTCAAAGGCCGGAATGAATTTCTTCATTCCATCTGCATGGGCCTGGATCACTTCCGCGTAGGATTTCACGACGTCGACTGCGTTCATCGACTGGACGTCAGCAGCCCGTTTTTTTTGCAGGTCCACCATCGCCTGCGCGTTTTCGCGCATCACCTCGGCGAGGGCGTCCCATTGAGTCTTCTGAGCATCGGTGATGTGGAGCCTTTTGTGCAGGTCCTTGATACGCGCCTCAACCCCTGAGTTTGCGGCAGGTCCCGGCGCAGGCGCAGGCATCGCCTCGGGCGAAGCGGCCTGCGCAACTTGCTCCGCCGGCGCCCCGGTCGCAGCTGCCGCGGAAAGGTTGCCAGTAGCCGCTGAACAAGGGCCGGCAAGAACGATAGCACCGAGAAGAGTGGCCGCCGCAGTAACAGTGCATGCTGTTATGTGCCTGAACTGGATCATGATTGGTACCCCTGGATGGTTACGATTGCTCAAGGATGCCGAAGCACCCACGCTCGAACGGAAAACCTAACCAAATGTCTAATAGTCTGCAATTCGAAACAGTCAAGAGCTGTTCTTTAGAGAACGAAACCCCGAATCCATAAAGCGCGGAGGTTGCCCGATTGATTTCGTGCCTAGTTCGTTGAAAGCGCTGGCTCTCGCTATTCGCTTCTCGGAATTTCGTATTGAACAGCACACAAGCGGCGATCTGCATCCGATCGCGCCACTCAGAAAGGTTGATGGAGCTAAATGGCACCCCTCAATGCGAGGGCCTTCTTCCTGAAGGTCACAAAGTTAGTGGCAAGCGATTTGCAAACTCAGCAACTGAGGCTTTTGGAGGACAAACAGATGCAGATCGTCAATGTGATGACTTCGGACCCGATTACGATTGATCAGCACGACACGCTGTCGAAGGCGAAGACCATCATGGACGAGGGTCGCTTCAGGCGTCTTCCTGTGATGGAAGATGGGCGCCTCGTCGGCATTGTGACTGAACGCGACCTGCGCGAATTCACCGGCTACCTGAAATCGATACGGGTGAACGCGGCGATGCGCACGGCGCTCATCACGATCACGCCATACAACACGGTGGAAGACGCAGCCTGCCTCATGTTGAAGCACAAGATCGGTGGAATGCCGATTGTCGCGGATGGCCAGCTGGTCGGCATCGTAACTAGTAGCGACTTGCTGAAGGCGTTTCTGAACGTTGTCAAGGCAACTGGCGAGATCATGCAGAGATAAATCCAGGCGCACGAAACTTCACTTCCGCTGCAGGGTCTCCACGTATAGCGCCATCGCCTCGATTCTCTTCTTCACCGAAGCATTACTTTCGGGTGTGAACTCCTGGCCTGGCTTCTGAAGGGTGGTTCCGAGGAAAGGCATCTGAAGCCGCTCATGCGACGGGATATTCTTGCGGCCATCGATTATCTCCACGACCTCATCGATGGGAAATTTCCCGCCATTCTTGATCGCGAGCTGAGTGAGGTCGGGCGGTGGCGGATTCATCGGGATGACCTGCGTTGATTGGCCGTTTCCCTTGCCATCCGAACCATGACAATCGGCGCAGTAAGTGTCGTAGTCCTGTTTTCCCGACTGAGCTGCAGCGGGTGGGACGGTAACCGCGGGCATCATGACCACCAATAGGAATGCGGTCGCGCCGCGCCGAAATCCAGTGAGCATCGGTTACGGCTCTCCGCGCGCGATCAGAGCGACAAAATCTCCCTCGGTCAGGATGCCGACCAGGCGTCCGTTCTCGACCACCGGAAGACAACCAATCTTGCGCTCCGTAAGGAGTTTCGCGGCCTCGACCAGGGGAGCATCTGGTTTGATCGTGACCACATCGGTGGCCATCACATCTTTGACCGCGAGGGTGTCGAGAATCTTGCGCTGAGCGTGCCTGCCATAGCCAAGCGCCTGCGCGAGCGCGTCGCGAAAAAGATCGCGCTGGGTCACGATACCGACGAGAGTCTGATCATCGTCGTCGAGCACGGGCAAATGACGCACCCGGCCCAGGCGCATGATGTCGTCGGCCAGCGTCAGCTTGTCGTTGCGCTTGAGGGTGGTCGGATCGGCCGTCATCGCCTCGCGAACCTTCAGTTCTTTCATACTCGCTTTCTCCATTGTCATCTTACAGATAACCCAACTGCCGCGCGCCGAAACGAAGTTCCTCGCGAAATTTTGGATGAGCTATTTCAATCAGAGCCTCGGCTCTTTGCGCCGTCGATTTTCCGGTGAGACAAGCAACGCCATATTCGGTGACAACATACTGGGTATCGGTTCTTGGATCGGTGGTAGGGCCTTCGACCTTTGGCACGATGCGGGAGATAGCACCATCACTCGCGGTCGAGTACGCGGCAAGAATCGACTTGCCGCCCTTCGATAGCTGGGCGCCGCGCATGAAATCCAACTGGCCGCCAGGCGCGCTGTACTGCTTGCCCATTATCGCTTCGGAGTTCACCTCGCCGTCGAGGCCGACCTCGAGAAACGCGCTTATGGACACTACAAGATCATTCTGTCCGATGACGCTCGGGTCGTTCACGTAATCGACGGCGCGGGCTTCCATGCTCGAGTTGTCGTTTAGAAATTCGTAGAAAGGTTCGTCACCCGCCGCGAGAGTGTACACGTTTTTGTACCGGTTCAGATTCTTGTGCCTGTTCGTGACCGCGCCGGACTGAATCAGCGCTACCAGCGACGGCATCATGAGTTCGGTGTGGATACCCAGGTCCTTGTGATCGTGCAGCGCAGCGCACACTGCGTTGGGCACGCCGCCGATTCCTACCTGGAGGCAAGCCCGGTCAGGAACCATCTCGACGATGTGCTTGCTGATCAACTTGTCCAACGGAGTCAGCGGCCGATTGGGTAGGGAAAACAAGGGACTTTCATTCTCGACAATCGCCGCGACTTCCGAGATATGCACCGAGGAATCGCCGAACGCGCGTGGCATCCTGGGATTGACCTCGACGATCAATTTCTTTGCGATGCGCGCGGTCGGGATCGTGTAGTCGGAGTTGGTGCCGCAACTGAAGAATCCACCCTTGTCCATCGGCGCGACCATCATGATAAACGCGTCTATCCCTATTTCGCGCAACGTACGCGGCATCGCGCTGAAGTTCCCCGGCATATAGAAGACAACGCGGCGATTATCTTGTTGGCCCAGCTCGAAGAGCCGCCGTTCAACGATCGTCGGAAAGAACGGATGCGGTTTGATAACGTCCAGGTATTCATATTTCAGAATCGTGAAGGCGGCGGCCGCGACCGAGTGCGAGTAGTAAAGGCGAAGCTCCTTAATCTTGCCGGTTTTCACTCGACTCTCGAGCGCGGTCAACAAAGCAGGAGGTTCGCTGACCGCCATGCCCATTGAGAGGGTGCCGCGCGAAGGGACTAACTCGACCGCGTCCGCGGGCGCCATCAACTTTGACTTGTATTCTGTTTCGTACATGTCGAGTCCATCGTTCAGAGCGCAAAAGCTGAAGGCCTATAGCGGCTTCCGTGCCACACCAAAACGCGAGCTTTGAACGTCCCAGGTTGGCTGCCTGAGCATCGAGTGCAGCGTTAGGTGACGGTGGTATCGAGGCGATGTATCCGATCGCGCCACACCTTCGGCGCTAAACAGGTTCCTCGCCCCGATTTGCGATTCAATTTGCTGGTCCGCGAATTGCTCTGTCTTACTTCGAACGCTTAGCAAAGCGGTTCGCGGAGGCTCTATGAAAGCCATAAGGGAAGCGAAAACCAGGATGCCACGAACAACCTCAAACGATCCGTCGGGAGAGAATCTGGTCGGTATACTCGACAAGGCGCGCGAGGCGGCATTAGACCGGATACGCGTTCTCCGCGAGCAAGAGGGAACGGACGCAGTCGCAATTCCGGGCGACGGGTTGGACGTGGCCCACTCGCTTGAAGAGGTTGAGATGGACGCGGGGCTAATCGAACGATGCGAAGCCAGATTGCTGGCAATAGATGACGCGTTCAGCCGCCTCAAAGGCGGCCGTTATGGAATCTGCGAGAAATGTAAGCAGGAGATCCCGATTCGGCGCCTGAAAGCAATCCCGTTCGCCGCGTATTGCATCGACTGCCAGCGGAAGCGGAACGAGCGACGACCTCCCGGTGAGGGCGATATCGACGAGCCATCACGAAATGTCTGGACACCGCCTGAGGAGATGGATGAGGCCGCGGACGACTAGCACTGCGCGGCGAAAAAGGAGGCTGCGATGATTCAACTATTTCGGAAGGTTCTGTGCCCGATCGATTTTTCGGAGCACTCGTTGGCGGCGCTCGACGTCGCATTGAAAGTGGCGCAGCAGAATGACGCGAAGCTCTACCTGTTGAACGTCGCACCTATGCCGGCCGGCGCGGCAGGATTCCAGCCGGTGCCTCTGGATCCTTACCCCTACCTCGAAAAAGAGAGACAGGAGCAACTGGTCAAGCTCGCGCGCGAAAAGATTCCTGGCTCGGTGCGCTACGAAACACTAGTTGTGAACGGCGATCCAGCAAAGCAGGTGCTCGGTATCGCGCGCAGTATCGAAGCCGACATGATCGTGATGGGCACGCACGGCCGCAAGGGATTGGGGCACCTGGTCCTGGGCAGCGTCGCCGAGCGGGTCGTGCGAGAATCACCGATGCCGGTTCTTACGGCGCATTCAAAGGTGCAGGTCCGAAAAGCTGCTTAATGTTCAGCGTGCCTGGGATGAATCGTCAGGACTGGGACCGGAGATTCGCGAACGACGCGCTCCGCAACGCTTCCTAGAAGAAAGTGCTTTACTCCGGTGCGGCCGTGCGTCCCCATCACAATCAGGTCGATTTTTTGTTCGGCGGCCAGATTGAGAATTTCCGGCGCCGCGTTCCCGCTTGCGACAAATACCTTTGGATGATCCTCCTGGGGCTGTCCTCAGCTTTGATACTGTAACGGTGGCTCGAGGGCCAGATTTTACGAGGTAGTGTTCATGGGCGGACAGTGGGACGGAAATTGAACATATCTTTGCTGACCATCGGCGCTATGGGCGACACGCAACCCTTTGTCTCGCTCGCAGTGCGGTTAAAACAACGCGGGCATACCGTCAAACTTGCGGCGCGGCCAGACTTCGCCCCCCTCGCAGCCTCATACGATGTTGAGTTCTCTCCGCTGGGAAACCCTTACAAGTCGCTGCTAAGGAATGAAGAGGTAGCGACGGCGATTGGGTCGGGGAACATGCTCAAGATGATCATAAAGCAAGCCTCGGACTCAAAACAAAGAAAGGCTTTCTTCGATCGGCTCGATACTGATGCGATGCGAGCGGTCGAAGGCGCCGAGGCAATTATCTACAAAAGCAGCTGGATTCCTTTCTACAGCATCGCGGAGAAACTCGGCGTTCCCTCTGCCTCCGCGATGTTCATGCCGCTCACCCGGACCCGTTCCTTTCCCAGCTTTCTCATCGGTGGAGGCAAGAATCGCGGCAGGATGATCGATTCGTTGCTTTGGCGAATCACAGAGCAATTCATCTGGCAGGTGTCGCGGAATTTTGACAACAAGATGCGCAATGAACTCCTGGACCTTCCACGATTGCCATTTTGGGGACCGTCCGCCCGCCGCTTGGAACGGACTCCGCTCTTTTACGCCTATAGTCCTATCGTGCTGCCTCGTCCCACGGATTGGCCGGCCAGTATTCACGTGACAGGGTTCTGGTTCTCCGACCCACCGTCAGGCTGGACGCCTCCATCTGACCTGGTCGCCTTTTTGGAGAACGGACCGCCGCCCGTCTACGTCGGCTTTGGCAGCATGCCAAGCGGCAGCGCCGAGGACACCCTGAAGTTGATCCTGAAGGCATTGGAGTTGTCACATCAGCGCGGCATCTTGCTTTCCGGCTGGGCTGGTATCGGAGAGGAACGCAAGCTGCCGGAATATGCTTTCGGAGTGCAGAGCGTTCCGCACAGTTGGCTGTTCCCACGCTTGAGCGCGGTCGTTCACCACGGGGGCGCGGGCACTACAGGGGCAGGGCTTCGGGCAGGAGTTCCTTCGGTAGTCACACCATTCGTAGCGGACCAGCCAAACTGGGCGAGGAGGATTGAGGAGATGGGTGTCGGGCCGCGCGCAATCCCATTTAGAGAACTTACGGCTGAGCTCCTCGCAGATGACATTCGTCAGGCCATATCAGACACTGCTATGCGGCAACGCGCCTCTGACATCGGCAGGCGTATTTCCTCTGAGGATGGAGTTGGAACGGCTATAGATCTGTTCGAGAGATTCGTCGAGCAGGGGTCATAGTTGCCCTACTTAGAAGCGGCGCTAGATGACTCTTATCACGCCGCCGCCTTCTTCACTGCCTCCCGCTCGTAAACGAGGACAAGAGTTCGATTCGGTTCTCGAGCGGTCCCACCAGCGCTTCCGACGCCAAGGGCAGCTTGCTCGATAAGTAGGCTTACAGTCCGTACTTTTCGATTTTCGCGTAAAGCTTCTTGCGCGAGATTCTAAGCAGAGCAGCGGCTTGCACCTTGTTGCCGTCGGTACTCTTGAGTGCACGTGCGATCAGTTCGCGCTCTGCGTCGGCAAAGGTGCCAATCGACTGCTCAGGTTCTCGCGCGAGGGTCTGCGGGAGCGGATGCTTACCAGGCCGATTCCCTGATAGGCCGGCGGGAAGGTCGTGAAGCGGGATCATTGGCGAGCGGCCGAAGGTAAATGCAGCCTCGATACAGTTTGAAAGTTCGCGAACATTGCCGGGCCAGGGATATTCCACCATTGCCGTGAGTGCGTCTTCTTCGATACCCCGCACCGGAATACGCGGCTGGAGCTTCTCGTTGAAGTACTCGATGAAGTGTTCGACCAACAGCGGGATATCCTCGGAGCGCTCTCGAAGGGGTGGCACACTAAGAACGCCTGCCTGCAATCGGTAATAGAGATCCTGGCGCAGGTTGCCGCTGCGAACCGCTGCCTCGGGATCGCGGTTGGTCGACGCTATAAGACGCACGTCTACTGCAGTCTCTTTGGTCGATCCCACCGGTCGAACGCTTCGTTCCTGTACTGCGCGCAGCAGTTTACTCTGCGTCTCCGGCGCCATCTCGGTAACTTCGTCGAGAAACAGCGTGCCACCTTCGGCCGCCCGGAAGAGTCCCAGGTAGTCGGCATTCGCACCGCTGAACGCGCCCTTCCTGTACCCAAACAATTCGCTCTCAATGAGGTCCTTCGGAATCGCGGCGCAGTTGAGGGCCACGAACGGGGCCATCGGCACGGCGCCGCATTCGTGAATAGCACGCGCTATGAGTTCCTTCCCGGTTCCGCTTTCGCCGACAATCAGGATCGTGCCGCGCGTCCCTGCTGCGGCTTCGATCCGGTCGTAAAGCCGGCGCATCGCGGAACTGGAGCCAACCAGGCCGTGAAAGATGCTGCGGTTCTCGCGCGCAAGCAATGTTGCTTGTCGCTCGAGCGCCTGGATGCGCGCGCCCGCGCTTGCTGATGCGGACCGGAAGTAGGCGTCCGCCAGCAGAATCATGCGAATGTGACTCAGCTTGTCGAAGGCCGTGTAGATCTCGAGCGGAGGCTGCGGGTCCTTGGGGAAGGCTGTGTAGGCGCTTTCCTCGTAGAGATGGAGAGACGCGACGATTTCCGCAAACGGCACGTTGCGCTCGCAAAGAAGCTCACCGGTTCGGATCGTATCGATCGCGTAGCGATCCATGTCACCTTCGAGCAAATCCTTCGTGTTCCGCGACAACGCATTATAGAAGAGATCGCGAAACTCCGGCTCCGACAGACTCCGCCGGTCGCCAAAATGGAGAACGTAGAGCCGATACCAGTGGTCGATAACCTCCGCCAAGTGCTCCAGCACCAAGCCGAGAACCGGACGGAGCGCTTCGAGTTCTTCATCCCAAAGGAGGTGGTAATGGCGCGGAGCTCCTTCAGGCCCTCGAGGATGATTCATTTGGCCCTTTTCCGCTGTATCCGATGGAGACATCTTTGAGAAATTGCTTCCTTTTGCTCACGCCAATGCGGTCTGAAAGGGGCCGCAGCCTTGGCACATTTGCTGCTCCGTTATCAACCAGAACCGTCGAAACAATATCACGTTTGTTCCTGAACGAAACAGAATCGATAGAAAGTGAACACTTATTTGAAAGAAACGCGGCTGATGCCCAGAGCACTGCTCCTCTCCGATGACGAGGAGTTGGTGAATTTCGTTCGGGGGGTCGTCCAGCGTCCGTGGGGGCTGGTTCGACAAAGAGCCGACAAATTCATGACTCGCGAGATTCTCGCTCAGCCAAATCTGCGGCTCGCCATACTCGACGATCAAGCGGTCGATGAGAATGACCGTGGACGATTGCTCGCACAAATTCGTAAACACTTCTCGGGCGTTCCCTTGCTTTACGTCGCCGGCAGTCCAAACGAGGGCAACGAGAAACGCGCGCGCGCAAACGGCGCTCACTACTACGTATCGAAGCCATTGTCGTTCGATCGATTCGGGCAGGTGCTGGAATCATTTTTACAAGCGCAACAAGTGAGTGGACGAGTCGCGCCTTTAGAAGTCAGAAAGTCAAATATGAAAGCAAAAGAATCGAGCAGCGAAATCCCAGCACCGACCGACGCTGGAATCCGTCGTCTTTGGCTGGAACTGAATCGCGAAGATTCCAGGCTGAGATCACGCCTGCTCGACGCGGCGCTCGCAGGGCTGCGCCTTGAACGCAATCCGGAATCTCGCGAACTAAGACGAGATGCAGCTGAGCTTTGGGCGACGATCGAGCCGATCCTGTCCCATCACCTCGACACCGAAGACAAGGAGCTACTTCCATGGTTGGAGCAGCATGGCAGTCTTCCGCCGGAAGCGGGGCGAAAGGTCAGTGCATACCATGACCGACTTCGAACTCTGATTGGCGCCATGGATAAGGCCGGCGCGGAGAGTCTCACCGAGGTGCAGGCCCGCGAGGTAGGACGAGCGTTGAGCGGAATCGCGGTCAGCCTGGATGATGCGATCGATGACGAAGAGCGTCGTCTCTTCCCGACGATTCGAAGAGCGCTCTTCGGGATCGACCACCGTACGGATCGGATGCGAAACTACCCTTTGCTTCCACGCTAAGCCCACGGGGAGGAGTGCGGATTCTTGGTTCGAGCGGACTCACGATCCGCGAGCACGCTTCGGAGGTGGTGCGATCGGATACAGTTTTTCGTGAGACCAATCGCCCTAAGTCCTGGATTTTATTTGGCATAACGAATGCAGAACTCTACTGCATATGAAGGTGCAGCAAATCAAAAGACTATGGCCGTTTGCCGCCGCGATACTAATAGTTGCCGGCGGTGCGTTCTGGTGGATGGCCGGTAGCGTTCGGGCTCCTCGATACGTCACAGCACAGGTGGGTCGCGGTTCGGTTGTCCGTTCGGTTACAGCGACCGGCACGGTCAATCCTGTGATCGTAGTGCAAGTAGGTACCTACGACTCGGGTCCAATTATCGGCATCTATGCGGATTTCAACTCGCCAGTCAAAGCAGGGCAACTGATCGCGAAAATCGATCCCCGCCCCTTCACTGTCAAAGTGCATGAGGCTCAGGCCGCGCTCGGCAATTCCCAATCACAACTCGCCAAAGACCAGGCGGACCGGGCCTACAAAAAGCTGCTGTTCGACCGTGACAGCAAGCTGATGGCGGAAAACATTATCTCGCAAGACACCCTCGACAATGCGCGCAGTTCATATCAACAAGCAGCATCTCAAGTCGCGCTTGACGGCTCGATGGTCAAACAGCAGAAGGCCAACCTCGAGGAAGCGCAAGTCAATCTCGACTATACCAACATCATCTCGCCGGTTGACGGCACCGTGGTCTCGCGCAATGTCGACGTCGGTCAGACAGTCGCTGCCAGCTTTCAGACGCCGACGCTTTTCCTGATCGCCAAGGACCTGACGCAGATGCAGGTCGATACCAACGTGAGCGAATCTGATATCGGCGATCTGCGCGACGGACAAATTGCGGACTTCGGCGTTGACGCATTCCCGGACCGTGTGTTCGAGGGGACCGTAGGGCAGGTACGCCAGGTCCCGATCAGTATCCAGAACGTCACGACCTACGACGTCGTCGTGAATGTACCCAATCCTGAATTCCTCCTGAAGCCCGGTATGACCGCAAATGTGACAATCATTTCTGCACGCAGGGACAATGTGCTTCGCATTCCAATTCAAGCGATACAGTTCTCGCCGACGTTCGCGAAGGGCAAGTCCGCAAATCCTTTAACTGCGCGCGAAAAGCAAGTCTGGATCGCGGATGGGAGTGCAATCAAGCCAGTATCCATCGTGACCGGACTCGACGATGGCCACTATGTCGAGGTCATGAGCGGCGGGCTCAAGCAGGGCGATCTGGTCGTAACCGCGGAGTTGCGTTCAGGAGATACGAGTCCCACGGCATCGCTGGCGGGTTCATCATCTCCACTGCGGCTCGCGCATTGAACATAACGATGTCGGCGGTTATCCAGATCGAAGGACTGAACAAGACCTACCGCATGGGTGAGGTCGAAGTGCAGGCTCTGCGGAACGTCTCGCTTAGCGTCGAGCGCGGCGAATTCCTCGCAATCATGGGTGCGTCGGGTTCGGGCAAGTCGACCCTGATGAACATCATCGGATGCCTCGATCGTCCCACCGGTGGCCGTTACCTGCTCGAAGGCATCCATGTCGCCTCGCTCAAAGAAGAACAGTTGGCAGCGATTCGCAGCAGTCGAATTGGCTTCGTTTTCCAAACCTTCAACCTGCTAGCGCGAACCACCGCGATCGAGAACGTCGAGCTACCGCTCTTTTACTCGGAGCGCAACCTCCATGGCGAGCAACGCGCCGGAGAACTGCTCGAAATGCTCGGGCTCAAAGGTCGCGAGAACAACAATCCGAATCAGCTCTCCGGCGGCCAGCAACAACGCGTTGCCATAGCGCGCTCGCTAATCAACCGTCCTGCGATCCTGCTGGCCGACGAGCCCACCGGAAATCTGGACTCGAAGAACTCCGCCGAGATCATGGAGATCATCAGCCGGCTTAACCGCGAACAGGGGATAACTGTCCTGGTAGTGACACACGACGCGGACGTTGCCGCCTACACCGATCGGGTGGTGACATTCCGCGACGGCGCGATTCTGTCGGACGTTCGAACACGCGCCCCAGCCAAGGCCGAAACCCTCGCCGCAATGAGTGGGTCTCTCGAGCAGGCGGCGAACGGCAACGGCCTAAACCGCACGCGCAAATTCGGCACGATGGCGCTGAGTGCCGCGGCACGAGCGCTCAGGCGCAACAAGACCCGCGCCGCGCTGACCATGCTCGGCATCTTCATAGGAGTCGCCGCGGTGATCGCGATGGTGGCGGTGGGCAATGGCGCGCGATATTCGGTGCAGCAGCAGATCCAAAGCCTCGGCACCAATCTGCTGGTGGTGCTGCCCGGTGCGACGACCGCCAACGGTGTTCGTGCGGGGGCGGGCAGTATCTCGACTCTGACCGTCGCGGATGGCGAGGCAATTCAGAAAGAAGTCCTTGGCGCTGCCGCCGTCAGCTACGCTGACCACCAGGTGGCACAGGTCGTATACGCGCATCAGAACTGGAGCACCAGCATCGCTGGCACCACTCCGATCTACCTGACGATTCGCGACTGGCCGGTGGTCGATGGGCGCAACTTTACGGACGAGGAAGAGCGCAGCGCCGCGCCCGTGTGCTTGCTCGGACGTACAGTCGTTAACAATCTGTACGGTCCGGGTGAGGATCCGGTCGGCACTGTAGTCCGGGTGAAAAATTTTCCACTGCGCGTTGTCGGGGTCCTCGGCGTCAAAGGGCAATCCAGCTTCGGCACAGACCAGGACGATGTGGTCCTCCTTCCTTTCAACACCGCGGAGCGAAAGGTGCTGGGTACTTCGCAAGTAACGGAGAGCGTCCCTCCGAGCTCTACTGGATCGAGCAATCCCGTTCTCAACCCTTATATTGGTGTACCAAGCACCACCGCCACCAATCCGATCTATGCAGCAAGTATCACAATGATCAGCCCATTCAGCGGGTCGTCAAAGATCTCAGGAGTGGTAAATCTGATCTTCATCACGGCTCGCAGCGCCCAGGAAGTCGATTCGGTGCAAACGCAGGTCCAGCAATTGTTGCATCGGCGTCATCGCATCGGTCCTCGTGAAGACGACGACTTTACCGTCCGCAGCCTCAGCGAAATCGCACAAGCCTCGGAAAGTGCCAGCGCGGTGATGACATTGCTGCTGGCTGCGGTAGCTTCGATCTCGCTGCTGGTCGGCGGGATCGGAATCATGAACATCATGCTGGTATCGGTTACTGAGCGAACGCGAGAGATCGGAATCCGGATGGCGGTCGGCGCGCGGCGTGTGCAGATACTTTTTCAGTTCCTGGTCGAGTCCGCGCTACTCAGCATCGTGGGAGGACTCGCGGGTGTCGCGCTGGGAATAGTTGCGTCCAAGATACTGTCCGCGCTGGCGTCCTGGCCTACCCTGATTTCGCCGGTCGCAGTCTTCGGCGGGTTTGCCTTCGCGGCGGCGGTCGGGCTGTTCTTCGGATGGTATCCGGCGCGCAAGGCGTCGAGACTCGATCCTATCGAAGCGCTCCGCTATGAGTGACTGCGTGTGCTGAAGCACTCGGATCAACGCGAGATCCACGCGCGATCGGATGCAGGAGTTAGCGTGACGGCGATTGCCATCCTGGGGCGCGAGGTGGTGCCGAGGGCGGGACTTGAACCCGCACGTGGTTGCCCACGGAGGATTTTGAGTCCTCTGCGTCTGCCATTCCGCCACCTCGGCACTCGAGGAGATTCCCAGACTCAGGTCGGTCATCTTAGCAAAGGTATCGCGGGCGGCAATGGCGCCGATTCGGCCCAGTTACGTATCAATCCCCGACGCTACATTTAGATCCTTTATCCGATTGCACTAATCACGCGACGCTGCGACCTGAATAGCTAATCAGTGACGAGCTTCGCGGGACCTTGACTGTTACGAGTGAGTATAGATGTGAATACTAAGTACAATACTCACTTATAATCACGATTGCTTGCTTCATATAATGTGAGCAGCGCACTATGTATTCATGGAAGCAGTCGCCGCCCGTATTCCGGCGCCCACCACGGCTCCGCAATCGCATGTGACAGTCGCGGGATTGAGGCACGCTCTCGGCGATTGCCTGCTCGCTGTATCCTTTTTACTCGCGACGCTGCCAGCCGGCCGCGAACTCAGCTTTAGCTTGGCCGGAGCCGCAAACATTGTCTGGTTGACCGGCGCCGCAATTATGGCCGTGATGTCATTTGCGCGATTCGCCCCGCGCAGCGCGACTGTGAATCTACGGACGATCGCCGCATCTGGCGCGATGCTGATCCTTCCGTGCTTCATGCGTCCGATCGATCGATCGACCGGCGCGCTCGCCACGGCCGGACTCCTCTTTGAGTTGTGCGGCGTCGTGCTGACCCAGGTCGCGCGAGTATACATGGGCCGCAGCTTCGGTATCTTGCCGGCGAACCGTGGAATCGTGTCGAAAGGCCCGTTCCGATGGGTCCGTCATCCAATATATTTAGGATGGCTCATCCTTTCGATTGGCTATGCGATGTCCTACACGAACCCGCGCAATGTTATTTTGATCGTCGCGACGCTTCCGTTCATGGTGTGGCGAATCGACCAGGAAGAAACCCACCTGAGCGCAGATACCGCGTACCGCGGCTACATGGATCACGTCGGGTACCGTCTGCTGCCCGGCGTGATCTAAGGCAGGCTGCCCGACGAGCGATCTTCGTTGCGGCCACTGCTACGCGTCCCCATCAGATAGATTCCACCTGCCAGCGGAGTTGATAGAAACATCGCGAACGCGAGGCCGCCGATCACCGCTATCGCCAACGGCTGCTGAACCTTGGCGCCGGCCCCGTAGCCGAGTGCCAGCGGGAACAGGCCCGCCGCCGTCGCGAGCGTTGTCATCATGATGGGCCGCAGCCGCACCGTGGCGGCATCCAACAGCGCCGCTCTCGGCCTGGTGCCGGAGAAGACTTCACGCTCGGCATGGTCGAGCAGCAGGATGCCGTTCTTCGCGGTGATTCCCGCTACCATGATGATTCCCATGAACGACGAGATGTTGAGCGTCATGCCGGTCACGTCGAGCGCGATGAAGCTACCGGCCAGACACGCCATCGCGGCTATCAGACATGCGAGCGCGGGCGCAATTCGCGCGAACTCCCAGACCAGGATCAGGAACATCAAGATCGTGCCCGCCACCAGCACCAGCGCGAGCTCGTGAAACGCCTGTTGTTGCTGTGCGTATAGCCCGCCGTATTCGAGCGATACTCCGGCAGGCAGCGGCATCTTCGAGAGGCTCTGCTTCACAGCGTTGACGCCCGTGCCGAGGTCGACACCCTCGAGCCGCCCGGTGACGTGCACGACGGGCCGCTGACGTTCCCGATCGATTTCGTTGGTCGCGCCGAGAAAGTTTAGCTTGGTGACCGACGAGAGCGGCACGCGCGCATTGGTGCTCGACTTGAGGATGACCTCCGACAGAGTCCCGAGATCTTCGTGGAATGCGTCTGGATAGCGGACGCGCACGTTGACCAGGCGATCTCCAGACAGCACGCTGGTGGCGACGGTCCCTTGAATCACGGAATCGAGCGCAGTGCGGATATCATCGGCGTTCAATCCGTAGCGCGCCGCCGAAGTGTTATCGACGACGACCGCTTCTTCCGGGATGCTTTCGATAATTCCGTTTTTGACGTCCACCAGCCCGTGGATCGAGCGCATCTTGTCGGCCACCTGCCGCGCGGTCGCTTCGATAACTTTCTGATCGGTGCCGAAAACCTTCACTTCGATCGGCTCCGGAACGCCCGAAAGGTCGCCGATCAAATCCTGCAGCACTTGCGAAAACTCCACCTGTACTCCGGGCACCGTATTCAGGATGCGCCCGCGGATCGAATCAGTGACCTCGTCGATATCACGTTTGCGGTCAGGCTTGAGCCGCACGGACATGTCGCCGGTATTCGATTCGGTCAGAAAAAATCCAAGCTGGGTGCCGGTCCGGCGGCTGAACGAAGCTACTTCCGGCGTCGATTTCAGAATCGATTGAATAGACTCGAGCATCGCGGTCGTGTCGGCCATCGTGCTCTGCGGCGGCGTGATGTAGTCGAGAACAAAGGCGCCTTCATCGAGCGGCGGCAGATAGTCAGTACCGATGTTGTTGTAGATGAAGTACGCAACGAGCATTGAAACGATCGCGACCGGAATTGCCAGCGCCGGAATCCGGACGAAAGGCCGGACTGCCATGAGAAATGCAGTCTGAACGCCGTGATAGATGCGTCCTGCTTCGCGCGCGCGGCCGCGAAACCGCGCAATCGCCAGTTCCATTGCCGGCGTGAAGTAGATTGCGAGGATCAACGAAATCGCCAATCCTCCGCCGAGCGTCGCTGCCAGTGATCGGAAGAAAACGCCGGTCACGCCTGAAGTGAATACCAGCGGCCCGAATACGACGATCACCGTCATGGTCGAGGCGATCAGCGGTCGCCGAAGACTATGGAGCGCCTCGGCCACCGCATCGCCGGCGGACTTGCCGGCTCCGAGCTCGCGATGAATCGCTTCGATCATCACGATTGCGTCGTCGATGAAAAGTCCGATTCCCGCCGCCAGCCCGCCCAGCGTCATCATGTTGAAGGTCAGGCCGACCGCCTTCATCACGATGAAAGTGATCGCGACGGTGCATGGCACCACGATCGCGGCGACCAGCGCGCTGAGCGGGCTCATCGTGAAGCCCAGCACCACCAGCACCGACAACGCGAGGCCCAGCACGATCGCGTCGCGCACGCTTTTGAGCGATTCGGCAACCAGGTCCGACTGATCGTACGAGATCGAGAACTGAATGTCGGGATAGCGCTGGCGAAACTCCGCGAGGATCTGGCGCGCCTCGGCTGCGACCTGTTCAGTGCTGCCGCTCGGCCGCCGCGAGATTCCCACCAGCACCGAGGGGCCGTGCTCGGACGCCGCGCGGACGTAGTCTTCCTGGATTCCAAGTTCCACCGAGCCGATATCGCTGACGCGCACTGGCTGACCATTCACCGACGTTATCGGTACCGACGCAATCTGATCCGCCTGATGCAGGTCGGTGGTCACTACCGTCAGCAGCATCCGATGCGATTCGTTCATCCTGCCCGCCGACGCGATCACATTGTTCTTCGTCAGCCCGGCGACGACATCGCCCGGAGACATGTCATGCTGCAGCATCCGCGCCGGATCGAGCCGCACCACGAACTCGCGATGCTTGCCGCCGATCACGCCGACGCGGTAAGTGCCCTCGATTCTGTGCAGACTCGGCACCAGGTCGTAGTTTACGACGTCGGTAAGCTCCGGCAGGCTGCGAGTCTTTGAACTCAGGCTGATATCGACGATTGGGAACGTGCCGGTCGTCAGCAGCACGGCGTCGACCGAGGTATCGTTGGGCAACTGCGCGCGCGTATGCGCGACCGCGGCGCTGAGCACCTGGAAACCGATCTGCGGGTCCGAGTCTTCGCCGAAGGTGACGTCTATCTCAGAGCTGCCGCGCGTCGTCGTCGATCGCACCAGCTGCACGCCCTGAATGCTGTAAGCGCTCTCCTCCAACGGCCGCGTGACAGAAGCGAGCATCTGGTCAGCGGGCAAGTCACCGCTGTCGGCGAGAATCGTCGCGCGGCGAAAAATGATCTCGGGAAACACCGCGCTCGGAATCGTCCGCGCCAGGATCACCCCGAGCACGCTTGCTGCCAGGACAGACAGCACTGCCAGCGTCGAGCTGCTGCGCGTCATTGATTTCCCTGCGCAACGCGAACGCCAAGGCCGTCGGATAAAGCGTAGCCGCCCGAAGTGACGACCAGGTCGCCCGCCTTGATGCCCTCAGTCACTTGAACATGATCCTGATCGCGCAGTCCGACTTTGATGTCCGTACGATGCGCCTTGCCGTCGGGACCGATCACGAACACGTGGTAACGATCGACGCCCTGATCCTGAAACAGCGCGGCGACCGGAACCACGATCGCGTTAGGCGCGCTTGCCGTCTCGACCCGAACTTCAACCGGCGCGCCCGCTTCCGCGAGACGCTCGGCGCCGGTGAAGTCCGTCCGCACCGACGAGGTCGCGCTGGCCGCGTCGAAGGTCGGCAGAATCGCCGCGATGCGCGCAGGAAACTCGACGCCGGGACGAAACGGCGTCGTCACGGTTGCGGTCATTCCGGGCTTCACCAGCGAAAGCTGGCTCACCGGCACCGACGTCTCGATATAGAGACTCGCCGGATCGATCAGGTCGACAATCGTGTCGAGGTCGGCCACCATCTGGCCGCTGGTAACCGGCGGTTGCGAGACGATGCCGGGTTCCGGCGCGACCACCGGTATTCCCACGCTGTGATTGTAGCGCTGCACCGACGCAGCCAGCCGCGGCGCGTCTTGCGGATCGATTTTGCGTGCGACCGCAAGTCCCGCTTCCGCCGCTTCGATTTCGCGATTGATTACGTGCGCGACGACCTGGCCCTTGCGCACCGAATCGCCGGTGATGAGCTTCATTCCCGTGACCCGACCCGCGGTCGGCGCGCGTATGATCACGTGGCGCATCGCGACTGTCTTGCCGAGCAGCCGCAGCTCACTCGTCATCGGATGAACTTCGGCCCTGGCCGCACTCACCAGCAGGGTGGGATTGGACGGCGGCGTCGAGTCTTCGTCGTCCGCTGATTTTCCGCCGCCGCATCCCGTCAGCAGCGCCATCGCGATCGCCAGCACCGCCGCGAAGGCCGCGATCGCGCGACGGTTCCCGTCCGCGCGCTTCATCACTGAATATGGCCGAAGAGGAGGCTGGTCTCCGCCACCGCTTCGCGCGCGTTGAATTCCTGGTCGAAGCGCTGGAGCCGCAACTGCTCGGCCTGTTGATAGGCGTCGAGCACCTCGAGCATCGTCGCGGATCCGCCGCCGAGGAATCGTGACCACGTCAGCCCGAAGTTGTCGTCCGCGGTCGGCTGCGCGCGCAACAGGATATCGAGCTGCCGCTTCGCCTCATCGTAGCGAAGCGACGCGTCCGCGACTCGCCGCTTGAGGATGTACTCGGCCTGACGTGCTTGCGCCGCCGCTGAATGCGCTTTCGCCTTCGCCTGATCGATGTGCGACGCGATCAGCCCGCCGTCGAATATCGGCAGCGACATGACGCCGTCGTACGATCCGCCAAAGTTGTGCGAGACAGTCTCGGGTGGATCGATACCGACAAACCCGGTGGTGAATGCGACCTGGAAGGTCGGAAGGCGCTCGGCCTTCGCTGCCTCGATTTGCGAGTTCGCCGACGCTATCGCGCGCTGCGCCGCCTGTATCACCGGGCTTTGCGCCAGATCGCCCGACGGCTGCGGCGGAAGTCCGGTCAGGCTCGCGATGTCGAGATCAGGCTGATTCGGCTCGCCGATTAAAATGCCGAGGGTTGCGGTCGCGCGCTCGCTGTTGCTCCGCGCCGCGTCGAGTGCAAGTTCGGCGCTGTCGCGCGCGGTGCGGAACTTCAAAACGTCATTGGTGATCACGCGCCCGCTTTTTTCGAGCGCCTGGATCGTCGTTACGTAGCGCGTCATCCGCTCCAGGCTGTCCTGCAAAGCGCGCTGCTCACCGCGGGCGCGAAGCAGATCGAAGTACGCGATCGAAGTATCAAAAACAATTTGTGCACGCGCCGCCGCCACCCCGAGCCGCGACGCTTCGTTCACGTACTCAGCCGCGCGCAGCAGCGCCCGCCGCCGTCCCCAGTCCCACGCCGTATAGTCGAGCGTCAACATCGCGGCCGACAGCCCGCGGTTGGTAACGACCTCGTTGTAGCCGGGGGCCTGGTAATACTCGGCGCCCGCTCCGATCGTGGGAAACAGTGGAGCGCGCTGCTCGCGCACGTGCGCGACGCTCATGTCGCTCGCCGCGGCGGCGACATCGACCGAAGGCGCTACGTGCAACGCGCGATCGATCGCGTCGGACAGAGTGATGCTCGCGGCGCGCGCCACCGGCGTCCAGCAAAGGATCGCGGTAGCAAGAACGGCCGCAGATAGGTGGCGGCAAGACGGCTCCATTTTGAAAATTCTAACAGCGGCCCGCCAACGGTCCAAATTAATGGAAGTTAAGCTAAATGTGGGCGGCGGCTATCGGAGCGGCACGGTCGCTTTGTTTGGATCTTCGTGAAACAGCGCCAGCGTCACGACGAACGCCGATCCCCCCGACGGGAGATTCGCGGCGGCAATATCACCGCCGTGCGCCCGCGCAATTTCCCGGCACAGACTCAAACCCAGGCCGCTACCTTCGCCGGGCGATCCTGAGCCGCGAAAAAAGCGATCGAAAATATGCGGCAGCTCCGCCGGATGGATCCCCTCGCCGGTATCGGCGACCCGGATAACCGCCCGATTGGCGTCGCTCTTCAGGCTGACGTCGATCGATCCCCCCGCCGGCGTGAACTTCAGCGCATTGTCGAGCAGATTCACAATCAGGCGGCGCAGATGCCCCTCGTTGCCGTTGACGAACACGTCCTCGGGCGCGCTGACCGAAAGTTTCATCTCCCGCGCTTGCGCCAGTGGTCCAACCGTCCCGGCTATCTCGCTCAGCAGCGCGCGAAGGTTCAGCTTGTGCCTGTCGACCATCACTTCGCCGTTGAGCCGCGACAGCATCAGCAGCTCGTCGGCAATCCTGCACAGCGCCAGCGCCTCGCGATGCGCCGCGCCAAGGGCAGCGCGATTTTCCGCGGGCGTGCGGTCGCGCGCGAGCGCAACCTCGAGCCCCGTGCGCAGAACAGCCAGCGGCGTCCGCAGCTCATGCGCCGCGTCGGACGCGAACCGGCGTTCGGTCGCGGACGCGCGCTCGAGGCGATCCAGCAGTGAGTTGATTTCTGCCGTGAGCCGCGCGACTTCGTCAGCCACCGGCGGGACCGTCAGCCGCGAGCTGAGATTGGTGGGCCCAATCGCGTCGAGCTCCTCGGTCACCGATTCAATCGGACGCAGCGCCCGGCCCGCCAGCAGGTACCCGCCGCCGACGCATAGCATCAGCACGATCGGCAACATCAACAACAGCAGGTTGCGCAGGCCGCTCACCGATTCCTCGACCAGGCCCGCCTGCACGCCGCTCTGCAGATACGCGATATCGCCGTTGTAGAGCATCGGAACCACCGCGAACCTGAACAGGCGGTTGCCGACGATCGCCGGATGAGTGGGCAGTGACGGATCGAATGGCGGCGGGATCGTGTGGACGTCGCCGGCATTTCCAAATTCGGCGTGCGCCGTGACGATTCGCACGCGTCGGCCCGGCCCGATATCGGTCTCGAGACTGAGCCGTTGCAGAATTCCGATCGCACTCGAAGTGCCGCCGCGCTGGATTTGGTCGGCTGCGTTCTCGGCCTCCTCCAGCAGCGCGGCGTCGAGCGCGCCGAATTGCTGACGCTCGAACAGTTGGATCGCTGCGATTGCCGCGACCAGCAAAATCGCCGCCAGCACCGTCGCCCAATAAATTGTCAGCCTGAGTCTGATCGTCATTGGCGGCGATCGCGTTTCGTTGTCATCCGCGGCGTCATTCCGCGCGCATCGTGTATCCAACTCCGCGCACGGTGACTATCAGCGACCGATCGGCGCGCGGATCGATCTTCTGCCGCAGCCGATTCACGAATACTTCGATCAGGTTGGTCAGCGAGTTGTAGTTCGAATCCCAGACCGTCTCCGCGATCATGTCGCGCGTCACCACCTGCCCGGCGTTTCGCATCAGCAGTTCGAGCAGCATCTTTTCTTTCGGCGAGAGGTTGAGATTGTGCTCGCCGATTTTCGCGCGTCGCTTGACGGTGTCGAATTCCAGGTCGCCGACTTTGAGAATCGCCGATACTGCCGTCCGCGGACGCCGCGCCAGCGCCTTGATTCTCGCCACCAGCTCGGCAAACGCGAACGGCTTGGCCAGGTAGTCGTCGCTGCCGCTGTCGAGTCCCGCCACGCGCTCCTCGAGCGTCCCGCGCGCCGTCAGGATCAACACGGGCGTCTGGTTGCCCGCCGCGCGCATCTCGCGCAGCAGTTCGAGCCCGCTTTTCCCGGGCAGCCCGATGTCGAGCACGATCAGGTCGAGCGCGCCGTGCGCGATTATCGGCTCGGCCGCCTCGGCACTCCCGGCGATTTCGACCGCAAAGCCGTCCTCGACAAGTCCCTGCTTGACCGAATTAGCCAGCCGGGCTTCATCCTCGATCAGCAGAATCCGCAATGCGTTCATACCCCCCGATGCTGCCATGCCGCCGCATCCAAAAAAAGTGACCCCCAGACCTCCGATGACCGTCAGATAGCCAGCGACAGGACTCCCGCGGCTACCAGCGCGCCCGCCCAGATTGTGTCGAGATTGATCCAGGCGCTGCGCAAGATCGCCAGACCGACCCATTCGTAGACGAGGATCGCAATCACTCCGGTCACCGCGATCATCGCGCCGGTATGCACCAGCACCACCGCTATCGCCTGCGCGACCGTATACGATCCGCAGACTGTCGCCATCTGATGTACCTGCGGGGAATTCGGCGTCATCCCGATCAGTATCGGCAACAGCATCAGGCCCGCGCCGTGCGCCGACGCCATCAGGAACGACCACAGCGCCAGCTCGGACGCATTCACCCGCATCGCAACCCATCGCGGATGCGCACGCGGCCAGATAAAACGAAACAGCCCAAACAGGATCAGCGCGGCCGCGCCGATCGGGCGAAGCAAAGCAATCGCGAAGAACAGCCGCAGACCGCCGATAATCGCCACGACCGCCGCGATCGACACCAGATGTCCGAGCGCTATCGGACCGAGCGCCCAAATCACCTTCGAGCGCCGACGCTCCTGCAGCCCCAGCGCGACCGCGAACAGCCAGCCCATCGACGGATCGATCCCGTGATACGCGCCGAGCGCCGCGACTGCTATCCACGGCCACGCGGAGGTCACGGATAGCAGAACGAGTCGGACGACGAGTCGCCGCCCTCGAGCCGAATCTGATGCGGCCGCTCGCCGTCGAAGGTCGTTAAGAAATTCGGATCGATCGTCATGCCACCCGTCGGCGCGCAATCGATTTTCGCGATCCAGCCGCGAATGCCTTCGGGATAGAACTGCGCGTCCCACGCTCCGTACAGCGAATTCGACATGTAGACACGCCGCCCGTCGCGACTGAGCTCGATCATCTGCGATCCGCCGTTCAGCGGCCCGCTCTTCGGATGCTTCCCGTGCGACACGATCCCGCCCAGCCGCACGCTGCCAGTCTCTCTCGGCTTGAACGGGTCGCTCACGTCGTACTGCTTCAGGTCGCCAGTGCCGAAACACGCGACGTACAAAAATTTATCGTCGAGACTCAGGTTGATGTCGGTAATCAGCGGCGGCACCGCCTTGAACGGCTTGAGCGCGGGCGGCAGCACGCCTTCGTCGGCGGGCTCGGCGGGAATCTCGATCACCTTGCGAACTTTCCATTCGCCGTTGTCGCGATGCCACAGCCAAATAGACGCAGACAAATCCTTGGTCGAGATGACCACTCCGACGAATCCGTAGGTCTTGGTCGGATCGTGCGACGGACGGAGCTCGAGCACCAATTGATTCTCGGCGCCGAGGTCGAGCGACTTGAGATGCCGCCGGTTGCGCAGGTTCCAGATATGAATCGCGTGACCGTATTTGTTGCCGAGCAGCAGGTCGGGCACCACGCCGTTTTCGATCATGTTGGGCGTGCCCCATTCACTGGTGACGGCAACGTCCCAGCCGAGATGCCACCAAAAATCGTAGGCGAAGAATTGCGGCCCCCGATCGACTTCCCATCGTCCAAGCACGTCGAAGCTCTCGTGGTCGAGCAGGAAAATTCCGCCCGGCCCGTCGCCCTTGGGATCGCCGAGCGCACTCACGTATATCGCGTCGGGCCCGCAATGAATCGTATGCGGCCGGCTGTATCCCGCGCGCGACGCAATCTCCTCGGCCTCGATCGTCTTCACCAGCTTCGGCTTGGTCGCGTCGGGCTTGGTATCGAAAACGTAAATCCGCGATGATCGCAGGCCCGGCACCAGCAGGTATCGGCGCTCTATATGAGGATGCGGCGCATAGGGACACAGCGCCGCGCTGCATGCGTTCCAACCGAAATGATGCAACTCGTCGCCGACGTTTGGCACTTCGGTGCGGCCGACGACTTGCGAGTAGGTTTTCGAGTTCGGCTCGAGATCGAGCACGCACAGCGCGTCATGCTTTCCGTTGCTCGTGTTCGGATTGAACGCGACGACGTAGCCGAGCTTCTCCCGCGGCGCCTGCATCGCCATCCGCGCCGACGGGTAGAAAGTTTGATCAGGTTTCCACAGCGCCATGAATTCGCACCGCCTTCCGCAAAGATGATCCCGACCGTACCCAACGCATCGAACTTCAATCAAGCCCGCCGCGCGGGCCTACGACGCTTTTACTTTTGTTCCCCTTCCCACTATGGGAAGGGGTTAGGTCGCGCGATCATCTCAAAGCTCGCTGTCAGGATGAAAACGACTATGGAAGAAAAACCAGTTCTCTACGAAAAGCATGATCGCGTTGCCAAAGTCATCCTCAACCGCCCGCGCTACAAGAACGCGCAATCGCGGCGGCTGCTCGAGGAAATGGACGCCGCTTTCGCCCAGGCCAAAGCCGACGATGACATCCGCGTAATCATACTCGCGGGCGCCGGCGACAATTTTTGCTCGGGTCACGACCTCGGCACGCCCGAAGAAAAAGAGGACCAGGCTCGCCGCCCGTTTCCCAAAGGCGTCCGCGGTGAATACGCCCGCTCGCGCGAGATGTTCCTCGACAACACCTTGCGATGGCGCGATCTCGACAAGCCCACCATCGCGCAGGTGCAGGGCCTGTGCATCTTCGGCGGCTGGATGTTCGCGGCGGCGATGGATCTGGTCGTCGCGTCCGACGACGCCAAGTTTCTGCCCTCGCTGCTGCAGTACTTCTCGATTCCGTGGGACATGCCACCGCGCAAGGCCAAGGAAATTCTTTTCCAGAGCCGCTTCGTCGACGCCGACGAGGCGGCCCGCCTCGGCTTCGTCAACATGGTGGTGCCGCGCGCCGAGCTCGAGGCCGAAACGATGGCGCTCGCAAATCGAATCGCCGAGAGCGATCGCTTCACTCTGCGGATGGTCAAGTGGGCCGTCAATTCCGCGCAGGATGCGATGGGCTTCAGCACCTCGATTCGCAACGCCCACTCGCATCACATGATTCTCGGCATCGGCGGTCTGATGCAGGTCAAAATGCAAGGCAAGGAGCTTCCCAAGCGGATGCCCGGGGTCGAGCAGGCGCTCAAGAAAATAAGAAAGTAGGCCGCGCCGTTCGCTATTCGCGTTCGATGAACGCCTAGCCGAAATTAATATTCGACAATAGCGTCCCGGTGAGACCCCTTATGGACGAACCGATTAGTCCCGATTTCCAAAATTCGTCACAATTGAAGTGTGACGACGTCGATTGGAAAACTGACTACTGCGATCATCTTCGCTTTTCTTTTACTCGCAACTACCGCTCCCAGGGCCGAGGAGCCCGCCGCGCCGCTCCCGCCGATTTCGCATCAGATCTCCGGCGGCGAGTTTGATTTCATCGTCTGGGAGGGCAGCACCTTCACCAGTATCGGATCGCGTTTCGGCGAGAGCCCCAAAGTATTGGCCCTCGAGAACGGCAAGCAGGTTACCGATCGGCTGCATGCCGGCGACACGGTTCATATCGACAATCGCCATATCGTTCCCATCGAAGACGCCGACTTGATCGAGGTCAACCTGCCTCAGCGGATGCTTTTTCACTTCGAGGGTGGCCGTTTGAGAGGCGCCTATCCGGTTGCGATCGGGCAACCTGCCCGGCAGTGGCAGACTCCCATCGGCGCGTTCAAAGTGATCCAGTTGCAAGAAGATCCGACCTGGCGCGTGCCAGCCTCGATTCAGCGCGAAGAGGAGGAGGCGGGCAAGGACGTCGAGGACGAAGTGGACCCCGGACCGGACAATCCGCTCGGCAAATACTGGATCGGCCTGAGCTTCCCGGTGATCGGTATCCACGGGACCAATCACCCCGTCAGCGTATACAGTTACCGAACCCACGGATGCGTCCGCCTGCATCCTGACGACATTGAGGCGCTGTTCAACGACGTCGATCTGAATGATCGCGGCGTAATCGCCTATTATCCCCTGATGCTGGCGCGGCTGGACGACGGCCGGATTTTCCTCGAGAGCGATCGCGACATTTACCGCAGAGGCACCGGCGGAATCGACGCGGTGAAGGCTCTTGCGCGGGCTGACGGTATTGATACTCTTATTGACTGGTCTCGGGCTGGGGAAGTCTTAGACGATCAAGAAGGAATCGCGCGCGAGGTGACGCTTGGGTCCGAACGCGCAAGGGGAACGCCGGCGAATTCGATCGCGGCGACGACAAGTGACCGAAAAGCCAGAGTCGCAACTGACGCATCGCGGGGCATTATCGCGGAGGAGCTTCCTCCGCATTAGCGCGATTGCCGCGGCACAACTAGTTGTGCCCGCGGTCGCGATGGCGCGTACCACCGTCCAGCTTCGGCGCCGATCGCTCAAGTTCTACGCTCTGCACACCGGTGAAAGCCTGACCACGACTTATTGGGAAAATGGGCACTACATTCCCGGGGAACTCGATCGCGTCAACTACGTCCTGCGCGACTTCCGCGCTAACGAAGTAAAGCCGATCGATCCCACGCTCCTCGATTTGCTCACCCGGATCCAACATCGACTAGGCACCAAGGAGCCGTTCCAGGTGATTTCCGGATATCGCTCTCCCCTGACCAACGCGATGCTCCATGCGAACAGCGAAGGCGTCGCTGTCCACAGCCTGCACATCGACGGCAAGGCGATCGACATCTGCGTCCCGGGCCGAAGCCTCGCGCAACTTCGCGGCGCAGCACTCGCGCAGCAAGCCGGCGGCGTCGGCTACTACCCGAAGAGCAACTTCGTCCACGTAGACACCGGCCGCGTCCGCTTCTGGTAGACCCACTCCTATCGGGTGGCGAGTCGTCCCGTTCTATCCTTCGGAGTCAGCCGCAAGATGGACCAACTGTGCAGGTATAGATCAGCGAGTTGCCATCTATATCGGTTCCCTGGCCACTGATCTTCTTACCTTTTATCTTACCGTTGATTTGAGTTCCGGAATCGTCGACGCATTCGAAGGCATCCGATGAACTATCGAATTTGGGCGAATTGAAGGAACCTGTTGTGTCGCACGCGCAGCCGAAGTTGCCAAATGTATCATCGAAAAAATTAAAATTCTGAGAGGTTCCGCTGGTGAATTCGAAGCAATCGGTGGTTGGTGGCCCATTCGAGAGCTTGAGGTTGCAAGCGAAGGATTTCCCCAACAGCTTGGTTTGGCAGTTTCCGCCAGCGACAGCGGAAGATGAACTGGCAAGCAAACCCATCAAAAATGCGGAACAGATTGCGGTCATTGAGCGACTGGCTGATCCTCCCACTGTTCGATCCTCCCTGCGCACCGATATCGCACCCCGACATCGATGCGTCAATCGGACCCATCCGGCCAGACGGAAGCCATAGTTGTGCACCTGCTACAAAGGTCGACCGCCGTGTCAGGTGAGGATGTCGCGGACTTTGCGCGCTAAATCGTGCGGCGCAGAAAATCGAACATCTTGTCGAGCCCCTGCTTGCATCCCGACAGCACGTCCATCTGCAGGAAGCCGTGCGGCATGTCCTCGAGAATCACAACTTCATGCCGGATGTCGGCGCGCTTGAGTGCGTCCGCCATCGAATGCGTCTCTGGCAGCAGCGTGTCCGCAGTGCCGCAGATGACGAAGCTCGGTGGCATCGCGCCCGCCTTCACCGCACGCAGCGGACTGACGCGAGGATCCTCGAGAATCGCCGGATAGCCCGCGCCTGCGTATGCCCTGATCATTCCATCGAACGTGTCGTTGCCGTCGCGTTTCATCTGCGCGGGAAAATCGAACAGCCCGTAAATCAAAAGCGCCGCTTTCGGCTTCGCCGGGCCTGCATATTTCTCCGCCGCCAGCGACGTGAGCGTCGCCGCGGTAAGATTGCCGCCGGCAGAATCGCCGCCGACTGCGAGGCGCGCCGCGTCGCCGTTCCATCGCTTGGCGTTGTCGCCGGCCCACTTCACCGCATAGATGCAATCGTCGAGTCCCGCGGGAAACGGATGCTCGGGCGCGAGCCGGTAATCGAGATTGATCGTGAGATACCCCGCGTCCGCGAATTGCATCCCGAGCTTGCGATGCGTCTTCGGGCTGCCTCCGATCCATCCGCCGCCGTGCAGATATACGACCACCGGATGAGGTCCGTTGCCCTTCGGCACCGCGACATCCGCGGTGAGGCCGGGACGAATCTCGACGCCCTCGTGAAACGCACCAATCTCGGGCGGATTCGAGTTCATCATCGGCGTGAACGTTTCCATCGCCTGGCGCAGCCCCATCACGTCAGTAGGAATCGGAGCCTTGGCGAGAGCGTCGAGAAAAGCCCGTTCCTGTTCGGTAAGCATGAGAGCCTCCGTGAAGGTACAGCGACCTAACCCCTTCCCATAGTGGGAAGGGGGACTGGAAAAATCTCCGGAAACTTCTACTGCTGCGCGGAGGCCCCGACGGCGGCCTTCACCATCGGCTCGAGCTCGCCCGACTCGTGCATCTCGCGGATGATATCACAGCCGCCGACGAACTTGCCGTCGATATAAACCTGCGGGATCGTCGGCCAGTTGCTGTATTGCTTGATCGCGTCGCGCAGCTCGGGATCGCTCAGCACGTCGGCGGTCGCATACGGCGCGCCGATCTCATCGAAAATCGCAACCGTGGCGGCCGAGAATCCGCACTGCGGAAAGCTGCGATTGCCCTTCATGAAAATCATGATCTTGTTTTCTTTGACTGCTGCTTCGATCTTTTCGACTATGCTCGCCATGTTCTTTCCTCTATCTGCGATTCTGATACTGCGCCGGGGTCAACGTCTTAAGCGTCAGCGCATGCACCTGCACGCGCATCGCATCGCCCAGTGCCTTATAAACCAGTTGATGCCGTTCGATAAGACCCTTGCCCTCGAAACTCGGGCTCACCACCAGCGCCTCGAAATGGTCTCCGCCGCCGGTGTAGTCGCGCACCTCGACCTGCGCATCAGGAATCCCGCGCGCAATCATCGTCTCGATTTCCTTAGGGTCCATCACTAACCCGGCATCTTAACCCGCATCGCGCCCATGAATCCACCAGCAGCGGGATTCTGGCTACTCCCGGACCGCCGAGGTCATCCTTTTGCGCCTTTTCCTGGATCATTAAAATCAAATGTAATCTAACCGGGAAGATTCAACTCGCACCGACAGCGCGCTCATCATGAATGATGCTATCGACGTGCGGACGCCCGTCGTACGCCGCAGAATCCATGTCGAATCGTTTGCCCACCGCTGTCTCGCGCTTGATCGATATCTGCTCCGGCAGGCTGAAACAGCGAACTCTCATCCGGATTTTCATTCCGCTGATTCTGGTAACGTACTTCGGCAGTTTGACGTTCGCAATCTGGATGTTTCCTGGTCCATTCGACTGGCGCACGAGGTCGATGTCGAAACTTCTCTATCCCGCGAACAATCCGCAGTTTCACGCGATAGGGTCGGCTGGCGTGGCCGTGGCGGGCATGTTGACGATTCCCTTTCGAGATTATCTGACGACCGAGATGTCGACGACGTGCCCGTTGATGTCGTCGGGCTTGCTGGGCGAGACCGGAGGTTTCACGCCGTCGAGCAATTGCTTCGCGCTGTCGGTGATTTCGCCCGCATGGCCCGCTCCCACGATTCGCGATACCAGCTTGCCGTCAGGCCCGACGAACAGCGTCGTCGGTATCGCCTCGACGCCCATGCTGTCGACCAGCCGCTCGTCGGCCAGCGCGATCGGATAATTTATCTGGAACTCCTCGACGAACGGCGCGACCGCCTTGGCCCCGTCACCCTGAATCAGGTCGCACGAGACCCCGATTATCACCAGCCCGCGCGACCGGTTGTACTTTTTGTAGAGCGCCACCAGTTCCGGAATCTGCTTGCGGCACGGCCCGCACCAGGTCGCCCAGAAATCGACGATAACCGGATGCCCCCGGTAGCTGCTGAGGTCGATACTCCTGCCGTCAAGGCCCGGTGCGCTGAATTCCAGGCCTTCATCCGCCGGCGACGAGGCCGCTTGCGGCGTGTCGAGGCGCAGCAACGTCTTGGGCTTTCCGCCCATCAGGGATTCGAGGTTAAAGAATGCGCCAGCGATCAACGCGAGCGACGCCACGAAAGCCAAAACGCGGAGTAGTTGTTGCCTGCCGCTCATACCTGCTCGATGACGGTCGCGATTCCCTGGCCAATACCGATACACATCGTGGCGACCCCGAGTGCGACTCCGCGCCGGCGCATCTCATGAGTCAACGTTACGACCAGTCGCGCGCCCGAGCATCCGAGAGGATGCCCTAGTGCGATCGCGCCGCCGTTCACGTTGAGCCGCTCTTCGTCGATCTTCAGATCGGTGTTGCACGCGAGCACCTGGGCGCCGAAAGCCTCGTTGATCTCGAACAAGTCGATGTCGCCGATTTTCAGTCCGGCGCGCGCCAGCGCTTTATGCGTCGACGGGACCGGACCCCATCCCATGATTTCGGGACGGACTCCCGCCACTGCGGTCGCGCGAATCTTCGCAAACGGTTTCAAGCCGAGCGACTTCGCCCGCTCCGCACTCATTAGCAGCACGGCCGCCGCGCCGTCGCTTAACTGTGAGGAATTCCCAGCAGTCACCTGGCCGTCGGGCTTGAACGAAGGCTTCAGCCCCGCGAGTTTTTCCATCGTGGTTTCGGTGCGCGGTCCCTGGTCAACGTCGACGACGATGCCATCGGGCAGCTTGACCGGGACGATTTCTTCTTTGAAGCGTTCGCGCGCCGCCACCGCGCGCATGTTCGATCGGAGCGAGAACGCATCCGATTGCTCGCGCGTAATTTTGTACATCTCGGCCAGCCGCTCAGCCGTCATTCCCATGAAAAACATGTCGCGCGGAAACATATCCATCAGCTTGGGATTGGGCAGGATTCCCGATCCCATCGCGACGTGCGTCATATGCTCGACGCCGCCAGCGATCGCGACTTCGCCCGCGCCCGTCATTATTTCCTGCGCCGCGAAGTTCACCGCCTGCAGGCTCGATCCGCACTGACGATCAATCGTCGTGCCCGCGACTTCCACCGGCAGTCCCGACAGCAATCCAATCATCCTGGCGACGTTGAGCCCCTGCTCACCGGTCTGATTCGCGCATCCCCAAACTACGTCCTCAATTTCCTTGGGGTCGAGTTTCGGATTCTTTTCGAGTAGGCGCCGGATACAGATCGCGCCCAAATCGTCAGCGCGGATATCCTTGTAGTAGCCCTTGTCCTTGCCGGCCTTGCCAATCGGAACCCTGACTCCATCGACGATAACAACTTCGCGCACCATGTTCTCCTTCGGCGGCATCGTGCGATGTTGGCGCGGCCGCAAACCTTGACCCTACATGATACTCCGCTTGCGCAGTTCCGATAGCCGCAAATTATCGTAACCGAGAACGCTCGTCAGCACTTCGTCGGTACTCTCGCCCAGCCGCGGCGAGCGCGTCGAAGGAATATCCGTATCACCGGCGCTCTTGAGCGGCGAGCCCGGCACGATCAGCCCGTCAAACTCCGGATGCTCCGCGTGCAGAATCATGTTGCGCGCCGCCAGATGCGTATCGCGAGTCACTTCCTCGAGGTTGGCGATGGGCGCGCATGGCACCGACGCGTCGCCGAGCAGGCGCAGCCAATGGTCGCGCGGCCGGGTCGCGAAAATTCGCGCGAGGATCGCCTCGAGCACCGCGTGATTCGCGGTACGGTCGGCATTAGTCAGAAATCGCGGGTCGTCCTTGAGCTCAGGCGCGGCGATCGCATCGCAGAAGCGAAGCCAGATTGCCTCGTTGCCCGCACCCATCACGAAATAATCGTCGGCGGCGCGAAACTGCTGGAACGGCGTGATCGACGGATGCCGCGTGCCGAGTCTTCCGGGAATCTTGCCCGACACCGAGTAGCGCGCGAGCGCGTCCTCGAGCATCGCGACCTGGCAATCGAGCATCGCGATATCGACATGATTGCCGACACCGTCGCGGTCGCGCACGCGCAATGCCGACAAGATCGCAATCACACCATACAGCGCCGCCGACAGATCGCCGACCGACACGCCGCATCGCACCGGCTCGCCGCCGGGATTGCCGGTGATACTCATCGTACCGCCGAGCGCCTGCGCCACGATGTCGTAAGCGGGCGCCGAAGTCATGGGCCCGGTCTGCCCGAATCCCGAAATCGAGCACAAAATAATCTTCGGGTTGGCCGCCTTGAGCTGCGCGTATCCGACCTTGAACCGATCCATCGTGCCCGGCGAGAAATTTTCGACCACGACATCCGATTTCGCCACCAGCTCGAGGAAGACCTTCGCCCCTTCCTCGATACGCAAGTCGAGCGTGACGCTGCGCTTGCCGCGATTGACGCTGTAAAAATACCCCGAGTCGCCCGACGGCATCGTCGGCGCAAAACTGCGGGAATCATCCCCCCGCCCCGGCACCTCGATCTTGATCACGTCGGCGCCGAGGTCCGCCAAATTCATAGTACAAAACGGCCCCGCCAAAACGCGCGTCAGGTCCAATACGCGAACTCCGCGAAGCGGCTGTTGATCGATCATCGAAGGTTATCCTCGTGCAAGTTTCTGTCGGCGGGCCGTTCAAATATTAAAGCAATGCTTAAGTCAGCGCTATTTTCCCGACTGCCGATCTCGACGCATCGTAGCCGACTGTGGATTACGAGAGAAACCTTTATAGGCGCGGCTGGCGACCCGGTGTGGTATTTATTTGGAGCAATTTGTCCGGCGCCGAACTGGGGGTAACGATCGCTTGGATGTTTTGTTCATCATTGCAGGGGCAATCGCGCTGGTGGTCGGTTTCCGCCGCCTTCGAGACATCGGTACCCGAGTTGACGCAGCACTCGCTACTTATGAATCCGTCTTGTCGGCATTTCGTCGTCTCGAGGAGCGTCTCGCGCGGCTCGAAGCTGCGCAATTCTCCGGCGAGCCAGCTCCTGTCACGCCACAGCCGGAACCGGCGCGAGCACCTGAACCTACAGCATTCGACCGGGACCTTGAGCGAGCGCGAGAGAGACAAGTAGCCCGTGCACTTCGCGAGGCGTCGGTCGGAACGCCTGATCTGAAATGGCCGCCTTCGCCTGAACAGCCTCCGATCTCACAGGCGCCACTCGAAACGAACGAAAGCTATCGGAGGCCGATCGCACCGCTGACTGAAAGCGCGCGCGCTTTTGCGCGACGCGTTCGCGAGCAGTTCGCCGGCGAGGAATGGGAAGCGATCGTCGGCGGTAGCTGGCTCAACAAGCTCGGCGTGCTCGTGCTGGTGATCGGTATCTCGTTGTTTCTTGCTCACTCGCTGACGCATCACGGCCCGCTCGCGCGAGTCGCGACCGGACTCGCAGTCAGCCTTGCGATGCTGTCAGGCGGCGTCGTGCTCGAGCGTCGGGCACGATATGTGATTGTCTCGCGCGGACTGATCGGCGGCGGATGGGCCGCGCTCTACACGACCGCATACGCGGCGCACGCGTTTGAAAGCGCGCGCGTAATCCAGAGTCCGCTCCTCGCAAGCCTCGTGCTATGCGCGGTCGCGCTCGGGATGATTCTTCACTCGCTCCGCTACCGATCGGAAGTCGTAACCGGGGTCGCGTATTTCGTCGGCTTCGCAACGCTCGCGATCAGCCCGATCACGTCGCTCGCGCTGTTCGCGTCGGTGGTGCTGATCGCTTCGATGCTGTATCTCGCGTATCGCTTCACGTGGGATCGGATGGCGGTTGCGGGCGTCGTTGTCGCGTACGTCACTTACATCTGGGGCGCGAAAATTCCGGCCGATACGCATCTCACATTCGTCTCCGGACAGGTCGCACTCGCGGCTTACTGGCTGCTGTTCGAGGCGTTCGACCTGGTCGGACTCATGCGGCGCGAAAATCGCGACGACGCGGTGAAGGCATTGGCAGCACTCAACGCCGTCGGTTTCCTTGGAATGGCGACGATCGAGTGGTCAGCATTCTCACCCTCGACCATCCATATTCTTTTCACCTATGCCGCCCTCGCATTCGCGGCGACCGCGGCATTGAGATGGAAATTGGTGCCGCCGTCAGTCGTCGAGCCGTCTCCGAAAGTCATCATCGAGCGCCTTGAATCGGGAAGCTTCGAAGTTGCCGCGACGCTGGCGTCGGGGTTGATGGCCGCGGCGATTTTCTACCGCTTCACCGGCTACGCCATCAACGTCGCTCTGCTGCTCGAAGCGGAGTTTTTGTTCATCCTCGGTCTGCGCCTCCAACTCAAATATCTGCGTATGCTCGGCGGCGCGGTGTTTGCGCTGGCCGCCGGAAAAGTCCTCATTTACGATTCACAAGACGACGCGAAGACGGCGATCGCCGGTCACCTGTTTTACGCAGGGACTCCGACCGCGATCCTCACCGCGGCGGCCGCTTACGCAAATCGAATCGGATTCAAAGGCTGGCGTGCATTTGCGTGGACGGCGACGTTCATCCTGTGGGTCGTGCTCGCGCAAGAACTTCCCGACGCATACGTCGGGCTTGGATGGATAATCCTCGGCGGATGCCTGTTCGAATACGGCATCTTCGCGCGCGATTTCGATCTCCGCACGCAAGGATACTCGGCGAGCGTGTCGGGAGTTGGTGCCCTCGCGTTGATCAACGGAGTCGGCGATCTCGGCTTCCCCAATCTGCATCCGTGGATTTCGCTAGTGCCGACCACCTTGATGGCGTTCGCGGCGACCTTCCAGTTGATGCGCGAGACCGACGCTACCGTGCCGGAACCCGAGCGCTCCTGGGCGCGCGACGCAGCATCCGCCGCGGGCGCAGTCCTTGCGATGCTACTGGCGTGGCAGATGCTCCCTGCGCCGGCAGTCGCAGTCGCGTGGACAGCGCTCGCGATCGTACTGATCGAGGCGGGCTTCGTGACCGGACTGCTCGCGCCGCGAATCGAGGGTTACGCGCTCGCCGCCTGCGCCTTCGCGCGACTGTTCCTCGCGAACTTCACCGCGACCGGATCGTTCGGCATCGTGTCGGAGCGTTTGCTGACCGTCGCGCCGGTAATCGTCGCGTTCTACTACGCCGCCCAGCGCCTCGACGAGGAAAAGCTGCGGGTGCACCTGGAATGGTTCGAATACCTCGCCCGCCGAGTCTTCCGGCACGCCGGCGCGATTTTAATCGTGGTGCTGATTCGGTTCGAAGCCGGCCGCGTCGCCGCAGTAATCGGATGGTCGATTTTCGCAGTGATCCTGCTCGAGGCCGGCCTTCGTCTGCGCGACGTCGATTTTCGCTACCAGAGCTATGCGCTGGCAGCGGCGACGTTTGCGCGCAGTTGGGCGAGCAACTTCTACATCCCGGGCTCGCTGGGCGGGATGCCGGAGCGCGTGGTCACCGGCGCAATCGTGATCGGATGCCTGTACGCATGCGAGATGCTCGCGCCGCGAAGCGACCGCGTGTTCACCCCGACCAACGGCAATCGAATCGAGCAGGCGCTCGAGTACATCGACCTCAACGCGCGCACAATCTTCTCGATACTCGCGTCGGCGCTCCTCGCGCTGCTGCTCTTCTACGAAATCTCGGGGCGCCTGCTGACCGTCGCGTGGGGTTTGCAGGCGGTCGCGCTGCTGATAGCGGGTTTCGCAATTCGTGAGCGAGTGCTGCGCCTGTCCGGGCTTGGACTCTTCGGCGTCTGCATCATCAAGGTCTTCACCCACGACTTGCAGCACCTCGACGCGCTGCCGCGAATCCTGTCGTTCATCGTGCTGGGCGCGCTGCTGATCAGTATGTCATTCGTCTACACGCGCTACCGCGAACAGATGCGGCGGTTTCTCTAAATGGTGACCAGAGTTCAAATCCGCCTCGCAGTCGTGCTTGGAATGTTGGCGCTCTCGGCGGTGATCGTCACGACGCTGGGACGCTCGACCTACCGGGTGAATCTCTCTGCGGCGATGGAACTGTGGGGCGACGTCCTGCGCGACGCCGACGACTTCGGCCTTCAACTGACGCGAGTCTCCGTGCACGATGAAACGGAACTCGGCGACAGAATCGCGAGCGCAATCGCCGCGCAGTATGGGCAGTCGGCGTCCGCGCCCTACCTGACCGCGGTCGGCGACCGCCTCGCGCAACACACCACACGCAAAGATATCAGCTACAAGTTTCACGTTGTTCAGTCGCCGGAGATTAACGCGTTCGCTGTTCCCGGCGGCCACGTCTTCATCACGACCGGGATGCTTGCCTTCCTTCATTCAGAGGCCGAGTTGGCCGGCGTGCTGGGACACGAGATCTCGCACATCGACCTTCGCCATTGCATCGATCAATACCAATACCAGCTTGCGCTGCGCCGCGTGGGTGCGGAGCCGCTGGGAGAGGTGGTGGACTTTGCGCGAATGCCGATGACCATCGGCTACAGCAAGTACCAGGAGGCCGAAGCCGACGAAAATGGCATGATGCTCGCAATCGAGGCCGGCTACGATCCGCGCGCGATGGTAAATGAGATGACGCGGTTCGACACGGTCGCGCCCGATCCGGCCGCATCGCAGGCACAGCCGGGCCCGGCGACCGAGGCCGCTTCGGCGACGGTGGACGCGCTCGGAGACTATTTGCGCTCGCATCCGTTGAACCACGAACGCATCGAGGATCTTAACGATCTGATCGCGAGCGATCGCCGATGGCACGGCTCTCGCCAGGTGTATGAGGGAGTTCAGAACTACAGCCAGGGTATACCGATGAGCCAGCGCCGGTTTCCGGGCGAAACGAAGACCTGGTGACGAGACGGACGCGCGGTTAGCGGCGGCGGGTCCTGGCTTCGCGCGCGCGCATCGCTTCGGCCGGCGTCATGATCAGGCGTGGCTCCTCTTCGGCCTTCTGTTGTTCGGCCGCCGCGACCGTTCCAAGTTCCGTGCGGATGAAGGCTTGGAAGAAGAGGACCTTGGTCACGTCGATTCCGTCGCGAAGGCGCGAGGCAGCACCCGCAGCCCATCCCGCTTGCTCGCGACGTCCGACACGCGCGAGGTAGTAGGCGATATCTTCGAGCCGCCGCTGGATCCGCTTGCCGGTGTCACCGCGCAAAAGTTCGGCGGTCGCGCGATCGATGACCGCATTCACGCGCTCCTGCTTATGCATCGGGCTCAAAACGATGACGCTTTCGCCGGCCTCATTGATTTCGTCGACGTATCGCTTGAGCAGATCGTCAGGCAAACGCCACTCGAGCAGCTCAGGTTCCTTCAGCAGCTCGACCGACGGCTCCCCGGCAGTTTCGGTGGCAAGCTCGGCGTAGACGGGATGAACCAGTTCGGTCGGCGGCGGCGACGTTATCAACTCGGAGCGCAGGGCGAGAAAGTTTCCGACCTGGCCACGGCGCGACTCGGGTGTATTGCGCCACGCCTCGCATGCGATGAAGTCGGCGACGCGCCAGTCGGCGTCGACCAGCTTGACCTGCGCGCGACGCTCGAGCTCGTCGCGCTCGGACTTCAGCTCGCGCCTGGTAAGGTGAGTATTCTGCGCGCCGACCAAACCCTCGCGCTCGGAAATCAGCGCCCACATCCGGATCACGCCGCCCTGCACGCGCGGCTTGACGATCCACACGATCCGCGCCCCTTCACCGTCAATCGGCGAAAGCATCGCCGTTTTTTCAGTTTTTTCAGGGGCAGTGTCCTGAATGGAGGTGGCCGTGGACGGGATGGCGGAATGAGGCGCGTCGATGCCGTGTTGCTTGAGCTTGTACAACGCGCGACGGACTTCGCGCCGCATCGCGCCCGATGCGCCCGTTTCCAGTTCGGCGAGCATCGCAGCCGCGGCAGGGTCCGCGATCGTCCCGAGCGCGCGCGCAATCGCGACCTCCGTGACTCCAGGGCTGCCTCTCAGGTCGCGAAGTTTCGCAATCGCGTCGGCCGGCGCGGCGGCCGGATCGAAGCCTGCCTCAATCAGCTTGGTGTCGTTCGGATTCGTGTCGGGTGACTTACTCAAATGAATGCCGATGCGAAAGTCGTGGAAGCCTATGCGCGCGCTTCCCGAACTGTCAAGTTTTTCACGGCAAGGAGGTCGCGATCAACGAAAAATGAAGAACCTGGAAGCGAAGTTCCCGCTCACCAATCATGCCGAGGCCGAGGCGCGCGCGAGCGACCTTGGATACACCCGGCGCGCGGTACTTCATCAGCGCGACACCTTTTTTCGCGTCGCGAACGGCAAGCTGAAGCTGCGCGAGGAAAACGGCACCGCCGTTCTCATCTACTACCATCGCGACGAGAGCGGCCCGCTGATGCTGAGCAACTACGAGATTGTGAAGGTCGCTGATCCGCCGCGGACCCTACGAATTCTCGCCACCGCGCTCGGCCCAATTGCGGTCGTTGAAAAAGTACGTACCCTGATGATGCGCGACAACGTGCGGTTCCATCTCGATCAGGTCACGCGGCTCGGCGACTACGGCGAGATCGAGGCGGTGATTGCGGACGGCGACGATCCCGAGCGCAGCCGGAGCGCAGTGAACGAAATCCTCGCTGCGCTCAATGTAGGGCAGAGCGATCTGATCGAGATGTCGTACTTCGAGATGATCGCGAAGGTTTAATCCCGGGGCATCACTTGTCGAGGAACTTGCTCGCACCTGGGCTGGCGCGCCAAGCGCTTCAAACTGGCCGCGAAATAACAGAATGGCCGACTAGTTTGTAAGATACCTGCATGACGAGTGAATGCGTCCGGCTCATCACCATCGTAACGAGCCCCCAGGCCGACTCCAGGCGTCCCACGGCGGTCCTGCGCCGGATGGCAGCCTTCAAGTCCCGATCGTCCAGGTTCGCCAACGCCTCGCGCCGAATAGCTTCGGTGATCTTGCCAAAGTCACGCACCGGCTCTTCGATCTTTTTTGCTGGCGTATCAATAGACCCGAGCGGGTCCGACGCCTGCGCCTCCATGCTCTTCATCGATTCACGAATCTGGCGCAGGATGAAGATCACGTCTTCTCTGCTATTCGGAATTCCGAGCAGAGATGCGCGCGACAATGCCTGTAGCTCCTGATTGGTGACGCCCAGGCTCTCGATACTTTCGAAGTCGCCGTAGAATTCTTCGAAGGCGCTGCCCTGAGTCGATTGACCTTCGATTTGATCGTCCGAGGGCTGTGGTTTCGCGTGATGTTCCATGTCCGACATAAGTACTCCCCTCCCGAGGCAGTAATGCCTAGTCTCTCGCCAAACGTTTGCTACTAATTAGTCACCATCACTTCACATGGTGAATTAGTTACCAAACTTACTTTCTGTAGTGTCTATATATTACATACAGGAGTCAAGCACTACATGTTGTTTCACGAGCAGTTTGCGTGGGTCTTAGAGCGTAAGCAACAATTAGAGTTGCTTAGGAGAGCGAAAGGTAGCAGATAAGTACTTAGAGTAGTGAAAAAGATCATCCGACGCCGGAAGATTCCGTCAAAGCAGGCAGGGCGGCGTGCTTAGAACATCGATCCTGGGTGGACGAAAATCATGTTGCTGATTTGCTTGTTCGGATATATTGACGAAGCCACGCTGGCAGCGCGATCCTTGGCAGCTTGCCCGACAACATTGCCCGAAAGGTAGATGTACGGTCCCACGACTCGCGCCTGCACGTCGGTGAAGCCGTTGGTGAGGAGCTGGGTGTTGATACGCTCTTCTTCCTGGGCCCATTTGCCGGTCTTGGTCCGCAGATTGTCGACGACAGAATTGACGCCGGGCACACTGTTCGCCGTCTGCTCGGCCATCGCCCGATCCTTGTCGTCGAAGACCGTCCCGTAAAGCACCACCACGCCCTCGGCCGCCGTGTAGGCCTTCGCGCCGTTGAGCCGAGGGTTACTGCGCAAGGCAGCATTGACCCGGTTCATCAGTTCCGCCTCACGATCGGCGTGCGCCATCGACGACGCGCTCACTACGGTCAGAATCAAAACGGCGATGGTCAGGAATGCGCTCGAGGTGCGATACGGCTTGATCATACAGCTGGCTCCAGACGTGGATTTCAAGAACTTAGGTGCGCATCAGCGATCCGTCAATACAGCAGGCCGACCTCTCCCCACGAACTGGGCGAGGCGAAGAAGGAGCCGGGATTCTTCGCTTCGCTCTGAATGACACAAGGCAGAACTTGAGAGCGAAATGGCGTCCTCGCCATTTCGCGATTAATGCTGGGTGCAGGGGTCACCCCTGCCGAAGGAAGTGTGAAACCCACCGCGGGTTTCACATTCAATAAAGTGATTTCCCCTTCCATCCCTCCGCTCACGCCGGTGCTTCGACCGGCAGCTTTGGATTCCGCTCCGGGGGCAAATTGTCATACAGGTCGGCGCGCAAATCGGATTTCAATTTCGCATACGCGGGATCATCCCACAGATTATGCCATTGCATCGGATCTTCGCGCAGGTTGTAGAGCTCGCCTTCGGTGCCGTCGTAGCGGATATCCTCGATCGGGAGGCGCGGCGCGAGCATGGGAGGAACGCCGGCGAGATCGAAGCCGTAGTCGCGCGTCGACTTCTCGTAAACCGTCAGCGTGTAGCCGTCCCGGTAGATGCTCCGCAGATGCATCCCGATGGCGGCGAACTGGCTGTCCCATTCGGTGATTACGCGCTCGCGGCCCGAGCCCGGCGCGATCGGCAGCGGCTTGCCCTGCATCCAGTCCGGAACTGGAAGGCCGGCGATTTGGCAGAAGGTCGGCGCGAGATCGAGCTGCCCGACCGGCTCCGCGATTTCGTTGTGCGCGACGTTGGCCGACGGCGCTGGGCGCCAGATCATCGGCAGGCGCATCAGAGCGTCCACGTGATAGGGGCCCTTGTAGAGCAGGCCGAAGTCGCCTTGCAGCTCGCCGTGGTCGGTCGTGAAAAAGACGTCGGTGCGCGATTCCCATCCGCGCTCAGTGACGCGCGCGAGCACGCGTCCGCATGCCTGATCGATCAATTCGTTCTCGACGTGGGTCATCGCATTGACTTCGCGAACCTGATCCTCGGTCATTTGGCACGGAACGAAGCTGGAGGGGCCGCCTTCGAAATTGCCGAAGCGGCCTTGATACCAATCGAGCCAATGGCGCGGCTTGCCGGCGAGTATCTTTTCGATCTTCTCACGCGAGCCGGGATAGCCCGCTGGCAGATCGAGATCGCGCCAGTTGATACGACGCGCCTCGTCCTGCGGCGGATCCCAAGGATGGTGCGGGTCGGGAAAGCTCATCCACACGAACCAGTTGTCGTCGGGATCGAGCGAGTCGAGGTACGCGATTGTGCGCGAGGCAACCCAGTCGGTGTGGTAATGCTCGCGCGGAACGGGATTGTACTTCACTTCGGGCGCGCCGGTGTCGCCGCCCGGGAGTGCGCTCAGAATCGGTGCGAAGCCAGCGATTTCGTCGGGATGGTTCTTCAGCATCCACTGCGAATAGTGCCATCCGCCGATCGGGACATGCATCGCAAGTTCCATCCGATCGAAGCCGCGGTATGGCCCGGTTGAATTCTTGCCGGCCATCTTGTTCTCAAACCATCGCCCCTGCAAATCGAAGGCGGGCTCGAAATGCGCCTTGCCCAGCAGCGCGGTATGGTACCCCGCCTTCTCGTGCAGATACGCGGCGACGCTTGGCGAGTCGGGCGGCAGTGCGACGCCGTTGGCGACGACGCCGTGAGTCCGCACGTACTGGCCGGTGATCATAGTGGAGCGTGCCGGCATGCAGACCACGTTCTGGTTGTGCGCGCGCCGATAATTGATTCCGCTGCTGGCGAGCCGATCGGCGACTGGCGTCTGCGCGATCTTGCCGCCGTTACATCCTAGCGCGTCGTAGCGCTGCTGATCGGTGGTGATAAAAAGAATGTTGCGTCCCATTTGTCTTTGCGGTCTCCCCCGTTGGAATTTTATTTTGCGAGCAATGCGCGAATAGTCGTCGCCATCACCCCGCGCGCCTCGGTTTCGGACAGCCCCTGATGCCGCCGCATCTGCTCCCACGCGACCCACGACGTAATCACATCGAGCGCCGCGGTCGCCGCCCGCCTTTCATCTGCCGCGAGTTTGGATAGCTCGGGCGCAAAAACGGCAATCGCGGCAGCGCGCGTCTGATTGCGCGCATGCTTGAGGCGCTTGGCAAGGGCAGCGCGAAACGGTTCCATCAACACCGCGGCGCGGCGCACGGGCGACAAGGTCTCGAGCAGGCGGCCGCGCTGCGCGGAAAATTCTTCGACGCGTCGCGGCAGAGGGAGCGCGACAGAAATCGGCACGGTGAGTGGCTTGACGCGCTCGGCCTGCCGATCGGCGAGCTCGCTGTAAATGGCTTCGAGATCGTCGAAGTGATGGAACACGAGCCGCAGCGAGACGCCAGCGCGTTCGGCGATACGCGCAGCAGTCGGACTGAGATCGCCTTCATTGAGGAGGTCGAGAAGAGCGTCCACCACGGCATGGCGCGTGCGAGCGGAGCGGGCGAAGCGTCCATCGAGGGCGGCTAGCTGCGGCATAAGGTGGTCGAAGTTATTGCATCCACAGTGTAATTACAAGGCCGAGAAGCGCTCGAACACTCAACATCCCCTCTGCCGCTCCCCCTTTTCCGTCCTCACGGAAAGGAAATTAGGTGGCACTAGACAAGAGGGAAGAGGAACCGGACGCAAAGAAATCCTTCCCCCTACAAACTTCCGAACGGAGACGAAGTCCCGCACCTTCTCTTTTCGCCGGGTGCAGGGGTCACCCTGCCGAAGGAAGCGTGAAACCCACCGCGGGTATTACATTTGGGTAGTGTCTCACTTTGAATTTCCGCGCGGCGCGCTGTAGATCGGGGCTCCGCCGTCGCCGATCCGCCCGGTCTGTATTGAGTCCAGCCGCCAGAGGTTCAAATGCGTGGCCCGTTGTGCTTTCATCGCATGATGGAGAAGGTTCTCTGCGTCTGTGTTGGCAACATCAGCCGCAGCCCGATGATGCAGGCGGTTCTTCAGCAGCACCTTGGTACCACCTTCTTAGTCGAAAGTGCGGGTTTGCGTAAGGAGTTGGCAGGCCGTCCCGCCAATTACCGCTCTGTCGCGTGCATGAAGGAACGCGGGGTTGATTTGAGCGGCCATATCAGCCGCTGGATCGGGGACTTAGATCTCGGCCAGTACCGATGGATCGTTTGTGTCGGCCACGACGAGGCCGATGAGGTGCGTTCCGCCCTAAGCGCAGACTCGGCCAGCGTGATGGTTGCGAACGAACATCAAGGCGGCATCTCGGACCCCTACGAACTTGGGATGGCCGGTTATCGGGACTGCCTGGCTCTGCTGGACCAAGTGATGCCGCAGGTCGCGCAGCGCATCCGAGACGCGTGAGCAGTCTTTCAAACTGAGACACTACCTACATTTGACCTTCGATGCGCGTCTTCACCCCACTGCGCGTTCAGGGGTACCTTCACGAATAGCTTCTACCACCTGGCCCAAATGTGCGCGGACGACGTCCGCCGGCACTTCACCCGCAGCCAGCCGGCGGGCGGGACCGAGACGCATCAGATGGAAGACGAAGATTGCGAAGGCGAGCCCTCCCGCCACGACAATCAGCGAGATCATCGCGCCGGGATCGGCTCTGAGCGAGCTGACGCGATGCAACACGTAGATGACCGAAATGATCGAGACCGCGATCGACATCGTGGCGACCCTCATCACGTCGCGCACCGGCTGCGATGCGCCCCTGGCCAGATAGCGCTTCAGCTCGCCGCTGGAGAAGTAGTCGAGGAACCATCCAACGTCCTCGTCGTGGCCGGGAGTCGGCGGCGGCACGCTTGCTCCGGTCATCGGATCGACGGCAACTTCGCCGCGTCCGTGAAGCTCGATGCCTTCGAGGATCGCATTGTGAATCGTCTGCGTGATCGGGAAGCGCCATGCGATCAGAAACGAAAGCGCGGAGCAAGTCGCGGGCGCGAGCGCGAAGATCGCCCGAATCGCAAAAACCACCTGTGGTGTCTGCACGTGATTCGCTTTGTAGCCAAGCGAGGCGAGAATCGCGATCGGAACCGCAGCGCTCGGAATCGCGATGAACTTCGGAAGCATCGACCAGAACGCGGTGTACTGCGCCTCGCGCCGCTTGCCGGTGTACAGCTCGTCATAATCGATCACGTCGGCTTGCATCGAGGGCGTCAGGAACAAGCCCGCGCCGAAGCCGATACCGGCCCAGCAAATCACCACCATCAGCCAGTGGATGTCGCCGGGCCGCAGCAGGAACATCGCAGCGCCGCCGCTGATGCCCAGGAAAAAGCTGGCGAGCCACGTATTGAGCTTGCCGATTCGACGCGCGATCCAGACCCACATCGGCATCGACAGAAATCCAAGTCCGAAGTAACCGACCAGCAACTTTGAAAGCCAAACGTCTGGATTGGGCGGGCGGATCACGTAGGCATTGAAGAACGGCATCATCGTCGCCGGAATCGCGCCGGCGATGCTCCCAACAACGTAGCTGGCGAGCAGAATCCCGAACGGACGATTGCGCAACGCGCGCCTGACGCCGGGCACCAGCGGATTCGACTCACGCGCGACGAAATCGGGACGCTCCTTTATTGTCACTACCAGCAATGTGTAGAGAACGGTGACCAGGATGCCGAAGAAGATACCGAGCCGGAAGTACGCCTGGCGCTGACTCAGATGAAAGGTCCCGATCATGACGCCGGGAGCGCCTGCGGCCACGATCGTCCCCAGGATGGTAAACGACTCGCGCCACGCGAACAGGCTCGAGCGGTCGTTATAGTTCTGCGTCAGCTCCGGTCCGAGCGCGTAATGCGGCAGAACGTAGATAGTATGAAATACAAAATAGAGTATGAAGGTCACGCCGAACCAGATTGCCGCGCGGCCACCCGTAAATACCGCGGGCGGATTCAGCAGGCAGAAGAATGCGACGCCGCACAGCGGAGCGCCTATCAACATATACGGACGGCGCCGGCCAAGGCGCGTGTGCGTGTGATCGGAAATCCAGCCCATCAGCGGGTCGCTCAGCGCGTCGAGCGAACGAGCGATCGCAATCGCCATCGCGAGAAATCCGAGCGGCACCAGCACCACGTCGGCATAGAACTTCGGCATGTTGATCAGGATCGGGATAATCATCGCGGCGCCCGCGAAACTCGGCGCGCCGTATAGAATCTTGGTCTTGAGGCTCAATGGCTGGTGGGAAGTATACGCGGCAGTGGTGGCGCCTCCGCCCGTAATTTTCGCATCCGCTGAATCCATCGAGACCTCCGGACTGCTCGCACTATTCGGAGTGCGAGTCCCAGCGTGATGTTAGATTAGTTACCCGCGGAATGGGAACGGCGAAATGCAGCCGATTCGCTGCATAGCGAATTGACGCCGCTAGCGGCCTTTGAACTCCGGCTTGCGCTTCTGCATGAACGCAAGCGGCCCTTCCTTGGCGTCGTCGCTGAGGAAAACGTTCGCGGGTTTCACGTTAGGTTCCGTTGACGCATGCGGCTCCGCTCTTGGTAGATTAGAACCCATTCTAATTTCGGCTCCGGGAGGAATCGCCGTGGAAGCTGGCGAGATCAATCTGCTCGACCCGTTAATTTTCGAGGACAAAGTTCCGCACGAGTGGTTCACCTGGCTGCGGCACGAGGCGCCCATCTTCAGACATCCCGAGCCCGGCGGTCCTGGCTTCTGGGTGATTACGCGCTACGACGACGTGGTCGAAGTGGGCCGGGACGGCGTCACCTACTCCTCGGAGCAGTCGCGCGGCGGCGTCGTTGCGCTGGAAGACGTTGAGGCGCAGGCCGACCTGTCGTCGCAGGGCCGCATGATGCTCACGATGGACGCGCCCGATCACACGCGCTACCGCTCGCTGGTAAATCGCGGATTCACACCGCGCATGATCAACGCGCTCAGCGCTCACATCCGCGAGATGGTGACGAAAATCCTCGATCCGGCGCTCGAGAAGCGCGATTGCGATTTCGTAACCGACGTCGCCGCCGAGCTTCCGCTCCAGGTGATCGCCGAGATGCTTGGGGTCCCGTACGAAGATCGTCACAAGCTCTTCGAATGGAGCAATCGGATGATTGGCAGCAAGGATCCCGAGTACGCGGTCAGCCAGGACAAGGTCCAGCAGGCAGCGATCGAGATGTACATGTACTCGAACGAGCTCGCGAAGCAGCGGCGCGAAGATCCGCGCGACGACATCGTCACGGCGCTGCTCAAGGCGGATCTCGACGGCGACCAGCTCTCGGAGATGGACTTCAACGTTTTCTTCCTGCTGCTCGCGGTGGCTGGCAACGAGACCACGCGCAATGCGATGTCGCATGGAATGCACGCGCTGATCGAGCATCCCGATCAATTCGCGATGCTCGCCGACAATCCCGCGCTGGTGCCTTCGGCTACCGAGGAAATCCTGCGCTGGGCGTCGCCGGTGATGTTCTTCCGTCGCAACGTGACGCGCGAAACTGAGCTGCGCGGACAGAAGTTCAAGCCGGGCGACAAGGTCAGCATCTGGTATATCTCGGCGAATCGCGACGAGGAGATCTTCTCCGACCCGTTCACCTTCGACATCCGGCGCACGCCCAACCAGCACGTCGCGTTCGGCGGCGGCGGTCCGCACTTCTGCCTCGGCGCGAGCCTGGCGCGGATGGAGATGAGCATCCTGTTCGAGGAGCTGGTGAAGCGCATCGCGTCGGTGGAGCGCACCGGCCCGGTGAAACGCCTGCGATCTAATTTCATCAACGGCCTGAAGCATTTGCCGGTGCGAATTACGCCGCGCGCGCGCAAAGCCGCCTGAGCAGAGTACTCGAGATCGGAAATTCTTTTCTTTGGAGGTGCCACAATGATCGATCATATCGGCATTCCAATTTCTGACATCGCCCGCAGCAAGCAGTTTTTCATCGCTGCGCTGGCGCCGCTCGGCTACAAGGTGATTAGGGATCTCGGAGAGGCTGTCGGGATGGGTACAGAGACGAGGGCCGACTTCTGGATGGGCAAGGCTCAGCCGGGGAGTCCGTCGCACATTGCATTTTCCGCGCCGGAGCGAGGCCTCGTCGACGCATTCTATCAGGCGGCGATAGCGGCAGGCGGCCGAGACAACGGAAAGCCCGGCATTCGCGCGCAATACCATCCGGATTACTACGGCGCATTCGTGTTCGATCCGGACGGCAACAACATCGAGGTCGTGTGCCGTAAAGGCTGAAGACTCTGCGCAGCTTCAGTGACGAGGGATCAGATGGCGTCTGACTTCGAGCGTCCGCTGGCGGGCATCCGCGTGATCGATCAAGCGGACGAGAACGGCGAGATGTGCGGGCGGCTGCTCGCGGACCTCGGCGCCGAAGTGATTCGCGTCGATCCGCCGAGCGGAGCAGCGTCGCGCCGCTTACCACCGTTTCACGACGACATCAGTTTGTATTTCACGGTCCGCAACCTCGGCAAGAAGAGCGTCACGCTCAACCTGGAATCCGCCGAAGGCCATCCGCGACTCGAGAATCTGTTGGGCGCGGCCGACGTATGGATCGAATCGCATCGCGCTGGCGACCTCGATCGTCGCGAGGTTCTCGGGCGTCATCCGGGACTCGTGATCACGTCTATCACTGCATTTGGACTGACGGGTCCGTATCGCGATTATGCCGCGACCGATGCGGTACTCGTCGCGATGTCGGGATTGCTTTTTCGATCCGGCGTCCCGGGCAAGCCGCCGCTGTTGCCGCCGGGCGCGATCGCCTACGACGTCGCAGGCACGACTGCGGCCTTCGCAACCGTCGCAGCGCTGTGGGATCGCGCGAAGACCGGACGCGGGCAGCATCTCGATGTGTCCGTGATGGAAGCGGCGGCGCAGACGTCCGACTGGGCGATGCCGAGTTTCAGCGCGTCGAAAGCGCGCGGCGGCTCATATTACGAGATTCGCACCGGATCGGCGCCAGTCTACACTATGTATCCATGCGCTGACGGCTACGTCCGCCTGATCATCCTGAATCCCCGGCAGTGGCGCGCGATGCGTGCGTGGCTCGGCGAGCCGCAGGTCCTGCAAGCCGATCACTTCGACTACCTGCTCGGTCGGATGTCGATCCAGCACGATATCCTCGATCCGATGTTCGCGGAATTCTTCAAGGACAAGAACAAGCTCGATCTCGCGCGCGAGGCGCAGCGGCGCGGCCTGGCGATGACACCAGTGCTGAGTCCTGACGAAGTGCTGGCGGCCGATCATTTTGCGGATCGCAAAACGTTTCGCGAGGCCGAAGTGGCGGATGGCGTGAAGGGTCGCGTCGCCGACGGCTTTTTCATCCTCGACGGACGCCGGCTCGGCTTCACCGGCCGCGCGCCAGCCGTTGGGGAAAATGATCGCGAGCCGTTAGCGCCCATCGCGAAGGCGTCGACGCTCGCCGACGCTACGCAGCGGCGATATCCATTCGCAGGCCTGCGCGTGCTGGATTTCGGAATCGGCGGCGTCGGCGTCGAAGCGGGCCGGCTGCTGGCGGAATACGGCGCCGACGTGATCAAAATCGAGACCCGCGCGCACCCCGATTTCATCCGCGCGATATACGGCACGGAAATGAATCCGGCGTTCGCCTCGTCGAGCCGATGCAAGCGCAGTTTCGGTATCAATCTCCGCACCGAGCGCGGACTCGAGATTATCAAACGGCTCGTCGCCGTCGCCGACGTGGTCATCGAGAACAGTGCCACGGGTACGATGGAAAAACTTGGGCTCGGCTACGAGCAGATGCGCGAAATCAATCCGCGGATCGTGCTCGCCTCGAGCCAGCTCATGGGCGCGACCGGCCCGTGGAAAGATTGGATCGGATTCGGTCCAAACAGCCGCACCGCCGGCGCGATGACCTGGCTGTGGAATTTTCCCGAAGGCGGGATGCCACCAGGCTCCGGCGCGATTCATCCTGATCATCTCGTCGGCCGCATGCTGGCTCTGGGAGCAATCGCGACGCTGCTCGCCCGCGAGCGTCAGAGCGGCGGCCATCTCGAAGTCGCGCAGGTCGAAGTGATAATCGGACTCCTCGCCGACCTGATGCTCAAAGCTACGCTCGCGCCGGGCACCGTCGAACCGCAGGGCAATCACAATCCTCGTGGCGCGCCGTGGGGCGTTTACCCATGTGACGGGAACGAGCGCTGGTGCGTGATCACGATTCGCGACGATGACGATTGGCGCAGGTTCCGCGCGGCTATCGGCGATCCTGAGTGGGCGCGCGCCCGCGAATACGAAACTGCGCGCGGGCGAATTGAGGCTCGCGGGGAACTCGATCGAAACGTGGCCGAGTGGACCTGCGCGCATACCGATCGCGAAGTGACCGAGATACTGCAACGTGCCGGAGTGCCTGCAGGCTTCATGATGTACGCGAGCGACATGCCGACCGACCCGCATCTGCTCGCGCGTGGCTATCCTCAACCAGTCGATCAACCTGGAGTGGGCTCAATGATGTTCGAGGGGCCGGCCTTTCACGCGTCGTCGATCCCCGAACCGAGCGTCGCGCCGGCGCCCGCGCTGGGTGAGCATACGCGCGAAATCTGCCGCGCGATTCTTGCGATGCCCGACGCGGAAGTGTCGAAGCTCATCGCGGAAGGCGTGCTCGAAGATTCTGAAGGTAAGCAGTGAACCTGGCGTCCATCGAAATTAGACGGCGTTGCCCGCGCACCATCCGCTCGACCACGCCCACTGGAAATTGTAACCGCCGAGCCATCCGGTGACGTCAACCGCCTCGCCGATCGCGAACAGGCCGGGCACGGCGCGTGCTTCCATCGTTTTCGAAGAGAGCGCGGCGGCGTCGATCCCGCAGACGGTTACTTCGGCTTTCAGCCATCCCTCGGAGCCTGCCGGTTTGAGCTGCCACCGTTTTAGCCGCTGCGCCAGTTGGGAAAGCGTGTGGTCTGGGACATTAGCAATCGGAAGATTGGACGCAGCATCAATGGCGAGGGCGTGCGCGAGGCGCGTCGGAAGCACCTCAGCCAGTACGGTTTTGAGTTCAGCTTTCGGCCGCTTGTGCTTTCGATCCGCGAGGAACTTTTCTATGTCCAACGAAGGTGTAAGGTTGAGCGAAATCGTTTCGTCCTCGCGCCAGTACGACGAAATCTGCAGAATCGCAGGACCGGACAGACCGCGATGGGTGAATAGAACCTTCTCGCGAAAACTGTCGCGGCCGCATGAAGCGATAGCGTCCACCGATACGCCTGCGAGATCTTTGCAAAGTTCGAGCGTCTCGTCCGTCATCTTCAACGGCGCCAGTCCGGGCCTCGGTTCGATGACTTCAAGATCGAAGCGTCGCGCGACGTCGTAAGCGAAGCCGCTCGCGCCCATTTTTGGAATCGAAAGGCCGCCGGTCGCGATCACCAAGGCAGGCGCGGTGAAGATGCCCTTGTCGGTCTCGATGCGAAAGTGATCCGAGCGCGTTATTCCCATCACGCGGTGTCTGTTGCGCAGATCGACACGGGCGGCCGCACACTCCGCCAGCAGCATCGCCAAGATCTCACGCGCCGATCCGTCGCAGAACAACTGGCCCAGCGTTTTCTCGTGATAGCGAATGCGATGGCGCTCGACCAGCGCGATGAAATCGTGCTGCGTATAGCGGCTGAGCGCGGATTTGCAGAAGTGCGGGTTCGCGGAAATGAAGCGCTCCGGCGCAATTTCAAGATTGGTAAAATTGCAGCGTCCGCCGCCCGAGATGAGAATCTTGGCGCCCGCCTGATCGTTATGCTCGAGCACCAAAACGCGCCGGCCGCGATTCCCGGCCGTCATCGCGCACATCAGCCCGGCCGCCCCGGCGCCCACGATCACAACGTCAAACGATTCCATCGCTGGAGCGCATTATGTCAAAGGGCGCCGGATTCGCTACAACGATTTCAGGAGAACCGTGATGGGAATCGAATATCGCGCGGAAGTGATCGGATCGATGCTGCGGCCCGGTTATCTCAAGGATGCGCGCAAGCGATGGGAGGCTGGAAGTCTCGGCACGCTGGACTTCAAGCGGATCGAAGATCACGCAGTCGATGAGATGATAGCGTTGCAGGAGCGATGCGGGGTTGACGTGGTGACCGACGGTGAGATGCGGCGCACCCATTTCATCGCGCCGTTGACCGACGTGATCTCGGGCGTCAAGCCGATTCCCGCATTCACGCGCGTGTGGCGCCGGCCGCATGAGAAGAATCAAAAAGCGGAGCAGACCAATATCCAGGTGCAATATGCGGTGGTGGATAGAATTCATCGGCTGCGATCGCTGACCAACGAAGAATTCGCGTATGCACGCGGTCGTGCCACCAAGCCGCTCAAGGTCACGCTGCCCAGTCCGCTGATGATGACTCTGCGATGGTCGCCCGAATACTCGCGGGACGCGTATCCGGATCCGTTCGCGCTGTTTCGCGACTCCGCCGATATCGTGTGCGAGGAAGCACGCGAGCTGGCGGCGCTCGGATGCGAGTACATCCAAATCGACGCGCCGGAACTCGGGATGCTTTGCGATCCGGATCGCCGGCGCGAGGACTTCGCTGATCGCGGGATGGATCCCGAGCGGCTGCTGACCGAGGGCATCGACATCATCAACTCGGTCGCCGACGTCCGCGGCGTCACCTTCGCGCTTCATCTGTGCCGCGGGAACAACAAGGGCTACTACGTCGGCGAGGGAGGCTATGAGTCGGTCGCGAAGGAGGTCTTTCAGCGCGCCCGAAACTTTTCGCGCTTTCTGCTCGAGTACGATGATTGGCGCTCCGGTTCTTTCGAGCCTCTGCGCGAAATTCCGCGCGACAAAACCGTGGTGCTGGGTTTGATCTCGACCAAGCGCGTCGAGCTCGAGTCGGCAGCGGGAATCATCGAGCGCATTGACGAGGCGAGCAAATTTTTTCCACGCGAACAAATGGCGCTGTCCACGTCATGCGGTTTCGGCACGGTATGGGAGGGCAATCCAATCCCAGAGTCGACGCAGGAAGCGAAACTGCGACTGGTGGCCGAGATCGCGCGTCGCGTGTGGCAATGAAGGATCGATCGGCTGGAGAAAATCCCGATTGTGGATTAAAGCTGGTCGAATGAAACCGGCTCAATAACGATGACGGAGGAGTACCTGTGACTGCGAGAAAACAACGAATTCCGTTCCGCGATTTTTCCACTTTGAGCGCCGAGGATCGCGAGATGGGCGAGCGGAACAAGGTCAACGGCGAGGTCGTCAACATCTTCAGAGTGTTGATGCAGAATCCGAAGCTGGCGCGAAGCTGGTCGCGCTTTGCCGGCTACATTCTGGGCGGTCAATCGCTGCCGGCGCGCGATCGCGAGATTTTGATCCTCCGCATCGGCTGGCTGAACCAGGCGCCTTACGAATGGGAGCAGCACGTGCGAATCGGCAAGAGCGCCGGTCTCACCGACGACGAGATCGATCGCATCAGCAAGGGTCCGAAGGCGGGATGGGATAAGCACGAGGCGGCCCTGATCCAGGCGGCCGATGATTTGTACGAGAATTCCGTTGTCTCGGACGAGACCTGGAAGCAGCTATTCGGGCGTTACAGTATCGAGCAAATGATGGACGTGGTTTTCACGATCGGGCAGTACAACCTGGTCTCGTGGGCGCTCAATAGTTTCGGCGTGCCGCTCGACGACTACCTGCCGGGCGCGCAGAAACAGAACCCGTAACCAACAATGCCAGGGTGAAATGAAATGGATCTTCAACTCAAGGGAAAAACGGCGCTGGTTCTCGGCGGCAGCAAGGGACTCGGGCGCGGTGTGGCCGACGCGCTCGCAGCCGAAGGCGTCGCGGTCGCGCTGGTTGCGCGCGGTCAGGAGGCGCTCGATCGCGCCGTCTCCGAAATCTCGTCGCGCGGCGCCAAGGCGGTCGGATTTGCGGCGGACCTCGCGAACTGGCCGACGGTCGAGGATGCGGCCAACGCGGCGCGCAAAGAACTGGGCCATATCGACATCCTGGTAAACAATTCAGGCGGGCCGCCGCCGTCGGGTGTCGTGGGTGTGTCGGCGAAAGTCTGGGAGGATCAGTTCAACGCGATGGTGATGCCGCTGTTTCGAATCACCGACATGCTGATCGGCGACATGCGCGCGCGCAAGTGGGGGCGAATCCTGAACATCGCATCTTCAAGCGTGGTCGAACCTATTCCCACGATCGGAGTCTCGAATACTTTGCGCAGCGCGATCGTCGGATGGGCCAAGACGCTGGCGACGGAGACTGCGCGCGACGGAATTACAGTCAACACGCTTTTGCCGGGGGCGATTCTCACCGATCGCATCGTGCAGCTCAGCAGCGCGGCTGCGGAACGTCAGAAAATTACTGTCGAGGAGGCGATCCAGCGAAACACGCAGACGATTCCGCTTGGACGGCTCGGCACACCGGCGGAATTCGGCGCGGTCGCGGCGTTCCTGGCGAGTCCGCTGGCGGCCTATGTGACGGGTTCGTTGATCCGCATCGACGGCGGCGCACTTCGATCGGTGTGACTTATGAGTAATGCACTACCGCTGAATTCCAAGATCCGATTTGGCGCGATGGCGACGGCTGCCGATCGCGATCACGCGCTGAAGACTGTCAAAACGTTGTCGGAATGGGGTTACGAAAGTATCTGGACCGGAGACCACGTCGCGTTTACCGGACCGGTCGACGATCCGCTGACGCAACTAACCTACCTGTCGGCGCTAAAGCCGAACCTGATTTTCGGCACCAGCATTTTCCTTTTGCCGCTGCGTCATCCCACGACGGTTGCGAAGATGGTCGCAACCGTGGACCGCTTGATGGGCGCGGGACATTTCATTTTCGGGGTCGGCGTCGGTGGCGAATTTCCGCGCGAATACGAGGCGTGCGGCGTCCCGCTCAAACAACGCGGCGGGCGCGCAAACGAGGCGATCGAAATAATCAAGCGCCTGTGGACCGGGGAACCGGTCGACTATCACGGCAAGTATTTCAGCTTCGAGAAAGTCACCATGCTGCCGAAACCGCGCACTCCCGGCGGACCACCTATATGGGTCGGCGGCCGCGCCGAAGGCGCGCTAAGACGCGCCGCGCTGCTGGGGGAAGGATGGATGCCGTACGTCGTCACGCCAAAACGCGTCGGTGAGGGACTCGAGTTCATTGCGCGTGAAGCGGAGAAAGCGGGCCGCAAGTTCGAGCATTTCGGAACGGCGCTGCATCTGTTCGTGACTCTTGGCTCCAGCTACGAAGCTGCGCTCGATATCTCCGCTACATATCTCAGCAAGCGCTATGCGATGGACTTCCGCGAACCTGCGAAGCGCTACGCCGCGATCGGCAAGCCGGCGGACGTCGCGGCGAGAATTGACGAGTTCGTCAAAGCGGGAATTCGCGACGTCAACGTAGATGTTATCTCAGCGTCGGCCGAGCGCGACGCGCAGCATGAGCAGTTCGCTAAGGAAGTGATCCCTTTGCTGCGGCGATGAGTCTTAATGCCAGGTTAGCTTGTCCTTTACGCCGACCACGCCCTTGGTGTTGAGGGCGATCGATTCCGCTTCCTTCGCCTTTTCGGCTGACGCAACTACTCCGCTCAACTGGATCATCCCATGATCGCAATCGACTTCGACCGGGTATTGATCGGAGATGCCTTGTTCGGCGAGTAAACTCTTCACCTCGGTTATCAGGAGGTCATCATTCGCGCGTTCGGCGGGAGAGTTGTAATGATGCTCGGCGGAGGTCTGGACGTCGTCGTGTTCGAGTGTGATCGACTTATTGGTAGTGGTGGCTGGCGCGTCAGATGCGGCGTCCGGACCGGTGACAACTGTTGCCAGTTCTGCACGCGAGCTCGATGCGGGCAAGGCAAGACTGCACAGCAACATCGCACTAACGACTTTGACTCTTACGAACTTCATGTTGTACTCACACAATTAGTTGCTTTCCTGGTAGGTCTTCTTCTGGTAAGTAGTCGTGGTTTCTTCCTGTGAAGGCGCGGGTGCATTCATAGGAGTCACGGTTGAAGACTCGCTGTGATACGAGCTCGAGCTTTCACGGGTTGCGCTGTTATCGGCGTCGGTTGAATTAGAGCTGCTCTTTTCCTCAGTGGTGGTCACCGTGGTCGGGGGCGGCGTTACTACGACTGGCGCAGGTTGAACGACTACTTCTGGCGGCGGAGATGGGACGTAGGTAGTTGTCGCGTTGGTTTCTTTGATCCGTTCGGTGGAGGTGGAGGAGCCGCATCCGCTGATGAAAGGTATGGCAGCGATACTCACGAGTGAGATAGCTATTCGGATTGAATTCTTCATGGCTTGAAACCTCCTCGGTTTCGGCTTACGGGAACGCAAAAATAGGCTAGTTAGCAATGTTTTGCGGATAGGTATCGATAGCTATTCGAACGAGATCCGCCAGGGGATTTCACTATTGGCTAGCTGGACATCCGCGATGCTGTCGGCAACAAATACCGCACGCTCGGCGGCGGCCCATGAATCTGCGTTGCCGGGTATAGTAATCACGCCGTGGTCAGTATGCACCTTCACGATGCTTCGCATAATTGGGCGAGAGTTACCGGCGGTGGTTGTTGGATACTGCATGCTAGACGAAGGATTCAGACTGAAAGCAGTCCCAACCATTGCCAGGAATGCTATGACCGTCGTCAATAGTGCCCAGTGATGTTCGCGCTTCATTTGCCTTTCCTCCGGAAATTGACAAATTGCTCGCTAGAAGAGGAGCAAAGGCCATACCACAGGAGCTTGGCTTGGCAATGTAGATTATTCAGTAAAGTGCGCGTGTAGAATTTTCCGCGTTCCGACGATGCCTGGAAATTCAGCGGAAATTTTCAATGGGCGCGGTTGAAAGTACGCTCAGATAAGACCGGACGTTCCAGAACGTAGACACGAGTTTCGGGAGCAGTACGCGATAATTCAGTAGTGAACTTGCCGCCGGATCCAGCCAGCAAGGTCGAGTCGCATACGATGTGATCGAAACTCTGGTTGGACTGGAGCAAGCTTAGTCCTTCGTCGGAAGAGCCCACCATCACGACAGTGCATCCGCTGCGCTCGAGAGATTGCTTAATCGCGCTATCCTCGCCGGGTGTGTCGGTAATCAAAAGCGCGGTACGCTGAGATGGTTCGGAGGAAAGTGATGGGTTTCGGTTGATCCTGGAGCGCTTTCGATTGCGTGCCGGGCGCATCGAGGCGACCAGCTCTTCCGCGCGCGCGTAGTCGTCCAAACGATGAATGCGCTGAGATGCCTTTTCGATCAGACGGGCGAGGCGAAAGATCTCTGCCTCGAACGCAGATGCCTCGACTTGGTGCTGCAAAAGTGAGATGCGCAGGCTGATCGCATTCAGAACGTCATTGAGCTCGCTCGCAGCGTTTTGAACCACCTGGACGATTGGATGGGGTCTCCGCGATTTTGCCATGTCGGAACTCCACACCGACCTCACGGAGCCATTCTCAGACATCGGATTCGACCGCATCTCGCAAAGGTTGCGTGCGTGAAGAGGAGCCGTCTCCCGATTCGTGGTTGCTGGAATCGGCGACGATACTCCATATCTGATAGCTCCACTTAGTCGCTGCTCGCGGTTACAACCGTATGCCGTTCGCTCACGGTCGAACGCACCTTCCTATTCAGAGTCACGAAGGTCCGCTGTGCAGCCGATGTAATTAATCTTAGTGCGCATTTTTGATCGCAATTCATGCTGAAGATGACAGAATAAATTATTAGAGGTTACGACCAAACTCGTGACTGCATGAAAAAGGGAGCAAGTATAGGGCCATCAACACAAATACCGCGCCACTTAGCTTTTGTAGCGATAAACTGGAGTAATTTCTTCACGATTCCGGTAGTGCGGTAAAAATTGCGATGCGATCATGCATAATGCGCGGTCGAAATGTTACCGAGGGAACAAAAGATATTTGCGCTATGGCGCGGGCGGTGTAACTGAATCCGCCAGTTTCGGCAGCGGCTCGAACAAGGTCGAGGCTTTAGTTGCGAGACTGACTGCCGCCACACTGTCTCGATCGGCCAGCGCCTTGTTAGCTTCCTGCAATAATTTCTGCGCGAGAATATCGCGCTGAGAATCGTCAGCCGAAAGATTCTTGCGATCGATCCGTCGCGACATCTTGTCGACATCCTGAATCAATTTTGCCGCTTTCGCAGAGTTGGAGTCGTCTGACGGCCCTGGTGATTCCAGCGCGGGCGTGCTGACGCTCGGAGTTGTTCGCGCGCCCGCCCCCCCACTGGGATCTGCCATCGCGAGTGACGGACTTGAGGCTGGAGTTGCGCGATTTCCGATAGCTTCCACGGGAGCGGGAGCGGCACCCGTCTCCGGATTGCTCTCGAGGCTTACGTCTGCGTTTGATGGTCCCGATCCTTCGATCCGGTTGGCCACACTCGCCGCTTGCTTCGAAGCCAGCGCTGCGGCGGCGGATGCATTCGCAGCCTCTTTCGCGGCGATGGCAGCATTCTCCGACGCGGCGCGCGCCTGCTTTGCGGTTTTCTTGGCGGTCCGTCCAGGCGTTTCCTCGGCCACCGGAGATGCGATCGGAGTAGGCGTCTCACTTGGAGTTGGCTCGATGGTTGGTGTCGGCGTCGAAGAAGCGCCGCTGAAAAAGTTTGAGAACCAGCTCGAGCCCGAGGTTCCGCCAGCGCATCCGACGAGAAAAATCAGTGATAGCGAGAGGACATGGGCAAGCGGACGGATTGATCGCCGATCGATTCGCTTAAGCCGCGCTGGACACCGCTGGTTTGGCAGGCGCATTGGATGCAAGGGGAATAGTTATCTTACATATGGTACCTTGGCCAACTTCTGAATCTATTGCTATCTTTCCGCCGTTTAGTTCTATCGCGCGCATCGCGAACGGCAGACCCAGGCCGCTGCCGCCGGTCTTGGTGGTGAAGTACAAGTCGAAAATCCGATCGAGTTGCTCCTTGGCTATTCCGGGACCGTGGTCGCCGATAGTCAGTTCGACCGCGTTGCCCTGCGACTTGCTGGAAAGCGTCATCTCTCCACCGTCCGGCATCGCTTGCTCGGCGTTGGTTATCAAGTTGGAGAGTGCTTCATAAATCAATCCGCGATCGGCTTGAACCGACGGAAGCGCGGGATCCAGCTGGTACTCGACTTTGATTTTTTCAGAATTCACACGGGCGCCGAGCTCCTTGAGCAACTCATTCACGTCGAAATCGCTGAGCTTCAATTGCTCGGGCCGCATGAACCGCAGCAGCGCCTCGACCGCTTCGTCGAGCCGGGTCACCTCGTGGCGCAATTTGTCGATGTGCTTTCCACCCGCCTCGCCCGCTTCATGGCGCAGCAGCTCGAGCCTCATGTTCATCCCGTTCAGAGGGCTGCGCAGCTGATGAGCGAGACCGGAAATCAGCGTTCCAAGGCGCGCCAGCCGATTGGACGAATCGAGCGCGGTTTCCAATTCGATGACAGGCTTCAAATCTCTCAGCACGATCAGCAGACCCGCCGGAACCCGCTCGCGCCCCAGGCGAAAGAATGAAACCAGGTAGGTTCCGCCGGCGGGAAGCGTAATCGGAACGTCGTGCGCCTCGGTGCCCTCGACGGTAGATTGCACCAGCGCCTGCAGAGGATGGGCGGGGTCGAGCGCAGAGACGAGCGAGGTACCTTCGAGCGAGCCGTTCTTCGGCGCCAGACGCTCCTGCGCTTCCTTGTTGGCGAACAGCACTACGCCGCTGGCGTCGAGCAGCACGACCGCATCCTGGATCGAGCGGACGACGTCGAACAGATGAGACTGGTCGCTGTCCAATCGCGATCGATCAGCGCGGACCTGGCGCGACAGTTCGTTGAACTTCTCGGCCAGCGTGCTCAGCTCCCCGGGACCCGAGACCTTCAGCTCCGAAGGACTCTTGCCGGCGGCGAGCTGTTCAAACCCACTGGTGAGGTTGGCAAGTTGGTCGAGAATCCGGTTGGAGATCAGCACTACCGCGAGCATCGCGGCCGCGATTACGAGTCCGGCGGTGGCAACGATAACCACCAACAGATGACGAGCCTGATCCGCGATCAGCGCGGTGGTCACGCCGACGGAAATTGTCGCGGCCGGCTTACCGTTGATGTCCACGCGGCGGCGCGCCTCGTAAACTTTCGCGGTCAGAAGACTGGGCAGCGAGGTGAACAGGAGCCATTGCGAAGCCTGCTCCTCGAGTTCCCTGACACTCGGCAGGCTGAGCGCAGGCTTCCCCTCGCCGTCACCGTTGGCAGCAACGATCACGGTATCGTCATCGCCGACGACCGAAGCCGCCACCACTGCGGGGCCGAATGCAACCGTCGAATCGAGCAGCTTGCGGACCGGCTGGCTGCCGCGAAGTGCGGTGGTCACGTCACCGTTACTCTGGGAGAGCGCGAGGCGCACCTGTTCGAAGATTTGCGCGATCATGAAGTCGGTCGAGCGCGACATGTCGTCGATCATCGTGGCTATTCGCGAGTCGATCGAGATGATGCTGAGAGAGATCGTAGGAACGAGCATCAACAGGAGAGCAATCAGAGCCAGTCTTGCTCGCAGATGCATGGACTCCTCGCGCAATGATCCCGCACTCGGACTCGACCGAACCGCGGACGACTGGTGTCGAGCTAGGTGCGGTCGGCGCCGAAACGTTCGAGCTTATTGTATAAAGTTTTCGCGCTGACTCCGAGAATCTCGGCGGCGCGGGTCTTGTTGCCGGCGGTGAACTCGATGGTGCGCGTGATCATTTCTTTTTCGACGTCGTCGAGAGAAGTGCCCAGCGGAATCTTGATGAAGCCGCCGTCACCGCCGCCGCCCGCCGCGCGAAAGTCGTCGGGCAAATCGGTTTTGCGGATGGTGCGGCCCTCGCAGACGATCAGGGCGCGCTCGATGACGTTGCGCAACTGGCGCACGTTGCCCGGCCACGGATGCGCCTGGAGCGCCTTCATGCATTCCTCGTCAACCCCGGACACATCTTTTTTGTTCTGCTCCGCGTAATGCTTGACGAACATTTGCGTGAGCTGCGGCAGGTCGTCGATACGCTCGCGCAGGGGCGGCAACACGATCGTGAAAACGTTCAGCCGGTAGAAGAGGTCCGAGCGCAGCTTGTTCTCGCGCACCGCCTGCTCGATGTCGCGATTCGACGACGCTAGCACTCGCACGTCCAGCGGTATCTCGGCGGTGCCGCCGACCCGGCGCAGCCGCTGCTCCTCGATCACGCGCAGCAGCTTGGGCTGCAGCTCGGCCTTCATCTCGGTCAACTCGTCGAGCAGCAAAGTGCCGCCGTTGGCGACTTCGAAGCATCCTTCCTTGCGCCGGTCGGCGCCGGTGAACGAGCCGCGCTCATGTCCGAACAGCTCGCTCTCCATCAACGTCTCGGGAATCGCCGCACAGTTGACCGGCACGTAAGCCGCGTCGCGCCGAGGCGACAGTTCGTGAATCGTGCGAGCGACCAGCTCCTTGCCGGTTCCGCTCTCGCCGGTTATCACGACAGAGGCGGAAGATTGCGCCAGCCGCTCGATGGCGGTGATCACCTTGCGCATCGGCAGCGAACGTCCGAACAGGGGGCCCAGCTCGCCTGCCTCGGCCAGGCGGCGGCGCAGGGTCGAGTTCTCTTCGCGAATATTTATGTTGTCGGCGATGTTCTTGAGCACGCGCTGCAGATGCGCCGGATCGACAGGCTTGCGCAGGTAGTCGATCGCGCCCTGCTTGAGTGCTTCGACCGCGTCGGGAATCTCACCCTGCCCCGAAATCATGATGGTCGGCAGATGGATGCCGAGCTCGCGGATATCGTGCAGAAGCTCGAGGCCGCTCTTTCGCGGCATCCGCAGGTCGGAAAGCAGGATATGCGGGTCGAAACTGCTGATAAGCTCGAGCGCGCGGACGCCGTCCTCGGCAATCTCACCGCGGAATCCCCACACCGCAAGCGACTCGCGCCACTCCTCGTGGGTGTTGACGTCATCTTCCGCGATCAGAACCCGGATTTCATTTGCCATAATTTTTCCAGACGAAACGTGGCGGAGGTTTGCTGATTCTGCCGAAGCATTGCAACAACCATGCACAAGCTGGTTCGTCCAAAAATATTATGACTTATATAAGATTTTCGCTCAAAAGCCTTTTCGGATGCTCGGCTATTGAGTAATTATTACTCTGTAATTCCTACCGACCGCCACGCCAATCCACTCTATATCCGGTCTTATGCCGCGCGATGCGCCGGATCGACGGCGGTAGTGGCATTCTCGGAGGTTGAAGACGCGCGACGCGTTTCGAGCTGATAGAGCTTCGGATCGGCGCGGATCGTCTTCCACCAATAGCGGATGGTGCTGCCGGACCAGTTGTTGGTAATGCGCCCGGCGTCGTTCTTGTACCAGCTCTTCCCGGTGGACGCCCAAACTCTTTGCTGCAGCTCTTTTTGCTGGACAGCATCGAACTCGTCCATGACGTCGCGCCGCAGGTCGATAGCGGAAGCGCCGGTTTCGTCCAACTTTCGCAGACAGTCGAGGATGTAGTTCGCCTGGCATTCGATCATGAAGATGATCGAGTTGTGCCCGAGGTTCGTGTTC
>NZ_JBAUYR010000146.1:0-57436 GCF_049584895.1 Binatus sp. (SeqCode)
CATTCGAGGCGCGCCACCGCTCTACCGCCTCGCTGCTGCCGCTACGGTGCCGCGCGCACCATAGCTTCGGGATCGAAGAAGGAGCGGTCCACCGCGCCCATATTGATATACCAGCATTCCTTTTCAGGAGTGTTGCGACTTGGCAGGTAGCACATCGCGGCCATTCCGGTTTGCGTATCGGTGGCGGCAGCGCCTACCACGAACGAGCGCTTGAACGGATAGATCGCGACGCGCGCATCAGGCACCGGTCGATCACGATAGGTCAGCCAATAAATGTGGTTCTGCCAGAGTTGACCCTGTTGATCGTATGCGTCTTCGTAAAGCGGAAACCATACTTCGCTGTCGATGTAGAGCACGGTCCGCGATTGCAGTGCCTGGGAATTGTTCGTATGACGCCTGGGGGTGGCTTCCACGATATACATCTGGCGCGTTTCCCAATTCTCCGGACAGGCGCTGCCTCCGCCGTCGGTCCCGCAGGTTACTTCGGGCGAATGGACCGCGTGAACCACGCCGAGCATGCTCTTCGAACCCAGGAAGCGATAGTTGTACTCCTCGACCTTGGCGTTGAAGCCGGAATAGTGGTCCGGATCGAACACCACAATATTCCCGCCACCCTCACTCGGCGTTCCCGACCCGGTAACCGCGTCGCTCATGATGCCTTCGTCGAGACGGCGCAGTCTCCGCGAGCCGGTATTCCATGACCATATGTCATCGGACTTTTTCGGATCGGCATAGCGGTAGCGCAGAAATCCGGCGCCGCGCATACCTTCCGGTGCCATGATTGGGTAGAGTCCAAAGAGCCAGTAACGCCCGGTCTTCTTGAAGTCTTGATCGATCGGCATAGGGTCGACCTCAGTCCGTCCAATCTCGTTGTAGCCGGCGTAGTGACCTACGTCGATCTCATCGAGCACCCGGTAGGGTTCGTTGCGCCCGGTCCGCACATTTTCACAGGCGAAGTAACGCAGATCGTAGTCATCGGTCTGAAGCGGCCGAAACACGTTGTTCCATATGATCTCGGTCGCAACTTTAGGATCGTTGGGATCGAGAAATGGGAACGGTTGGCCGGCCACGTAGTTCTCAACCGTGCGTCCATCCGGCGACAGGCGGACCTGCGCAGAATACTTCTCGGTTGCGTCCTTGTAGGGCGGAGGCCAATCGACGCGATCGGAGGGCACGATTTTCATCGACATGCCCTGTTCGACTTTGTAGTAGACCCCTGGGGCGACCAGGTCCTTGACCTTGTAAGCATTGTCCGGAGTGATAACGTCACCGGGCTTAACTTGCGCAAGTGCCGGCACAGCCACCATAAGACTCATAAGCAAGGCAGCTAGAGCGCCCATACATTTCTTACTATTGACAGCTTCAATGGAGTGCATAACCTTTGTCCTTTCGCCGCCAAGAACGCGGCGAGACTTTCATCCTGGAATTTATTCGACCGTCTTCTGGTACCTCGACCGCGCGATGCTCAGCGCCTCAGGCGCGGTGAAGACGTGAATTTTTCTGTTCGGGGCGGAGCTAGTTATCGTCGTCGCCGGAGCGCGGTGGAATGCGGCGATGAAACTGATGATCGAAGGACCACTGACTGCCTGCTTCGACCTCGCGGAGAAAAAGCGGTCCTGACTGACGATCTTTCGGTTCTTTCGCGTCGAACCATGATGACGCTAGCGAGAGGCCACCATCCGCGACCGGCCCGCTGCCCACTTCTTCGACGGCGTGTCGAGCGAATCCCGGCGTGCGATTCGTAACCGCATGCACCTCGAGGGGAGTGATAGACGAGAACGCCGAGGTTGTCTGCGCAATGGTCAGCAGGCAGACCGAGCAAATGAGCAACAGCCTCGCGAGCAGCAGGTACGGAACTAATCGCATCTCGCCGAAAACTCCTGAGATGCCGTATCGATTCAACTAATTTAATTCAATCGCCAGCTTGAAATTGAGTCAATCCCAGCGTCCTGGCTTATTCTCCCATTGAGAGGAGACAGCAATGTGCTACTTGCTTTTACCCTAATTCACAGTCGTATTTGCGGAGACTCTAATTATCGCCGTGCGGAATCAAAGTTTGCACCATACCTTTGACAGCTTGCTTGATGATGCCCGCTTCCTCAGGGTCGCCTCGCAGCACGGTTTCGGTAAAATTCTTAGCCTGCTCCAAGCTGACGTGCGGAGGGAGAGTCGGAGTATCAGGGTCTGAAATCGCTTCCAGCACTACGGGGCGATCGCTGGACAACGCACGATCCCACGCATCACCAAGCTCGTCTGCTTTCTCCACGCGGATACCGCGCAACCCTATAGAGTCGGCGAACGCAGCGTAAGGGAAATCGGGCAATTCCTGACTGGCCGTGAATCGAATGTCCCCCATCATTATGCGCTGTTCCCATGTTACCTGGTTAAGATCGCGATTATTCAGCACCAGGGTAATCCAACGAGGATCGGACCATTCTTTCCAGTATTTCGCGACGGTGATACAGGCGTTGAGCCCGTTCATCTGCATAGCACCGTCGCCGGTAACTGCAATGCAAATGCGGTGCGGGTAACAGAATTTGGCGCCCACCGCATAAGGTACCGCCGCCCCCATCGAGGCGAGGTTTCCGCTGCCGCTGGCCATCATCCCGCGACGAATCTTAAGGTCGCGCGCGTACCAATTCGCAGTTGTACCGCTATCGGCCGAGATAATACAGCCTTCAGGTAGCTTCGGGCTCAATTCCCAGAATACACGCTCCGGGTTAAGCAGACCTTTGTTGCCATCCGTATGAGCACGAGCTTCCACCACCTTCCACCAGTCCTTGACGTCGTCGATTATCGCCTTCTGCCACGTCCGATCGCTCTTGCGCGTGATCATAGGTATCAGCGCTGAGAGGGTCTGCCGCGCGTCGCCTTTGAGATTTATACTCATAGGATAGCGCAGGCTCAGCAGACGTCCGTCGATATCGATCTGCACGCCTTTCGCCTGCCCTGCTGGCGGATAGAATTCACTGTATGGGAAGCTGCTGCCTACGACGAGCAGCGTGTCACAGCCTTGCATAAGGTCCCAGCTCGCCTTACTTCCCAGCAAACCTATGTGCCCCGTACAGAATGGAATATCGTCGGCAACTGCGGCCTTACCGAGCCAGCTCTTGGCCACGCCCGCGCCGAGAAGCTCGGCAATTTGCAATACCTCGTCTTGCGCACTCAATGCGCCCGCGCCGACTAGCATCGCAACCTTCTTACCCTCATTCAAAATTTTAGCAGCGGCCGACAGATCCGACTGATGCGGAACCATATATGGGACCGGGCAGCCCACGCCGGTCAGTGCATGATCGTGTTTTTGGGGAGGTTCCGGGACTGCTTCTTCTTCCTGAATATCCTTTGGAAGGATCACACAAGTTACGCACTTTTGATCTGCAGCGATGCGGAAAGCGCGGTCAACGCAATGGCGCACTGCCGCTGGGCTCGAGACAGTTACGCAATATTCACTGGCCACGTCCTTGAACAGAGATTGCAAGTCCACCTCTTGCTGATATTGGCTTCCCAGTGCGGTGGTAGCCGACTGGCCAACGATGGCAACGACAGGCTGGTGATCCATTTTTGCGTCGTATAGGCCATTAAGCAGGTGAATAGCACCCGGACCGCTGGTCGCCATGCAGACGCCGACGGTGCCTGTGAACTTCGCGTGCGCTGACGCCATGAACGCAGCGAGTTCCTCGTGTCTCGCCTGGACGAATCGCGGCTTATTGTCGTTCTTGCGCTGGCCCGCCAGGATGCCGTTAATGCCGTCGCCCGGGTAGGCATAGATGCGTTCAACGCCCCATTCCTGGAGACGCTGCATGATGTATTGACCAACAGTGATTGCCATGTCTCATACCTTTGCTTCTCGAAGAGGGATATAGGATCGAGTGCGCCTCACGAGAAAAATCCCTTGTGAGAGTTATTTCTGTTGCGAAGAAGTAACGCCGACAAACCCATCCCTACCACCAACAAACCGCTGACGAGCTTGGATCGGTTCTTAGTTGCCCATAACTGAAAACTGAAACGATGCGAAAGGTCATCGAATGGCCCGTGCGATCCATGATCGCCTGGCAGAGGTTCCCAGAAATTGTCCTGCTTCTCCGGATCGGCGGGCTCTGGCAGCATCGCGCCTTTCCATGCCGCATCCGCGAGATAGTGGTCCAGCAGACCGGGGATCACTTTCTCGCCGAGGGTCGCCTCGACGGTGGTATATCCGACCATGATCTCGCGCCGATCATGCTCGGCAGCGAAGAGAATCGCCTCAGCCGCGACTTCGGGTTGAAAAATCGCTCCGGTAGGACGCGCCTTGTGCGGCATTTTGTTTTTCGTCCACACGAATTGCGTCGTATTCAATGCCGGCATGTTCACTAGTGATAAGCCGACATTGCTCTTCTCATGAAGTAACTCTGTGCGAAGCGATTCGGTAAAGCCCTGAATCGCATGCTTGCTGGCACAGTAGGCGCTCTGCAACGGAATCGATCGAAACGCCAGGGCCGAACCTACCTGGATGATTTTGCCGCGATCGTGCGGGAGCATGTGTTGCAACGCGCACCGGGTGCCGTGCACGGTCCCGAGAAAAGTCACATTGACGATGTGCTGAAACTCCTCAGGCGACATCTTCATGAAAGGGCTGTACATCGACACCATTGCGTTGTTGATCCAAAGGTCGATAGGCCCGAACTCGCGTTCCGCGGCGTCAGCGGCGGCTTGCACCTGCTCGAAATTGCTCACATCGGTCGGTACTGCAATCGCGCGTCCGCCGCGCGATTCGACGTCGTGCTTCGCGCCTTCCAGACCGTCACGTCCTCGTGCTAACAGCACAACTTTCGCTCCGCGCTCGCCTAGCATTCGGACGGTTGCGCGGCCGACTCCGCCGGATGCGCCGGTTACCACGCACACCGTGTCCGATCCAACTCGCATTATCTTTTCTCCTTCCAGCTCAGATCGCTGCGCGACGTTTCTTTGCCAGCCAACCGGTCCCAATTGCGGCAATACAAACGAGACTCAGGCCGATCGCAGCCCGCGTCATCGACTTCCTAACGACGCGTTTCCTATTATTCACCATCCGCGTCTCAGGACGTCCGACCGAAAATTCACGATTTCCACGAATAGCCATCTGCAGCACCTGCGCAGTATGCATGGCCACGCGATCGGTCTCCTGCTCGATCTGCTCCTGGCAACTGAATCCGTCTGCGATAATTAGTTCGTTGTCGGCCGCCTTTCGGACCTCGGGAAGCAGCATTCGCTCCCCCGCGGCAACCGAAAGCTCGTAGTGCCCGTGCTCTTTTTCATAGCCAAACCCGCCAGCCATTCCACAACATCCAGTTTTTGGATGTGCGTGCTCAAGGCCGATTTTGTCGAAAATCTCTTTTTCGGCAAAAAGCTGCCCGATCTCCTTATCGTTAAGCGTATCGAGAGCCTTCTGATGGCAATGCCCTTGGACGAGCGCTCTTCGGTGCAGTTCGGGAACGGAAAATTGCGGAGCCTTCGAACGAAGAAAATCGCTGAGTGTGAACGTTAAATCCTTGAGCGCCTGGGCTTCCGGGTTATTAGGGAAAAGATTGACGAGTTCGTCGTGAAATGCCGACCAGCAACTTGGCTCAAGCACGACCATCGGGATGGCTGCCCGGTAATAAGGCCGTAGCTTATTTAACATGTCGATCCACCACCGTTCGGCCATATCTAAAAAGCCATAGTCGTACAGCGGACGCCCGCAGCAGACATCTGCGCGCGGGACGTTGACACGAAAACCGGCGGCCTCCAGCACCTCGGTCGCGGCGATTGCCACGTCCGGATGAAAGAAATTGTTGAAAGTGTCGGCGAAGAGCACTACCGGCGGGCCATCCGGATTTTGAGGCTGGTGCGATCTAAACCACTGCTTAAAGGACTGTGGCGCGAACGTTGGTATCTTTCTCTTCTGGTTTACACCGGCAAAGAACTTGGCGACGGAGCTCAATCCGGGGGTTTGCGTAAACAAATTCGCCATCGAGGGCGCGAATGAGGCCAAGCTTGCCCAGATGTGAATCCATCCGAACGCATAGGCATTTCGCGGTCTTACCCGGCCCTTATAGTAATGACTAAGGAATTCCGCTTTGTAGGTCGCCATGTCGACGTTCACGGGGCAGTCGCCCTTGCAGCCCTTACACGACAGGCAGAGATCCAGCGCGTCCTTGACTTCGTCACTCCTCCACCCGTCGTCAATGATCTCGCCCGTCATCATTTCGAAGAGCATGCGCGCACGGCCCCGGGTAGAATTCTTTTCTTCCCGCGTGACCATGTACGAAGGACACATCGTACCCCCCTCATCGCGGCGACAAGCTCCTACGCCGACGCATCGCAGCGCGGCACGCGCGAAACTATGCTTATCGGTAGAATACGAAAAATGTGTCTTAGGCTTTGGCGGATGGTAGTCCGGTCCAATTCGCAGGTTATCCGTGATGCTATAAGCAGGTCTTTCGAGATCGATTACCTTGCCGGTGTTCATTCGGTTGGTCGGATCCCATATTCGTTTGAACTCGGTGAAGGCAGCCATTAGATCGGGCCCAAACATTTGTGGCAGAAACTGCCCGCGCGCTTGCCCATCACCATGTTCACCGGAAGCAACGCCGCCTAATTTAACGACCAACTCGACGGCGTCGTTCATGAACCTCTTGTATTTCTCGATGCCGGGAGTCGTATACAGGTCAAACTGCACACGGCAATGGACACAACCCTGACCTATGTGACCGTACATCGACGGCTTGTAGTTGTACTTATCGAACAGCGCACGCAGCTTTCGAAGATACTCGGGCACTACCTCAACCGGCACTGCCGAGTCTTCCCATCCGGGAAAGGTGTCAGGTTGGTCGGGGATCCATGCGGTGCTGCCGAGTGCTCCCTCTCGTACTTTCCAGATCATCTCCTCATGCTTGGGATCATCGTAGAGTTTCATATCGACCGGCGCTCGATGACCCAAACCTTTCACGTGATCCATCATCGACCGTGCTTGCTCGTCGCTGTCCTGCTTTGAATCGCCGCCAAATTCCACCAGCAAAAACGCTGGTCCCTGCGGCAAGAGTGCAAGGCTGGCGTTTTCGTCACCTTTCTTTTTCACGTATTCAAAGAGCAGTTCGTCGATACCTTCGCAAGCGATCGGATTAAATTTCAGGACCTGCAGCGCGCATTCAGCGGCGACGAACATATCTTTGAATCCGAGCATCACTACGCTGCGCGCCTTAGGCGAGGGAACGAGATGCAATGTTGCCTCGAGGATTGTGACCAGGGTCGATTCCGATCCCACCAACGCACGCGCGACGTTGAAACCGTTTTCTGGTAGCAGGTCGTCAAGGTTGTAGCCTGAAACCCGCCGCTCGAGTTTCGGAAATTTCTCGCGGATAGAATCGCCGTAGCGATCCACCAGCGATTTCAGAGCGGAATAAATTTCGGCCCGACGGCCGCCGCTTCGAATGATCTCGCTCAATTCATCCGGCGAAGTAGGTCCGACGCGTAACCGCGTACCATCATAGAGCAAAACCTCCAGCGAGTGGGTATTGTCGCTCATACGCACACCCAGCCCGTGCTTCTTGCTCAGGAGAGAATGGCTGCCGCAGGAGTTGTTGCCGAGCATGCCACCGATCGTGCAATGGTTGTGAGTCGCGGGATCGGGACCGAAAAAAAGCCCGGCTTGATGCCTGGCAGTCTCACGAAAATGATCCAGAACGCAGCCGGGCTGCACATGGCCCAGTCTGTTCTCGGCGTCGATACGCAAGACCTGGTGCATGAATTTTGAGAAGTCGATGATCACGGCGACGTTACAGCACTGTCCCGCCAGACTTGTTCCGCATCCACGCGACAAAATGGGCGCGCCATATTGACGCGCGAGACCCACGGTTGTCTCGACGTCCTGCAGGTGGCGCGGGATTACAACGCCGATTGGCGCCTGGCGGTAATTCGATCCGTCAGTCGCATAAAGGGCACGCGTGCCTTTATCAAATCGTACTTCACCGTCGACCGATTTCTCGAGCGCAGTGCGAAGCGATTCAGCCACATTGGCGGGCACCGCTGTCCTTGAATCATCTTTGTGTTGCCGTGCGAAGCGTGGGGCTTCGTTCCGACGTTGAGCTACAATCGAGGTGTCGATTTGCGGGGCTTGATTTTCCATAGAGCCCGAACTGATGAACATCTAGGAGTCCGAGTGTGAGATGCAGAACCAAATTAAGGAGAGCAAGAGTCGGGCCGGTATTACGCGAATGACAAGCTAAGATCCTAGTTCGAGTTCGCGACCTTGGAGGTACTTCCGCTAGACGAATTATTTACCGAATTCCCAAAGTTACAGAGTTCAGTAATTTCTACAGAACTGTTCAAGACCCTGTCGCCCGTAGCGTTCCATTGAACTTCTCTCAGGACAAGGTTTTCATTCGCTTCGCGATCGTGGCACGTCGGGTGCTTATACCCTATGCTCGTCCGGTTCCCGCGGCAGTAGCGGCATAACCAACTTCCACAAAAGGAAGGCAACTAGTTGAGTCTTCCTATCGAAGATTACGCGCTTATCGGCAACCGTCATACTGCTGCATTGGTCGGTCGCAATGGTTCTATCGATTGGCTATGCGTACCTCGTTTCGATTCACCAGCCTGCTTTGCGGCCCTACTCGGTAGCGATGAGAACGGTCGATGGCTTATCGCGCCGCAATCCCACGCCAAGACTGCGCACCGCAAGTACCGCGGCGATACCCTGGTGCTTGAAACGACCTTCGAAACCGAACATGGGATTGTCGCGTTGATTGATTTCATGCCGCTCAACGAAACGTCCGGCCGCGTGGACTTAATCCGGATAGTAGAAGGTCGCGAGGGCTCGGTACCGATGCGGATGGAACTGGCGTTGCGCTTCGATTACGGCCAAACCGTTCCACAGTTAACGCATCAAAGCGGCACTTTGCGCGCGATCGCGGGACCCGACGCAGTCTTGCTTCAGTCTCCTATTGCGCTGCGCAGCGACGGCCTTAAGACGCAAGCTGATTTTGTGATTTCGAAAGGCGAAACCGCTTCTTTCACTTTTGTTCGAAATGATTCAGATCTTTCTCTACCGCAGGCTGGTGACCCTCTAGGCCTCCTCCATCAAACTGAAGAATGCTGGACAGATTGGGCATCTCATTGTGTATATAATGGTCCCTATCGCAACGAAGTGCTCAGATCTCTCCTTACCCTCAAAGCTCTCACTTTTCGTCCCACCGGAGCCATTATTGCGGCACCGACTACGTCGCTGCCCGAACGAACAGGCGGGTCGCTAAATTGGGACTACCGCTATTGCTGGCTGCGCGACGCGACTTTTACGCTATGCGCGCTTCTCGAATGTGGCTACAGCGAAGATGTTGTCGCCTGGCGTGAATGGCTCATGCGCGCAGTCGCTGGACACTCACACAAACCTCAGACCGTTTATGGTCTTGCTGGTGAGCGCCGCTTAACCGAGTTTGAACTTTCGCATTTACCAGGATATGCGGGCAGCAAGCCGGTCCGGATCGGCAACGCCGCTTACAAGCAGCTTCAACTCGACGTCTATGGCGAAATCCTCAGCGCTCTTTATATAGCTGATCGCTATCATCTCAAGATCGAGCATGACGTCTGGCTCAAGCATTGCGAGTTTTTGTCCTTTCTCGAGGAGGCCTGGGAAAAACCCGATGATGGAATCTGGGAGACGCGGAGCGGGCCGCGTCATTTTACCGAGTCCAAAGTCGCGGCCTGGGTCGCTTTCGACCGTGCGGTAAAGCTTGTCGAAGCCGAACATCTGCCAGGGCCGCTGAAAAAGTGGCGTGAAATTCGTGACAAGATTCATGCTGACGTCTGCGCGCACGGCTACAACAGCAGGCGGCACAGCTTCGTGCAGTCATACGGCAGCAACGAGCTCGACGCCGCTTTGCTGCTGCTGCCGCTAAGGGGATTTCTTCCATTTGACGATCGGCGGATCGTGGGCACCGTCGAGGCGATTCAGCGCGAGCTTATGGAAGGCGGATTGCTGAAGCGCTTTCGCCGTACGGCTGAGAGCGGCGAAGAAGGAGCATTTTTGCCTTGTACCTTTTGGCTGGTCGACTGCCTGGTTGCGATGGGCCGAAGGGCGGAAGCACTAAAGATTTTTGAACGGTTGCTGGGCTTATGCAACGACATCGGCCTGCTGTCAGAAGAATACGACTGCCGCGAACAGCGTCAGATGGGAAACTTCCCCCAGGCCCTCACACATATTGCGTTAATTAATAGTGCTTTGAACCTGTCACCTGGACATACCCCGCTGAAGGTCGGCCGCGCCGAGTAACAATTCCAAAACCGTGTTCACGATGAAGAAACACAATGAAATCAACGGCACGCTATCCGGAAATAAAGATCCAGCGCCTTAGAGCTAGTGCCTATCGAATACCCACGGACTTTCCCGAGTCGGATGGCACCATCGAGTGGAAGGCCACAACCTTAGTATTGGTAGAAGCAACCGCTGCGGATCACATCGGTATCGGCTATACCTATGCCGATGGTGCTACCGCAAAGCTGATCAACGATATGCTCGCAGAGGTAGTCACAGGTCACGATGCGATGGCGACTTCAGCGAACTGGTTGGCAATGATTCGAGCGATTCGCAATCTGGGTCGTCCGGGAATCGCATCGATGGCTATAGCAGCGGTAGACAGTGCTATGTGGGATCTTAAGGCTCGCATCCTGGGCTTACCACTGGTCACCCTGCTTGGAGCCGCTCGTGGCAGCGTAGCCGTATATGGAAGCGGCGGCTTCACTTCTTATGACAATGAGCAATTGCGTAATCAGTTGTCAGAATGGGCACAGCAAGGAATCCCGCGGATAAAAATGAAAGTCGGCCGCGAGCCTCATAGGGATGTCGAAAGAGTCGCTGCTGCGCGCGATGCAATCGGTCCCAAAGTGGAACTGTTCGTGGACGCCAACGGCGCTTATACACGCAAACAAGCGCTGGCGCTGGCCGACAGATTTCAGGAACTCGGAGTATCCTGGTTCGAGGAGCCGGTTTCCTCTGATGATCTCGAGGGACTGCACTTCTTGCGCGATCGCGTTCCCGGAGGGATGGAGATAGCCGCTGGGGAATACGGTTATGACTTGCCGTACTTCGAGCGGATGTTGGCGTCCGAATCAGTCGACGTCTTACAGGCTGACGCGACACGCTGCGCGGGTATCACCGGCTTTATTCAGGTGGCTGCTTTGTGTGAGACACGTTCGATGCCACTCTCGGCGCATTGCGGGCCATCGTTGCACGCGCATCCATGTTGCGCCGCGCGACCTGTTCGTCACATCGAATATTTTCACGATCATGTGCGCATCGAACATATGCTGTTCGACGGAGTTTTGACTCCATGCGAAGGCCTCCTGAAACCCGATTTGTCGCGTCCCGGCATGGGACTAGAATTTAAACAGTCTGACGCCAAAAAGTATGAGATCTAATTGGCAATATTTTAAGCCGCGTGATGACGGCGTTTGGTCGACGAATAGGGCGCTTGCCCGCCGCACTTTCCATCCGCATCGGAGAACTGACTCTGCCGCCACATAGCAGAGTCTGGCGAGGGTCTTCTGGGGAACGTTTCGATACGCGGTCGCCGTTGGATAGCAGGTCTCCCAGCAGACGCTCACGAAGCCTACCAACTCTCGCAACTCTTCGGCAGCTGGCTCCGGCAGGATGCGCACGGCGGCCTGCGCAAAGTGCCCGGCGGTTCGAAAGCGACGAGGGAACCCCGTTGGGTCCAGGGTTCCCCCTGGTTTTGGGTTGGCGCGCACTAGAGCGTGAGTTTGGCCAGTGAAAAGACGATCCAAACGACTGTCATTACACCGAAGACCAAGCCCGGCAGCTCATCGAGCGCGCAGTAACGAGCGATCCGCAAACCTTCGGAAGCTTCAGTCTGATTGACTGTTGCCGTGGTACTGATCGCCGTCGTGTCGTTGAACATGGAAGCCATAGCGGGTTCCTCCTCGAGAGCAGTGTCTCGTAACCTCAAGGCGTCATGGCCGAGTGAACCAATCGGTAATGGCCGAGTGAACCTCGTTCAGCGGACCCGAACCGGCCACTCGAAAAAGAGAAGCATGCAGCAAACGCCCGAGATTTACTGAAGACGCAAGGGCGATCGTCAGTCGCGCGGATTTAGGCTGTCACGTTGGCCAAAGGTCGATTTACACTAGTTTGACCGAGTGGTAGCGTCGCGTGACAACGCAAGTTTCCGAGTCTGCGCGAAATTGGACCAGAATCGCGCGAACTGCACCCCCAAAATCGGTGTGGCCGAAGCGTTGGCTTTTGCCGGAGGGCGGATTTTTGGCGACGACTGAAGAAGGGTCGGGCATCCGCAGAGGGCCGCTCGAATCGCCGGGCAAGGCCGCCGGAGAAACCGGCACCTTTGCCTCGAGCGGTGAGTACTGGACTCTCGGTTACCGCGGCGCAAATTTTCCGCTCAAAGATATCAAGGGTCTTCGTTGCATCCAGCGCTTGCTCCAGCATCCGGGCGAGGAATTCCACTCGCTAAATCTTCTCAGCGAAGCCGCAACAACGGCCTCGGCAGAAGACAGCGAAAAGAGTCCAGCGCTGCCCGAAGGCACCGATCGCATCGGCGGGTTGGGCGATGCCGGTGAGATGCTGGATGCGCGGGCGAAGCAGGACTACAAGCGCAAGCTCCACGATTTGAGCGAAGAACTCGAAGACCTGCGCGAGCGTGGCAATCACCAGCGGGCGGAACAGGTTGAGTCTGAAATCGAATTCGTCAAGCGCGAGATAAGGCGTGCGGTCGGATTGGGCGGTCGCGATCGGAGGGCCGGATCGGCGGCCGAGCGTGCGCGTCTCAATGTCACTCGCGCAATCAAGGCCGCGCTGCAGAAGATCTCCGAACAACAGGCTGCGATGGGCGAGTTGCTCGAGCGATCGATCAAGACCGGATCGTTCTGCTCTTATAGTCCCGATCCGCGCCTGCATGTGACCTGGCAATTTTCTCTGGGAAGATCAGGCTCCCCGGCCGAAGCCGCGACGGTAGAGGTGCCGTTCGCGCACCACGAAACGAGCTTTCTGCGCGCATTCACCGACGGACCCATTTTAGTAGGAAGAGAGGCAGAGCGCAGTGCTCTCTCGCGCTTTCTTGAGCAAGCGTTCGACGGCGCGGGGCGGCTGGTGCTAATCGGGGGGGCCGCGGGCGTCGGCAAGACGCGAATCGGTGCAGAAATCGCCGCCGAGGCATCGCGTCGCGGCATGCGGACGTTCGTGGGCAGTTGTTACGATCGCGATGATCCGGTCCCGTTTATTCCCTTCGTTGAGATCCTCGAAGAGGCGCTGGCGCAGACGCGAGACCTGAATGCCTTTCGCGAAGCGCTTGGGAACGATGCGCCCGAGATGGCCAGGCTGCTGCCACGATTGCGACGGCTGTTTCCGGATATCCCGCGACCGCTGGAGATGCCCGCGGAGCAATCGCGCCGAATCCTGTTTGGCGCCACCTCGGATTTTTTTGCGCGCGTGGCGCGGAACACGCCGCTACTCATATTAATCGACGACCTGCACTGGGCCGACGAGGGAACCTTGTTGTTGCTGAGTCACTTGGCGCAGTTGGTTCCGCATATGCCCATCCTTATCGTCGGGACTTATCGCGACTTCGAGCTTGATCCCGGAGGCCAGCTGACCAAGACCCTGGACGAACTGATTCGCCGGCATCAGGCGGAACGCATATCCTTGGGTGGCCTTTCCAAGAGCGTAGTCGCGGAAATGCTGTACGCGCTCAGCGGGCGAACGCCACCCGACCCGGTGGTGCAGGTTTTCTATTCGTATACCGAAGGTAATCCATTTTTCATCGAGGAGCTTTTCCTGCATCTCGTTGAACGGGGAAAGCTTACTGATGCAAACGGAGAGTTTCGCAAGACTCTCAGCGTTGCCGACATCGATGTACCGCAGAGCGTGCGCCTGGTCATCGGGCGGCGACTGGGGCGGCTAAGCGACGGGACCCAGAAGATACTCGGATCGGCGGCGGTAATCGGACGCTCTTTCACATTCGAACTCCTGGAAGCATCAACCGCCGTGGAGGCGGACGCACTGCTGGATTGCATAGATGAAGCGGAGAGAGCCGGCCTGATTGCGTCGTCGCTTCAATATCCCGAGGTACGTTTCAAATTTGCCCATGAGTTGATCCGGCGCGCAGTTCTGGATGGGCAATCCGCTCCGCGACGCCAGCGACTCCATTTAAGAGTAGCGGAGACCATCGAGCATCTTTACCGCAACGCCCTTGATGACCACGTCGAAGATCTTGCGCATCATCTCTGGCGTGCCGGGGCGGCAGCCGATTCCGGCAAAACCATCCGGTATCTGCAGATGGCGGGGGAGAAGGCGGTCCAACGCTCGGCGAACGCGGAAGCGATCAATCACTTCAGAAACGCGCTGCAGCTTATCAAAACCAGAGTCGAGACGCCCGAGCGGCTGCGGCAGGAACTAACGCTGAATACGGCTCTCGGCAGCAGCCTGGTGGCCACCAAAGGATTCTCTTCGCTCGAGGTGGGGAGAGTGTTCGCGCGGGCGAGAGAGCTGAGCCAGCAGGTGGGCGAGACACCGCAATTGTTCCACGCTCTTTGGGGACTCTGGATTAACTATGCGTCGCGTTCCGAATACGCGGCTGGGTTCGAGATGGCGGAGCAATGCCTGAGATTGGCGCAGACCGCGGGAGATTCGAGTCTCTTGGTAGAAGGGCACCATGCGTTGGGCGTGAGTTGCATCACCGCGGGGGAATTTGCCCGAGGTCTCGAACACCTTGAACAGGCGGTTGCCATCTACAATCCGGTTGAGCACGACGCGCTCAGGTTTGTCTATGGACAAGATGCGGCGGTAGCGTGCCTGTTCCACGCCGGGTGGGCGCTGTGGTTTCTGGGATACCCCGATAAGGCTCTGCAGCGGAACGATGAGGGCATCGCCATGGCTCGGCGCCTGAAGCATCCAGCGACCATGGCGATGGCAGCGTCCTTCGGTTCGTTGCCGTATCAACTTTGCCGCGACGCAGTGGCAGTGCAAGAGCTGACGGCAGAAGCGCTGGCGGTTTCAACTGAGCACGATTTGGCGTTTTACCGAGGAATAGGAGCCATCCTAGGCGGTTGGGCTCTGACCCAACGGGGCCAGCGAGATGAAGGGATCGCGCGAATGCGGCTGGGCCTGGAAGCCTTTCGGGCTGCCGACGCCGTTCTTATGCTGGCCTACTTCTCGAGTGTGCTGGCCGAGGTCTACCTCGAGATCGGCCAGGCTTCCGAGGGTTTGCGCGTGCTCGATACGATTGACGGGACCCATGACCGGTATTGGGTGGCGGAGCTTCATCGCCTTAGAGGCGAACTGCTTCTCAAACAGAAGGACGGCCGCAGCGCGCAGGAGGTCGAGGCCAAGGCGGAAGGATGCTTCCGGCAAGCGCTGGTCACGGCGCGTGAGCAACAGGCCAAGTCGTTGGAACTGCGGGTTGCGATCAGCATGGGCCGCCTGTGGATCAGCGCAGGCAGATGCCCGGAAGGGCCGGCCTTGATGAGTGAAACGTTAGGCTGGTTTACCGAAGGATTCGCTACCCCGGACTTGCGCGAGGCAAGTTTGCTGCTCGCGGACTTGCAGAGGCGCGACGCCTCGCTCGGCAAGTCGGTCTGAGAAGGCAAACTCGCTCAGGTTCAGGACCGCGAGCAGTCGGTCCTAGATCTAAGGGTGGCACAGCTATATATCGAGTGAGGTTGGAACGATCTCTCTGACTTGAAAAATAGGGAGGAGTCGAAATGGCAACAGATCTGAAGAAGGCATTTGAACAGGTCTCCACACTCTTCAATCAAGGCAAGTACGACGAGTTAGGCCAGTTCTTCGACGTGGACGCCATAATGAAGAGAGTCGACGATCCCGGTTCGATTTCAGGGATCGGCAATCTCATCGCCTATCTGAACACACATCAGAAGCCGCAAAACCCTCAGTTTGAGAACATTGAGATCTCGTCTCAAAAAGAACCTGACGCGACGCAGGGGATAGTCAGCGGCAAGGCGGAATACCGGGATACGAAGAGCGACAAGAACACGATTCCGGTCCATTTCACTTTCGTCTTCACGAGGGAAGACGCGAAGAGCGACTGGCTGTTGATTAACGCATTCGCTGTTCCGCGGTGAAGGTGGCGAAAGGACATAGCAAGCGCAAGGCAGCGCCAAAAGCGGCAAAGTCCAAGGGGGCCCCGATGAGTGCCGGCATACCGACCAGTAAGATCCTTAAGGCGCAAAGTAGCATTAACGCTGTACTTGACGGTCAACCCGTCCTCGATCCTGAAAACGACATCGCCCCCCATCCCAGAGATTCGGATGGCGATTCGTTCTACATCATCAGCTATCTGGAAGGCGGCGGGCACAAGTACACGGTGCTGTTTCACCTGATGGTCATTGTCAAGTCGCTCGGAACACCGGTGGCACAACTGGTGATTTCCGTTTTCGACGAAACCACGCGTGAATACTTTTCCAGGGAATTGAACGAGTACTGGCTGAACAACACCACCGTGGTGCCCGCCGGGTTGGACATTACCATGCCGTGGGGTCGTCTGTCGGGGACGATAGACCAGCTTAACGTCGAGGGACACCTGGCCGATGGCGCGGTTAAACTGGACATGAAGCTGACTATGGCGGCGCGCGGCCCGGTGCTGCCAAATCTGGTGACCGGCATCATTCCGTTCTCCGACGGCATTGACTACGAGTACGCACTTCCACGCATGGAAACCTCAGGTCAACTGACTATTCATGGGGCGAAATGCGATGTAAAAGGTTGGTCCTGGCTTGATCGGGAATGGGGCCGGTTCGGCCCGAGCAAGTGGACCTGGATGAACATCCAGCTCGAGAACGGGGTCCAGATTAGCCTTTGGGACGAACAGATTAACGACAGCAATCCGAATTCATACGTGGGTGGACCACGGCGGTTTGCCACTATCCTGAATCCGGATGATGGACTGATAGTGGCGCCGGTGGTGATAAAAGAACTCCGCAACTGGATCAGTCCCAAAACCAAGCGGACCTATGCAACGCGATGGAGTGTTACGATTCCCGAGAGAGCCGAGCTGACAGTCGAACTGCTTAAGGACGATCAGGAAATAGTTTCGGCGATCGGAGTTAATCGGATTGAGGGCAAAGCCCGAGTTTCGGGCACCTACGGAAAAGAGAAGGTGAACGGCGTAACGATGGTTGAGATGTGCGATCTCTTTCCACTCTTCCAAACGCTGTAGGAGGCGCCGTTCATTGGCAAGACAAGGCCGCCTGACCCGCGACGAGAGCTCGATCGAGCGCTCCGTTGAAGCGGAGTATCAAAGCCAGCCATCGGTTCCGATGGCGATCGCTTCCAACCCGGTCGCCTCGTACTACGAGCGCAAGACCGAATCGATCCTGCGCCGCTATGGACCCGGGCCCCTCGTGCATTTTCATACCGGCTTCCTTGACGAGCCGGCCAGCCAAACTACCGCTGCGCAATTGCGTGACAAACTCCGGGAGTCGCAGGAACGAATGCTGAGAGATTCGGCGGACCTGTGGGAGCTGCGGAGAATCGCGTTTCGACAGGTACTCGACGTCGGCTGCGGGCTCGGTGGCGCTGCGATTTTCTGGGCCCAGGAATTCGGATCCGAAGTTACCGCGGTCACAATCGCTCCCTCGCACGTGGCGCTGGTGGCAGGCTTTGCGGCAGAGGCTGGAGTCGGCTTGCAGGTACATCCGTTCCTGTGCGATGCCGTCGAAGTGCCGGGCAAGGACCGATTCGATGCAATCATCGCCCTGGACAGTTCCTGCTATCTCAGCCGCCGGGCGTGGTTCCGTCGCGGCGCGGAACTGTTGCGCCGCGGAGGACGCATGTTCATCGCCGACTGCTTTGTTGAGCAGGAGGCGTACCGGGCGCCGTTCGACCGGTATTGGTGCGCGCGAATCGGCGCGGTCGAGGAGTACCTGGGCGCGGCGCGAGGGGCCGGATTGATATTCGAGCGGCTCGAGGAAGTCTCCCGGCTCGTGGCTAACTTCTGGGGAACGACGATGGCGCTCATCCGTGTGGAGGCGCAGGAAACAGGCGCGAGTCCCGCCCGGAGTTTGAAGGCGCGCGAATCGCTACAGGTGCATTCTCTGATGCGGCGGGGTCTTCTCGACGGCGGCCTTCGTCATGTGCTCCTGAGTTTCGCCAAACCGTGACAGCCTGCCATTTCCAGGCCCTTCGTTAGCGCAAGAACCGTCCTGGGTCGCGGCGATAGTGGAACTGGCGGAGGCGCGGATGTTGTCCAGCAACTGGCGTATCTCGCTTGATGAAATACTCACACGATCCGCGAGCTTGCGAATTTCGTCCGCGACCACGGCGAATCGCTTGCCCCATTCGCCGGCGCCCGCCGCCACGATGGTAGCGTTGATCGCAAGTATGTCGGTTTGCTCGGCGCGAGCTCCTTGCTCATCTCGGTGATGCTGCCGATACGATCCGTCGAGCGCTTCTGAGGGCTTCAAAGTAGTTGCTTCGATTGCAACGACTGCGACCGCGACGACGACCGCAGCCCCGACGGCGACCCCGACTGCCACGGCAACCGCAACCGCGACGACCGCAACCCCGACTGCTTCACCTACTCCTGTGACCGGCAAGCTGAAGGTTACGCCGCATAGGCTCAACTTTGGCGAGATCGAAGTCGGAACGAACAGAATCGAGTCGGTCGAGGTTATCAACGCGGGCAGGATCAAGAAGAAGAAAATCCCATTGCCGATTCTGATCGAGATGGAAACAGGCGTGACGAGTCCGTTCAGCGTGACTCAGGCGTGCGATGACGACGACCTCGGCCCGAAGGGGAAAGGCATGCCGGCCGGCAGATGCAAGATATCGGTAATGTTCGCGCCGACCGCGGCGATGAATTACAAGGGGATCCTGATGATCGACGATAACCTCGAACCCAGCTTCGAGAAGAGCGTGCAGCTGGAAGGATCAGGTAAGGAGCCGAAGAAATGATCAGCTCGATATTCGATTCGCAGGCGCAAAAGTCGCAGCACGCGAAGCACGTCTAACGCGGCCGGATTGCCTGCCTCCGCGCAACAGCCGGTCAGCAGCTATGGAGTACTGTGCAATAACGCCGGAGTGGCCGGAAGCCGGCGCGTTACGCGCCTGACTTACGGATATTGGGTGAAGACCAGCTGAAGCGGCTGCGCGCAGCACACCGCTTCGATCTTGAGCCCATCCAAACCAGGGGGTAAGCGGAGAGACCAAGGCAGCGAACTTGTCTCTGCTCTGCAGTGTACGGTAAGGATGGAGATCTGGGCTTCACGCGCGAACGATGAAAGACAAGTGGGATAAGATATGGAAGATTCGAGCTTTATCGCTGATCTGAAACTGGATTTCGATCCGGACGCCCTGCGTGAGAAATACAGGCAGGAGCGCGACAAGCGCGTTCGCACCGACGGCAATGCGCAATACGTCGAAGTTGCCGGCAAATTCGCTCACTATCTGGATGACCCTTATGTCAAACCTTTTGATCGCGCTCCGCTCACCGACGAGGTCGATGTAATAGTCATCGGCGGAGGCTTCGGCGGATTGCTGGCCGGCGCGCGCTTCCACGAAGCTGGGATCAAGGACGTTCGAATAATAGAGTCCGGCGGCGACTTCGGTGGCACCTGGTACTGGAACCGCTATCCGGGCGCCCAATGCGACATCGAAAGCTACTGCTACCTGCCGCTGGTCGAAGAGCTTGGCTACATGCCGAAGGAGAAGTACTCGTTTGCGCCCGAAATCTACGAGCACTCGCGGCGTATCGCAGAGCATTACCACCTCTACGACAACGCATGTTTCCAGACGCGGGTGTCGGAACTGCGCTGGGACGAGGACGCCGCGCGCTGGATCGTCTCGACCGACCGTGGCGATGCGATGCGGGCCCGTTTCGTGGTTATGGCTACCGGTCCGCTCAACCGACCGAAATTGCCCGCCATTCCCGGCATCGACGAGTTCGAGGGCCACACCTTCCACACCAGCCGCTGGGACTACGAGTACACCGGGGGCGACCACTCGGGCCGCCTGACCAAGCTCGCCGACAAGCGCGTGGCGGTTATCGGCACCGGCGCTACGGCCATCCAATGCGTGCCGTTCGTCGGCGCGCACGCCAAGCAGCTCTACGTCTTCCAGCGCACCCCTTCGTCAGTGGACGTGCGGGGAAACAAACCCACCGATCCCGAATGGGCCAGGAGCCTGAAGCCCGGATGGCAACGGGAGCGGCGCGAGAACTTCAACAACATGGTTATCGGCGTTCCGGTCGAAAAGGATCTCGTCAACGACGGCTGGACCGACATCTTCCGTAACCTCGGGATCGCTGCGAAGAAATCCGCCCGCGCAGCCGAACTCTCGAAGCGCGAGACAGCGATGCTCATGGAAATCGCCGACTTTCAGAAGATGAACGGCGTCCGCGCACGGGTCGACCAAACCGTCACCGATCCGGCCACTGCCGAGGCATTGAAGCCCTGGTACCGCCAGTTCTGCAAGCGGCCGACGTTCAACGATGACTATCTGCCAACCTTCAACCGGCCGAACGTCAAACTGATCAACACCAGCGACAGTCAGGGCGTCGAGCGGATCACCAGGACCGGAATCGTTGCGAACGGCGTCGAGTATCCAGTCGATTGCATCATCTTCGCCACCGGCTTCGAGGTCGGCACGGCATGGACTCGGCGCGCGGGCTACGAAGTGATCGGGATGAACGACGTCACCTTGACCGATTACTGGGCCGATGGTATGAAGACCTATCACGGCTTCTCCAGCCACGGCTTCCCCAACTGCTTCATCCTGGGGCAGTCGCAGAACGGCGCTTCGGTTAACCTGACCTCGGTCCTGGACGACCAGGCTCAGCATATCGGCTACATCATCAAACAGGTGATGGACCGGGGCCTTCGCTACTCGCATCCGACTAAAGAAGCGGAGACAGAATGGGTCGCGGAAATCAAACGCCTCGCTGTTGTCGCGGCGCGCTTCCTGACGAACTGCACGCCGGGCTACTACAACAACGAGGGCCATTTCGAACCTGGTGCCGACGGCTTTGGCGCCAACGCGTACGCGCCGGGCATCAACGCGTTCAACGCACTGATGAAGAAGTGGCGCGAGAAGGGTGACCTCGAAGGCCTCGAGTTGGGCTGAGCAGCGAGTCTTATCGTTTCTCGCGCGCAAAGCTAACTACTGCGACTATTGCTGCTCGCCTGCCGGCCGACACGCGGTCCGGGCAAGTATTCCACTCCGCCTGAATCTGTCCTCGTCGGCTGCGGATACAGCGAAAGCAAATCCAGAATCTCCGTTGGCATGTCGGTATTGACGTTGAGGCCCATCCCCTTCGCCTCCCTGGCGCCGATAGGATAGTCGTGGGTCCAGGTCCCTACCGACAACTTCTGTGCGAGTTCCTCCGCTTTTTCTTTGGGTAGTCTGCCGTCCAGCAACTCAAAAGCGGCCTTGCGGACCTGCTCGATCGCCTTACGTCCCACATCCGCCATGATCAGGGTCTGGTCTGAAATCCGCTCGATCGGTTTTTGTTCGACTACTTTGATTAATGACGCGGCCGGAGACTCGCCGAGCTGCGGATCGATCGGTCCCATTACGGCGTGTGACGATAGGACGATCTCATTGGCTGCCAGGCAGATCAGAGTGCCACCGGACATCGCATAATGAGGTACATAAGCAGTCACCTTGCCGGGATGCTCGCGGAGAGCCCGGGCTATCTGGAGCGCGGCGAGCACCAAACCTCCCGGCGTGTGGAGGACTATGTCGATCGGCACATCGCGATCCGTCAGGCGAATAGCACGCAGGATCTCTTCGGAATCGTTAATGTCGATGTAGCGGACAACAGGAAACCCCAGGAAACGCATTGTCTCCTGGCGATGGACCATCGCGATCACGCGCGAGTTCCGCTTTCGTTCAAAGCCCGCGAGTCTGCGGCGGCGCGCGGCTTCCAGCACGTGCTGCTGTATAATGGGTTGCAGCGCGGACACCATGAAAAAGAACCAGAGTAGCTGCCAAAAGAAATTGCCGGCGTTTTCCATGGTGAAGTCCTCGGCGAGTCGATGAGATGTGTCGGGCTGTAGATGGCGGCGCGGCGATCAGCACTCCTCTACGCGAACATGTCGATGGTCTGAGCGGAGACGCAAGTGTGACAAGACACAATTATCACAGGTGCATATCTGGTGGCTAATACAGGGGCGGGAATGCGGAATCGCGTGCTCCCGCGAGTTCCGAAACGATCTATTCAGCCATCACGTTGTCCCTCAACTTTAGAACCTCTGACCAGCGCTCGTGATACGTAATACCGATACCGCCGCCGGTCTTTCACGGCGGCTTGGACGTAGAGCGGCTCGCCAGTTTCGTCGAAGACCTTTCCAGCGAGCGGACTCGGTATTCGAGCGCCACCGGCATTGTGGGATGTGCAAAATCGCCTCGCGCATCGTTGCTGTACGACCCTGTTTCGGGCCACTTTGAAGCGCTTCGAGCCGCTGACTGCGCGTCAGCCGGTAAGCAAAATCCGCCAGGCAAACCTAGGCGGTGCGATGCGCCTTTTCGCGGAAGCGTCCGACGGCACTCTCGCGGCGTAATCGGCGGGCCAGTTCGAGCGCGATTCTCCTCCAGAGTCGGGGATACCGATCCGCCAGCGCGGAAAAATCGGACTCCTCGATGCGAGCGACAACCGAATCGACGGTTGCGATGACCGAGGCAGAGCGCGGGGTGTGCGGATCGACGACGGCCATCTCGCCGACGTGGTCACCAGCTCGTTTGTGAGCGACGACGCGCCCATCGATCGAAATCGAAAACGACCCCTTCAGTATGAGAAACAGATCCGAGTCGAAGGAGCCCTGCTTGATCAGACGGGTCCCGACCGTCACCTCTTCGAGTCTCACCCGCCGCGCGATTGCCTCGGCGAGGTCGCGGTCGCGAACGAGCAGCTGCACAATCAAAGCATTGATCAGGTGCGATCTTCCGCGCGGACCCCGGTATCGTCTGAGCAAGGATTTGTCGGCCTTGCGGCGACGGGCTGAGTCGCTGAGCCTTCTCGCGTGAGCGAGTAAAGCGGATTTCACATTCTTTGAGCTTTCAGAAATCGCCTTATATCTGTGAAACAGCTTCACGGTAATAATTAACACCAAATACGATTTCTATACAAGATGTAGCGAGCGGCAAGTTGAATACTGAAACGTACACGGCGTATCGTTCGACGGTCGCGACGCCTTCCGCGAAGGACCGATCATCACCGACCTCGATTCCAGCAAACTCCCCATTTCAGGCGGAGGTTGTGGGTCGTGATCGATGGCAATCTTACCTGGACTAAATAGACCGCCGAGCCTCAGGCGAGGTCAAAGCGATCCAGGTTCATCACCTTGGTCCACGCCGCCGCAAAGTCTTTCACAAACTTCGGCTTCGAGTCCGCGCTCGCATAGACTTCCGCGAGGGCGCGTAGCTGCGAGTTCGAGCCGAAGACCAGGTCGACACGGGTTCCGGTCCACTTGACCTCGTTCGTCTTCCGATCACGCCCCTCGTACACGACGCCTTCGGCGCCAGCGGACGGCTGCCATTGCGTGCTCATGTCGAGCAGGTTGACGAAGAAGTCGTTGGTGAGCGTTTCCGGCCGCTTGGTGAAGACGCCGTGCTTGGCCTGCCCAAAGTTTGCATTCAGCGCGCGCAAGCCACCGATGAGAACTGTCATCTCGGGGGCTGTCAGCGTCAGCAACTGCGCGCGATCCACCAGCAGTTCCTCGGCCGGTATTGGGTCTCCTTTCCGGAGGTAGTTGATAAACCCGTCTGCGGTCGGCTCGAGTACGGCGAATGAGGTCACATCGGTCTGCTCCTGCGACGCGTCCGTGCGCCCCGGGGAGAAGGGAACCTTCACGTCGTGCCCGGCTTTTTTCGCAGCTTCCTCGACGGCTGCGGAGCCGCCAAGAACGATCAGGTCGGCCAGCGAAACTTTCTTCCCGCCCGACTGTGAAGCGTTGAACTTCTTTTGGATCGCTTCGAGTGTCTGCAGGGCCTTCGCCAGTGCAGCCGGCTGGTTCACTTCCCAATCCTTTTGCGGTGCAAGGCGAATCCGGGCCCCATTCGCTCCACCGCGCTTGTCGGTCCCGCGGAACGACGCCGCCGACGCCCAGGCAGTCGCGACCAGTTGAGAGATGGACAATCCGGATTTGAGGATGTCGGCCTTCAGAGCAGCAATGTCTCGCTCCCCGATCAATTCATGATCGACCGGGGGAACAGGGTCTTGCCACAGCTGGGGCTCCTTGGCGACGAGCGGGCCGAGGTATCGCGAGCGAGGTCCCATGTCGCGATGCGTCAGCTTGTACCACGCCTTGGCGAACGCATCTGCGAACTCCTGAGGATTTTCGTAGAAGCGCCTCGAGATCTTTTCGTAAGCAGGATCGAGCCGCAAAGCCAGGTCAGTGGTCAGCATGGCTGGCGCGCGACGCTTTGACTTGTCATACGCATCCGGCACCGTACCGGCAGCTGCACCGTTTTTTGGTTGCCACTGATTCGCACCGGCCGGGCTCTTGGTCAGTTCCCATTCGTAGCTGAACAGGTGCTTGAAGTAGTCGTTGCTCCATTTCGTTGGCGTCGTGGTCCAGGTGACTTCGATGCCGCTAGTGATCGCGTCACCCGCTTTGCCCGTGCCATATTTGCTCTTCCAGCCGAGGCCCTGATCCTCGATTGGTGCGGCTTCCGGCTCTGGGCCCACCAGCGCCGCATCGCCCGCGCCGTGGGTTTTGCCAAAGGTGTGACCGCCGGCAATCAGCGCGACCGTTTCTTCGTCGTTCATTGCCATGCGGCGGAACGTCTCCCGGATATCCCGCGCTGCAGCGACTGGGTCCGGGTTTCCATTAGGCCCTTCCGGATTCACGTAAATCAGGCCCATTTGAACAGCGCCCAAGGGAAGCGCGAGCTCACGGTCGCCGCTGTAGCGCTCGTCCGCCAGCCACTTGCGCTCAGACCCCCAGTAAAGCTCATCGGGCTCCCAGACATCCTCGCGCCCGCCGCCAAAGCCGAAGGTCTTGAAGCCCATCGACTCCAACGCGACGTTACCGGCGAGAATCATGAGGTCGGCCCAGGAGATTTTCCGGCCGTACTTCTCCTTTATCGGCCAGAGCAACCGGCGAGCCTTATCGAGGTTCGCGTTGTCTGGCCAGCTGTTCAGCGGCGCGAAACGCTGCTGGCCGGCTCCGGCGCCACCGCGGCCGTCGTGGATGCGGTACGTGCCTGCACTGTGCCACGCCATGCGAATGAACAGCCCGCCGTAGTGGCCAAAGTCGGCCGGCCACCAATCCTGCGAGTCCGTCATCAAGGCGTGGAGGTCTTTGATGACGGCATTCAGGTCGAGACTCTTGAATGCTTCTGCATAGTTGAAGTCCTTGTCCATAGGATCGGCCAAGGGTGACTGCGGGTGCAGGAACTTCAGGTTGAGCTGATTCGGCCACCAGTCCGCATTGGTCGGGTTTCCGGGCGCTGCGTTTCTGCGAGCACCGGGCGATACCGGGCATTTGCCGGTTGATAGATCGTGATCAATTGCCATATTCGTTGTCCTCTCGATTTTCGTTCAGGAAATTGTCTCGTTTGTTTCTTCTTTACTACTAACCCTGACGTTTCTATTCGGACCGATACACAGATCTCAGATTGATGTGGTGCGGTGTTTGGCCTGCATTCGCTTCTCGGCAAGCTGGCACCGCCTGCAGAGAGCCTCGATCTCCAGCGAACAGCGCAACAGTGTGAACTGTCCCAGACTGGGTGTACCTTCGAGAAGCTTGTCCACTTCGGGTATCTCTATGTCATGTAGCCGTCTGCATCGGATGCAAACGACGTGGTGATGAGGCTCGACGTTGCCGTCATAGCGCGCGGCATCGTGCAGGAGCGTTACCTTGCGCGCCTCTCCGACTTCGCAAAATTGCTCCAGGATCCGATGGACTGTGGCCAATGATACGTGGGGATTCCTGCGACGGACAGCAGTACAGATCTCGTCCGTACTCGGATGGCTCTCCGAGGCGAGCAGGGCTCCGATGACGGCAAGCCTCTGGGGTGTGACGGCAATCCCGCGCTCACGACACCGCGCGACGAACTCGCCGAGTCGTTGAACTGAGTACCTCTCACGCCACCGTCGATCCACCAGCCGGACTTCTCGCATAAGCCACTCCTCGTCGAGCAACCGTACGGATCCCAGACCACCCGCAGACGAATATTATTCCCGACCGACACCTTCAATAATCCGCAGGTTCAGCTGATATCCGCACTCACCTGCAACTAACTACTGACGCGTACTCACATCATGTAAGATTGTCAACCTTCGGGTCTCAGTAAACTCGCAACGCAATTCTGGCCGCTGTTCACAGTCCGATGGTGAGGGAAGGGTCGAGTGGGAAAAGTGCTTGATTCGAAGGTCGGATCGACATTGTCGACGTCGGTCTTCTGGTCATCGCCGCGTGGACGAAGCGGCGCGATCGTGTTTGATCCGTTCCGTGGTGGAGGTATGACTACCCTCGCAGCGGATCAACTCGGGCGAATCGGTTACGTTATCTCATGCGGGGACCGTTCGTTGGCATCAGGTGTCGCGCATTTATGCCTCAAAATTCTCTGAGATTTTCGCGCAACGTCGGATAAGTGTAGGACGTCCGCATTAGTCCTCGGCGCTGAAGAGCTGGAACAAGGCCTTCAGTCACTTCGATTACTTGATTCCGGCTGACGCGCTGGTTATGGGTAGTTATCAGAAAGCCGTCGCCACCAACTTGTTCGATAATCTGACCCATCTGGTCCGCCATCTGGTCGGGGGTTCCTATCAACTCGATCGAAGATTCAAATTCGGTCGACTCGTAGGTAAGCTGCCGCAGAGTTTTATTGGTTCCCCATTGTGCAAACTTGTCGAGTGAGCCCTGCTCGCCGTTGGTCGTCAACTTCGGCAGCGGCTTGTCCAGGTCATATTTCATGAAATCGATATCAGTAATCGCCGAAACGAGGGCCAAGGTCTGCTCGACAAAGGCCGGCGATTTGGCCATCGTCTCTCGCTTGGCGCGCGCTTCCGCTTCGGTCGCACCCAAGTTGCAGATCACCAGGAATAGTACCTTGATGTCATCGGGGTTGCGTCCATGCTTCTTCGCACGTGCCCGGATATCGTCACGATACCACTTCATCCCTTCGATACCGTCGGCTAGCGTGATGATCGAGTCGGCGTGCTTAGCGGCAAACTCGCGACCGCGGTCGGAACCACCGGCCTGCACGTATACTGGGTGTCCCTGCGGTGAGCGCACTGTGTTAAGCGGTCCGCGGCTCTTGAAGAACTTACCTTTGAAATTGATCGGATGGACCTTCTTATAGTCCGCATAGACATCTTTTTCCCGATCCATGACCACCGCGTCGGGTTCCCACGAATCGAAAAGCTGGTTGACCAGGTCCATATACTCATCTGCCTGGTCATAGCGGATCTTACGATCGGGCAACACGTCCAGGCCGAAATTCTGGGCCGCAAGGTCCTCAGCGCTGGTGACGATGTTCCATCCGAATCGTCCGCGACAGATATGGTCCAAAGTGGAGCTCAGACGGGCGAGAAGGAATGGCGGGTATCCGAGGGTCGACATCGTTATGACGATGCCGAGTCGCGAAGTGGCGTAGCCCATAACAGCCGCAAGCGGAGCCGGATCGTGCTTGGGTGCGAGGCCATGCTTCAAATAGATTTCGGCGGTGCCTCCTAAAGACTCAGAAACGCAGAGCTTGTCTTCGACCATGATGTAATCGAAACAGGCGCGCTCGAGCGTTTTCGCCATTTCGACATAAAACTGGCCGTCCCAGGGGGAGCCGCCACTGGCGAATGGTTCGTTCCATATGTCTGAAACGAAATTCATGAACCAACCGAGGTGAAATTTCTTATTTGCCATATCCTTATCTTCCTCTATTCCTTTTCAGCTACGCCGCGACGCGAGCGGGCGGGGGCCCAGGTACTCGCCGGGCGAGGGTGTGATCAGTTTGAGTCGGTACAGGGCATGGACGAGACTCGACAAGTCGCGCTGGGCCTCTTCGGAAAGATTCCCATCAACGAAATCGGAGGACGAAAGATACACGCTGGTCGGCACTACAATTGCCCCGAACCACGCCAGCACGTCGCGTAAATGCCAATCCACGCCTAGGTAATGATGATTGGTCGCGCCCATCGCCACGATTCCAACCGGCTTACCGGTCAAGGCCTCAATGGGCAGATGGTCGAGAAGGTTTTTCAGCGCACCGGTGAAAGAGCCTCGATAGACAGGGCTTGCAAGGATTACCCCATCGGCCTGGCTGACCCGAGCGACTATGGAGGCAGTGTCGTCTTCGTATTTCTCGGGCGGGCGGCCGTCCGCGAACGCGACCCGGCAATCAGCCAGGTTGATTAACTCGCTTTCGAAACCTCCGCCGTCACCTGAAGTGCGGACTTGAAGCGTCCATTGGAGCGCCTTCAACATCCGGCCGGGCGGCGTAACGCTACCTAGAATCGCGATGAGTCTGGCCAAAATTGAACCTGATCGAACCTATACGTCGACGACGGTGTACCAGCGTAGCAACTGGCGTGCCATCTCAGCCTCGCCATTAATCTACAGGAGACTGAGTGTTCTCGGTATTAACTCTAAAGCGGACGTCGGTCCGGCGCAGACTTCACTTACGAAATCTCGTGAGCGATGACAAACATTGTCTAGGAATTGACGAGTCAGGAGCGTGGCGTTGGAGGATAGGCGGGAGTTAGTTGCCAGGTACCTTGTTCGACAATGCTCCCCTGCCAATAACAAACGTAATTGCCGTTTCCGTTGTAATCCAGGATGCCCGTATAAATGCAGTTTGATGCATCGGGTAGCACCTGTATATTCAGGTTGACCCTGGTCCCATGCGCTTCTCCTTGTATCGATCCTTTTTCGTCAAAATTGCGGCAGAAGGAGTTGGACGATTTGCCAGAATAACAGTGGTAGGTACCAGTTATCTTTTCTCCCGTCTGTTGTAGATCGAGCTTTATCGAGCGCGTTAATCCGGGCATCCCGATCAGACCACCCGTGCTCGTCTTTCCAACCCACAGTCCCGAGAGATTCCCGGTGACATCAGGCTTTTGGGCCGCTGCGCCAGGGGGTGCAGAAGTAAGCGGCTGATTTTCTTGTTCAGTCGAGCAGCTAGCCGCGAACAGCAAGAAAGAGCAAATAGCGACGCGCCAGAAATTGGTTTGCGTGCCCTCGCTCATGATCGGCAAATTCATCTGTACCGCCCTCGACTGAACGAAGCGCGCACAGGCAACTACGGGGCTACTTGAGCAGGCGGCGGACCGAGGCCAGGCCCAGCGCCCGCATTGCCTCGACCTTCATAAGGGGCGTTCGCCGTGGCTCCAGTGGGCAACCACGAAGGTCTGGGCGGGACATACCCCGGCGGTTGACTAGCTATCCATTGCTCGCAAGCGGGGATATCGCCCTGTTTGATATGTTCCTGCTGCATAACCTGGTCATCAGTCCAGGCCTGCAGCTTCGCATAGTGAACTCCGGGGCATTTTGCGGCGAAATCGAGGTTAGGGGTGGTATTCTCGGCGGCCGAATCGGTCGCTGCGCCGGCGGCATTGGTGTTTTGGGCGGTGGAGGAACAACCCGCAACTACCAACATTAGAGCCAGGGACAGGACTAGTCCAATAAAATTTTTCAAGGCCTTCCTCCATGTCTCGGTAGAATCAGACAATCCGGCCGACTGTTTTACTGTCGGCGGAGCGCAATATACATGCCAAGAGACTATCGCGAAATTTGTTACCTCGGCCGTTAATTAGTCACGCTTTATTGGAGGTCCGGATACTTGAGGTACGAAATTTCGTAACTGGTTACGAAAATAGTCGCGATCATTATTCCGCGGGCGCGTCGGGAAGCGGCCGACGTCATCTCATTTTGAACTCATGTACTTCAGCTTTTTTTTGAGCTTCCTGGCCGAGATTGACGGGCGATCGACGTAGGCTTTCGCAACTGCCACCACTGCCGGTAATAACTGATCGAAGCGGCGGGTGAGGTTGGTGGCCTCGGGATCGACCTCATGATCCATGAAACATCCATTGGCGAAGGAGAGCGCGAAATTACTCAGTTCGTCGATGAAGAACTGATTGCTGGCGCCGCCCAACGACTCGATCAAGGCCTTCATCGCGGGTTGAAATTTCGCAAGCGCTGCCCTGCGAACTCCTCGAATCGTTCGAACCGAAGCCTGGTCGATGCGATCGCGCTCGATGTAGAGGGTCAGCAACAGTTTGATCAAATCTCGCCGTCCACTGAGTTGGCGAGAGATTTCGCGAAGCATTTTCTCCAGGCGTTCGAGGACCGACCCGGTCAAGTCCTCCCATTCAGGAATCAACTGCAACCATTGAGCACCACCCTCGGCTGCGACCGCGGCTAACAACCCTTGCTTGCTGCCGAAGTGCCAGTACAAGGAGCTGGCAGGAAGGCGCGATCGTTTAGCTACCGCAGAAACACTGGTACCTACGTAGCCGCGTTCGGCCATAAGCGCAGACGCGACTTCGCGGATGCGACGACGTGAGCGCTCGCCCAACTCAACGGTTCGGTTTCTGCGCGGAATGGGGGTCAAAACCATGCCATATGATCCTTCTCCAGGGCCATCGGATCAACATGCTTTCGCTGATTGAACAACCCTCTCAGACTGCACCATCAGGATGAGCAAGCTTCCAAACACGTTCCGGCGTAAGGGGCAAATCCATTATTTGGGCATTGAACGGAGCCAACGCATTTGCGACCGCGTTAACTATAGCCCCGGGCGCCCCTATCGTTCCACCCTCTCCGCATCCCTTTATGCCATGAGCAGATAGCGGCGACAACGTCTCGATGTGTCCAAGCTCAACGTGCGGAATATCCGCTGCGGTGGGTATCAGATAATCCATGAAGGAGGTCGTCAACAGTTGGCCGGCGTCGTCGTAGCGAAACTGCTCGAAGATAGCCATTCCGATCCCCTGCGCTATCCCACCGATGATCTGCGCATCCACGATGACGGGATTGACTCTCTTGCCACAGTCCTCGACTACCACGTAGCGGAGAATCTTTATCAAACCAGTTTCCCGGTCGACCTCTACCTCGACGACATGAGTCGCGTTTGCGTAGCAGGAAGGAGGAGGGTCGTAGTAGTACGTCGCCTCGAGTCCCGGCGCCTCATCCGGAGGCATATTGTAGATAGAGAAGACGGCCGTTCTCGCGATTTCCTTGATGGTGATGGATTTGCCTGGTACGCCCTTAACGCTTACTTTGCCGGCTTCGATTTCAAGGTCGGTTGGACTCACTTCCATCAAGTGACCGGCAACGCGCAGAATCTTTTCACGTACTTTCTGCGCGACATTTACCACCGCTCCACCGCCCGAGACAATGCTGCGGCTGCCCCACGTGCCCCAACCGTAGGGCGTCATATGAGTGTCGCCCTGCACGAAGGCGATGTCCTTGACCTCGAGGCCTAACTGATCGGCGGCAAGTTGGGCGTAGGTTGTGGCGTGGCCCTGGCCATGCGAGAAAGTACCGACGCTGAGCACCGCGCCACCACTTGGGTCGATGCGCAGGTTCGCAGCCTCATACGGAGAGTGTTGGATGCCGTATGGTTTCCAAAAGCGCGAACCAAGGCCGGTCGGCTCGATGTAGGTCGAAATGCCAATGCCTATATATTTTCCCTTCGCGAGCGCATCCTGCTGACGCCGCTTGAAGCTCTTGTAGTCGGCGAGCTCGACCGCCTGTAATAGAGCGTCAGTCGAGCTGCTGCTGTCGTACTGCTCGTTCATTACCGTCGTGTAAGGAAACTCGTCGGGCGCAATCAGGTTCTTGCGGCGAATTTCCACCGGATCAATGCCCAGCTTTGCCGCCGCCAAATCCATGGTGTGCTCGACCACGAAGACTGCACCGGGAAGACCTACTCCCCGATAGGTGCTGAGGCTGACCTTATTCGTGCATACAGTATTAACTTCCATCGAAAAGTTCTTCAGCCGGTAAGGTCCCGGCAGAGATGCTCCAAGATGAAGGGACTCAAAGGGCGCAGGCCATGGGTCCGCGCTGTACGCGCCGGAGTCGCCGATCACCTTTCCCTTCATCGCAAGCAGTGTGCCGTCCTTTGCAAAGGCTATGTCGAAATAAACGATGTCATCCTTGGCGTGGAACGACGACATAAGATGCTCGCGCCGGTCTTCGGTCCACTTCACAGGCTTACGAAGCGCGCGCGCGAAGTAGCAGGTGAGAATTTCCTCGGGGAAGATATGACACTTTAGTCCGAATCCTCCACCGACATCGGGTCCAATGACGCGAAGTTTTTGTTCGGGGAAGTTCATAAGGTCTGCGATTCGGCTACGCACAAGGTGCGGCATCTGCGTCGAGGACCATAGAGTGATTTCGCCTTCGGCATTGATTTTAGCCAGAGTCGCGCGCCCTTCCATCGGTATCGCAGCATGGCGACTGGTGGTGAAGCGATTATGCAAAACCAGGTCGGCTCGCTTGAAAGCTTCGTCTACCTCGCCGATATTGGCGGCAAGCTGCATAATGACGTTGGTGCCAAGCTCCTCATGCAGCAGCGCCGCGCCCGGGAGCATCGCCTGTTCGGGGTCGACCAGGGCAGGAAGCGGCTCGTACTCGACTTCGATATTCTCGGTCGCGTCTTCGGCTAGATATCGGCTCTCGGCGATTACAGCTGCGAGCGGCTCGCCCACGAAGCGGACTTTATCGACCGCCATAGAGTGCCAGGTGCACTGTTTAAACACGCTTTTGGGGAAGACTTCCTCGCGAAACGGAAGACCTAGAGGTTTCAAATGAGGGGCGATCTCGGCGCCGGTAAAAATACGGCGCACGCCAGCCATTTTGCGCGCCTTCTCGATATCGATCTTCTTGATTTTCGCATGCGCATGAGGACTGCGTACAAATGCTATGTGCAAGGTACCCGGGAGCTTGACGTCGTCGACATAGTTTGCCGAGCCCAACAGAAAGCGCGGGTCTTCGACTCGCCTGACACTCTGTCCTACGAGCTTACCTGCTCCCATTCCCGATCCTCCGATAGCACTTATACTTCAGTTCAAAAGCGCGGCCTGCGTTGCGCGCATCCCGAAGTCCTTAGCCGCCAAGAAACGATAGTATTATTTCGTTGAAGGCGGCAGGTTGTTCGGCATAACCAATGTGACCGGCGTTCTTCAGGGTATGCAGATCGACACCCTGGATTCCTTCAGCGAGTGCGTAACCGGCTTGAGGTGGAATGACCCGATCGGTATCTCCGACGATGACCAGAACGGGCATTTGGAGCCTGGAAGACTCCTTGCTCAAGTCGAATCCACTAAGGCCTTCGGTCAGAACCCTGGCATAGGCTTCGCGATCGTTTGCTGCGATCATGGCGACTAGCCAGTCGAATATCCTTGACTGCTTGCCCTCGGCGAGGGCTTGTTCCGCCACCAGCTTTCCATAGTCCGTCATAGACATTTCTTTCAAAGCCTTGAGGCGAACTTCAAGGATATCGCGCGGGATACTTGACTTGGCGGCAGTATGGACAAGCATCAGACTGGTTATTCGCTGAGGGCTTCTTAGCGCCATCGCTTGACCGATGAACCCGCCCATTGAAGTGCCCAGATAATGAAACTTGCTGACGCCGAGCTTGTCGGCTAGATGAAACAGATCATTGGAAAATTTTTCGATCGAGTAGCTGCCAGGACTTTTAGGCTTGCCCGAAAGGCCGAAGCCACGTAAATCAACAGCTACAACGTGGAACCGATCGCCAAATTCGACCTGATTGATCCAAAGCCGCGAACTGGCCCCGAGTCCGTGCACCAGAAGTAAAGTTTCGCCGGTACCCCACTGACGAACTGCCAAGCTTAGTTCGCCAACACTCACCATTTCCGCTTCTGAAATCGGTTTCGTCACGGATACTCACCCCACTATTGGCAACCGCCCTGCCGGACCTTGAATTCAACGAGCTGGTGCTCGCATGTCTGCCGGAATGATTTCGCCTTTTTTCACGATGAGTTCGTCATCCAGGTAGAGCGTGCAGTCGCGCATCGGAAGATCCATATGGCACGCAGTATCGTTATTGCCGCCCAGTTCAGTGTTAGGACCAGTCGAGAACAGCACGTTTCCATAAAAGGCGCGACCGTCCATTCCTATACCGCCTACTCCGGTCGCATGGCTGGTCCAGACGGCAGTATGGTTAAGGCCCCATCCGATGTGAGACACGGCGTAGGCTTTCGGATCCCTGAAGCTAGCCATGTAGTCCGAGACCAAACGTGCATCGAGTCCTCCCTTGGTGTCGACTATGTAGCCTTCTCGAATAGTGAACTCGATAGGATCGCGAACATAACTCTTGAACGGATAGATTATATCGCCTTGCGCCATCACTACTTTGCCATTGACTCCATCCTCGCTGGCAGAAGTAGCCAGAAATCCGCCCGGCCAATGATCCCACCTTCCTGGAGTGTCGGTATATCCGTATTCGGTAAGAACACCGTATTTTCCCAGGTCATAGATCACATCGGTCCCAGCTTCGTTCGTGAATCGCAGATGCTTTGCTTTCTTTAGCCGGCGTTCACCGGCTTCAACTCTCTCCCTCAGTTCCTTGGTGGGGAACATTCGGGTTAAAACGTCCAATGGTTCGACCACGAGCAAAACCCGCGTCCCCGCAGCCTGAATCTCTTGCTGCTCCCTGGAGAATAACAGGAGGGCCAGATCGATCATGAGATCGGCTTGTTTGAGCGCCTCAATCGCTGGACGATTACCGTTGAGGCAATTGAGACCCAGGTTGCCGAATTTAGCGTCCAAGCCGACATTCGCTGACAACGCATTTACGTTGTAGGTGTTAGCGCCCAAAGCTTTGGCTGCGGACATGAACGCCGTGGCGTACTCATTATTGCTGCCTTGCTCCGATAGTACCGCAACGGTCTGCCCTTCCTTGACGCCGCAAAGCACGAGTTCCTTGCGGAAGAGGTTGATCGTATCGCTCATATCCAATCCGTTGCTCATACACTTACCTCCCTGGTGAGGTTGGTTGGCGAGCTGGATCACTCGAACCAGAGATCGCGAGCTTCATTATCGCTCAGCCATTGAGGAGCCTGGGTTTGAGCGACGCCAGATCGCTTTTGATTTCGGGGCGCGGCGTAACTTCGCCTTCCTTGATAAACTTGACCAGATCGTCCGCGGCAGTGCTCAGCAGCCTCCATGTAGTTTGCGCCGCCCATGCAGCCTCGTCTTGTTGCAGCTGGCTTTGGCAATACTTCGTCACGACGTAGCGGCCGGTCATGCCATGGAATGATTCCTCATCCCATTGTGCTTCAAACACCCAGCGAACGATCGGATCTTCGATGACTTTGATCGCGGCTTTCAAAAGCTGCGGAAAGGTCAAACACTCCGAAGCCATCTGCTCACCGGCGTAGAGCGTGGTGAAGTTGAAATTGCCGAGATGCTCGAGCCACATTTCGAAGTTGAGCCATCCCGGAACCGGCCTGCAGTACGGATGAGTCCAGAGTTCCTGCTCGCTTTGCACGAATCCTTTGCGGATACACGCGTCGGCATAGAGCTTTCCGTGCCGCGACTCATCGTAGAGCTGGCGCGCCAGGAACATTTCGACGTCGCGATATTTGCCGCTCGGATCGCGGGGGATGGCGTTCCACCACGATCGGGAAAAATTTGCGATTACGGGCGCTTCGATAAACCAGAATTGCCCGAGCAAGCGAAACTGCTGGTCGTCATTGAGGTTCGAGTAATTTTCGCAGGTCGACTCGTAGGTAGCCTGCGCGATCGGTTTGGCGAGCGCCTCCATCTCTCTGAAAAAGTCTTTTCCGCGCATTAGCGATCCGCCTCTTAAGGAATCGAAACGAATTTAAGTTCCTGGGTCTCGTCAAAGGTGCCGGGCACGATCGCGCCTGGTACCGGGCAATAAACGTCGCACGGCGCCTTGCCGGGTCCGGCGCACCAGCGGCATTTGTCAGCGAGAATCGCGTAGTGATGCCTGACGGTCGGTGCGCATACGACCGCGCTGAACGGACAGGTTTCGCGACAAACACCGCAGTCGATGCAGGTGTCGATGTCTATTACGAGGACCTTTTTCATCGCAGGCACCGAAGTGAAAACGCTTCTGCACTGATCGTTACAGAGTTCTGCACTGGTCGTTACAGTAGCTAACACTTTTTGAATATGTCAAGGCGCCCGCCATAGTTCAGATGGCGAGTGCGCTTGAGCGGAATTCGATTGCGGACGGCGCGAGGGTCGAACCTGCGAAGCGACTACGGCGCCTGGCGGTCGTTAGGGCCGAGCTTGGCGAGGTAACGTATCACTTCGATGAGTGGGACCACGTCGCCGTACTTGTGGTCCATGTCGAACAGGCTGGCATCGTGCGGCTCCCGGGCCCGATCTCCCACTCCCTCGACCACGATTATGGGACGAAAGCCGTGCGAGACCGCGTCCACCACACTCGCGCGCACGCATCCGCTGGTCGTGCAGCCGGTCACGAGCAGAGTATCGACCGCCAGCGCGGTCAAGGTCGACGCCAGATGAGTAGCAAAAAAAGCGGACGCATACTGCTTGGTGATAACGAGGTCGCCCGCCTCAACCGATAAGCGTGGATCGATCTCGACCAGGTCCGAATCAAGCTTTAAAAGGCGCAAGCTCGGAGCCTTGCGGGCCCACAAACCGGCGTCAGCCTGTCCATTTGGATTGTAACCGGTAGTAGTAAAAATCACGGGCCATTGGCCTCGGCGAACCGTCGGCAAAAGCTCGCGAATCGCGCCGACCTGGGAAGCCAGGTTCCCGGCCAATGGAGACTTTTCCGGATCGGTGAAACCGATCTGCATGTCGACTACCAGCAACGCCGGGCGTGTACCAAAGCCGATTCGATTTCCGAAGCCGCTGTTACGCAGGATTTCTTCCTTGTTCTCAGTTGCCATTACTCGCATCCTTTTCGAGGGTTAACCTTATGCTGCAACGTAGCTCACGCGATCGCAACTGCGATCATTCCCGCGTCCACTCCTTCTTGCCCTTCGTGAATGTTGACTGACTGCACGGTCCCATCCTGAGTCGCCTCGTGCGGCACTTCGGTCTTCATCACCTCGAGAATAAAAAGCACGTCGCCGGCCTTGACGGTATCGCCCGGCTTAACCAGCACCTTCCAAACGTTACCTGGAACCTGCGTGATGACTTCTTCTGCCATGCGATGAATCTAAAGAATGCTGCTTTCAGTGCAAAGGGCGTCGATCTTGCGCCGCAGCGCTTGCGCCTGTGCAACGCTCTGCTCGACGAAGCGCAGGATTTCCGCGGGCCTCGCCTGGGCCAGCTTCCAAAACGCCGCCGAAGGAACCGTGTAAGGATTGATGAACCCGCCCATACTAGGTCCGTCGTTGACGAGTATGATCGGCGTCTGGCCACCAAGGTTGATCGCGCCGATAGGATAGCCCTGGTCGATGATGTTCGACGGCTCGGAGCCATGCTCAGGCGCTTTGTCCGTCGCCTTGGACGTGAATGTCCATTGCGGTCCTTCGAGACGAAAGCCCGTGCGATCGCTCTTGGAGGAAAGCTTCCAGTCGCTCGACAAAAAGCGGTGATGACCATCCTGATCGATCCAATCGTCGTTCGGTCCGCGCACTACCTCGATGTTCCACTTCTTGCCGGTGGCGAATGAAGGACGCGCCTCAGGCTTGAGTTTGCGCCCTGCCCGCCCGTTCCCATTTCCCACTGGTACTATCTGCCCCGCCTTGAGTGCGTGACCTTCGATTCCGCCAACGCCAGCCTTATGAAAGGTTGAGCAAGAGCCGAGCCAGGGGGGAGTATCGATACCGCCGGCAACCGCGATATAAGCGCGCGCACCCACGACGGCAAAGCTGAGAGCGAGGATCTCGCCGGCCTTAACCGCTATGCTTTCCCACATCGGACAGGGTTTGCCATCGAGCGTCGGTTTCATGTCAGCGCCGCCGATAGCTATAACGCCCGCGTCGCGAAATCTGAGCGTCGGGCCTACGAACTGGCATTCGAGAGCAGCGGCGCCGGGCAAATTTCCGACCAGCAAATTGGTGAGACGAAAGGACCAGTCATCCATCGGACCCGACGGCGGAAATCCCTGCGCCCAATAGCCTATGCGGCCAGGATAGTCCTGCACCGAAGTTTCCAGACCTGGTTTAACGACGTCGATCATGACTGCTTAGAAGCGACGGTCCTTGGCCAGACTTCCAATCCAGGACTTGTAGTCCTTGACCGAGAACTTCTGGTATTCGACGACATTGTAGACGTAGGTTCCCTCCTTGACCCTTGCTTCGATGAACTCGAACTCCTGTTCGTCGATCGGTACGAACTTCACCCGGTCGCCCGCGCGAAACAACACGATACTGTCGTGAAAGACAGGGAAGCGCTTCTCGTTATCCCAGATAGGGACGGGAGTTCGCGCAAAGATCTGATAGCCGCCCGGGGTTGCCACCGGGTAGATCGCCGTCGAGGCGCCGCCCATTCCTACGGTGCCTTGGGGTGTCCAGGTACGCGGCGGATTGTACTTCGGTGCGGTGATGGCGCATCGGGGATCGAGCGCCATCATGAACGGCAGTCCCGGCCAAAAGCCCAGCGCAGCTACCCAATACTCGGTGCCCGAATGAACCCGCACAAGCTGACTGGTGTCAGCGAGTCCATTGATACGAGCAACGAATTCCGGATCCGGTTCCTTGACTTTGATCTTGTGGCAGTAGTCCTGGACGCATTCGCGCGTCCATCGATCCAGGTAGGTGGTCGGAAGATAAATGAGTCGTGAGTTAAGTACGATGTCACCTGAGGGCCCGAGCGATCGAATCAGAGCGGTCATCTCGCGGCGCAAATCCTCGAACGAGACCTTGTCGGGATCGTAGCGAATCAGTAACGACGCAAAACTCGGCGCTGTCTCGACGACACCAGCGATCTTTTGCGATGCGATCATTGCTGCGAGGCCCTGCGCGATGAAGTTCAGTTCGAGATTCATCTCGTTGCCAAACTCGATGAGCACGAAGCGGTCGCCGCCCGGCAGAAATTTTGGCTCGAGGTAAATCAAACGCGTGTTCCCACAGCCGGCGTCTACTCAGCTCGTCAGCAGCTCGCTCATATAGGTATCGACGAAACGCGTAAAGGTGTTGCCGGCGCGGAATTCCGGATGGACCAAAAGCTTGCGCAAAAAACCGATGTTGGTTTTCGGTCCGTCGATTCGGAAGCGGTTCAGGCCGGTCGTCATCGAGTCCAGTGCCGCCTCCCGGTTCGCGCCATGCGCGATCACTTTCGCAATCAGCGGATCGTAAAAGTAGGTAATCGTGTCGCCCTCGCGAAAGCCCGTGTCGATTCGGATGCCCGGCATCGAGTTCGGAGCTTCGAATACGGTGAGCCGTCCCGGCGACGGCAGAAAATTTCGGGAAGGATCTTCGGCGTAGATTCGGCACTCGATAGCGTGACCGGAGGCCGCGATGGAGGCTTGCGTCAACCCGTGCAGCGCGTCACCTGAGGCAAGCCGGATTTGCAGCTCGACGAGATCGAGGCCTGTGATCATCTCCGTCGCAGCATGCTCGACTTGAATCCGCGTATTCATTTCAATGAAATAAAACGAGCCCTTCGAATCGACCACGAACTCTACCGTTCCGACGCCGGCGTAGCGCTCCTGCCGCACGAGTGCGGTGGCAGCCGCAGCCATTGCGTCTCGTACCGATGGCTCGAGTCGTGGAGCGGGACTCTCCTCGACGATTTTCTGAAAGCGCCGCTGAATCGAACATTCGCGCTCGAAGAGATGCACCGAGCGGCCTTCGCCGAAGCCAAACAGCTGGATCTCGATGTGACGCGCGGGCTCGATGTAGCGTTCCAGATAGACTCCGGGATCGCCGAAAGACTTCGCCGCAAACTCCTGGGCAGTCCGCACCGTCTTCTCGAGCTCCGAAGCTTGATCGACGCGCCGCAGCCCGATCCCTCCGCCGCCAGCTGCCGCCTTTATCAACAGCGGATAGCCAACTTTCGCGGCAGCCTCGGCTAATCGATCGAGACTTCCCAGCATAAACCTGGTGCTACCGCTCAAAACCGGAACCCCGGCGGCCTGAGCGAGCATTCGGGCTCGATCCTTGTCGCCCATGTCGTCGATTGTTTGCGGTGTGGGACCAACCCAAACGAACCCAGCTTCAATCACTGCCCGCGCAAAGTCGCCGTCCTCAGAAAGAAAACCGTAGCCGGGATGGATCCCGTCGGCGTTCGCGAGTTTGGCGGCCTCGATGATCCGATCGTAACTGAGATAGCTATCCCTGGCGGCCGAAGCACCCACGTGCTGAGACTCATCGGCGAGACTTACGTGCATTGAGGTCTTGTCGGCGTCCGAATAGATCGCAACTGTTTTGATAGCAAGTTTTCGGCAACTGCTGATTATGCGGCATGCGATCTCGCCGCGGTTGGCGATAAGAATTTTGCGTAGGTTGCGGGCCATTGCTCCCCGACTGATCCGATCACTTTAGTCGAGATAATTTGCGAGGCACTCGTGCACCGCCTGGGCGACTTCAACCGCGCCGGGTGTATCTGAATGAACGCATACGCTTTCGACGCGGACGCCTACGTCGGGACCATCGATCGATTTGACGACCCCGTCTTTGATTGCTCGCAAGACGCGCTCAGCCGCCACTTTCGGCGCAACCGCCGCATGCTCCCGCGTGATGATCAGGCTGCCGTCCCTGGCGTAGTCGAGATCGGCATAGAATTCCGCGATGAAGGCTACGCCCTTGGCCGTATATATTTCTTCCTGAAGCGTGCCCGACATACCAACTAGCGGTACTCCGAAAACCATAGCGGCTCTTGCGATGGCGCTCGCGACCTCGGCCGAACGCGCCGCCATGCCATAGAGAGCGCCGTGCGGCTTGATGTGATTCAGCGGCACCCCTTCGCGCTCGAGGAACCCTCGCAGCGCCCCGACCTGGTAGATGATGCAGTCGGTTATTTCGTCGGGATGTATCTGCATCTCGCGGCGTCCGAATCCGACGAGGTCCGGGAGCGAAGGGTGTGCGCCGACTTTAACCTTGTGCCGTTTGGCCAGTTGCACGGTTTGCGCCATCACGGATGGATCGGAGGCGTGAAAGCCGCAAGCCACATTGGCAATCGTGACAAACGGCATGATCGCGACGTCGTTGCCCATTTTGTAGATGCCGAAGCTTTCGCCCATATCGCAGTTGATTCCAATCGCCATCGCGTCGTCTCCATTATCTCGGACGAAAGATCTTTGTCGCCAATTTACAGAAAGGTCGTGCTTTCGTCTTGTCGAGGTACAAGTTGCATGCTACGGATTCGGTGGTTCGTTTTTCCCTCAATCGATGATGGCCCCGCCTAAAAACCTCTCCGCTACGGATCGGGTTCCAATTTCGGCGGGTCCAAACGCGTATTCGTGGTCGAGGATTCTTGGTGGCTCCGATCGCGGCCGCCGGGAATTCAAGGACGTGCGGACGGCACCGTCTTTGTTGTCGATTCGTACGTTTTCAATCACTTTGATGTCCGTTAGGAGAATTTATGGCCGAATTTCAGAACGACAGGGAAGTGGACATCGATTATTCGGCAATTCCGGTTCCGTATAACGCGCGGATGCCGAGAGGCGCCCTCACGATGGCGTGGTGGGCGATGTGCAGCGCGATGTTCTGGCTGGTGGTGGCAGCAACCCTCGCGGTGAATTTTGGAACGCAGAACGCGCTGCTAGGCCTCGGGCTGTCAGCAATAGTCTACAGCCTGGTTAACGCCGTGATCGTCCGGTTTGCGATTAGAACTGGCCTCTCGGTGGCGCTTTTCTCCCCCATTCTGTTCGGCGAAGCGGGGGCGGCGATTGCGACAGTTATTTTCTTCGCGACTGCGATTTACTACGGAGTATTCGAAGGATCGGTTATCGCGGTAGCAATACATTCGTTCGTTCCCGCTATCAGTCTGACGTTTGTGTACCTAATCGTGGTCTCGTACAGCGTTCTCCTGATTTTCGGCAGCGTCCAACGCTGGCTCGACAAGTTAAACGGCGTGCTTCTGCCGTTCTATCTGGTGGGACTTTTTGGCGCAGTCGCCGCCGCCATAGAAAAAGTCGGGTTGACCTCGACCTGGCTACACATGGGTCCGAATTCAGGCGCCGCGAGCGTGACAGGAACATGGAGCAGCTTTACCTACTTGATGGGTGTATGGATCGTCATGATGTATACATTTGACTATGCACGACTAGGCAAACTGGAGGATATTGAGTATCACGCGAAAATCAATTTCGGTTGGCTATTCTATGTATTCATCTTTTTGATCAATGGGACCGCCGGCATATTCCTGGCGGGAACGATGGGTACCCATGGCAGCGTTTCTGAGATTTCGGTGGTCTTCTCGCTGTTGGAATTGATGGGGGTCTTCGGATTGCTCTTCATTTGGGTGAGCCAGACGCGAATCAATACGGCAAATTTTTACCTCGCCACTACCAATATGCATGCCTTCGGCGAACGGATTCTGCACATTCATATCTCGCGCTTCGGATGGGCGATCATCGTGGGCGTAATTGTCTTTCTCTTGATGCTGACCAATGTATTCAGCTACATACTCCAAGCCCTTGCGTACCAAGGGATCTTCGTCGTCGCGTGGGTCGCAATCGCGGTTGCGCACATGCTGCTTCATCCGGCCGATGAAGCACTGGACACAGAGAGCCTGTCCAATGCGGAGGTTCAATCGTTTCACGCACAGGGGCTGATCGCCTGGTTCGCGTCGTCCGCAGTCGGAATAATTCTGGCGAATATGAGCGGTATGGCGGCGTCATTTTCCGCACCAACCACCGCAGTGCTGGCCTTCTGCGTGTATGCACTAATGCTGGCGAGGATGAGAAAGCAACGATACGCAGAAAAACTCGAAATGCAAAATTAGTCAATGGAAAAAAGTTTTTTATGCAGTGCGAGTTCTTGACACTCCTCTACGCTGTGACCTACTTTCGATCCAGTTAAGAAATTTTAACCCTTTTGGGGTGCAGAATTCATGGATTTGAGTGACGTTTTGGAATCTATCCAAACGGTCCGCGCGCCGGCGGCCACGGAAACCGTCGTCGGCGTCGAGCGATTGTTGCTCGATATCGCGAATCTTCTTGCAACAAAACTCGATCCTGAGTCGTTGTTCGAGACGATCGCGCAGGTTCTCGGCCGGCTTTTGAAGATCGATCGCGCGAGCTTGGCCATTTACGATTCCCGACGAGATCAGTTCGAAATCGTAGCGTTGGCACTGCAGGAAGGAAGCCATGTCGGCAAGGGGTGGTTTATCCCCCACTGCGGCAGCAGGGTTGGACAAGTTTTCGATTCCGGTCAGCCATGTTTCAGCAGGCTCGAGGCGGCCAGCGCTTTCTTCGAAGACAAACCTCTGGTCAGGGAAGGAATGCATGTGAGTTCGATCATCCCGCTGATGATCGAGGGAAAGCCGATTGGATCGTTCAACGTCGATCGCAAGCATGAGGAATCGTTCGACAGAGATGAGATTTCACTGCTGATAAGGATCGCCGACCAGATCGCGATCGCGGTGACGAATTCGCGCAAGTTCGACGAAATGCGTATTCAGAAAGAAGACCTGCGACGCCAAAATGCGTATCTTCTGGAACTGGCACAAAAATCGTCGAAGACCGATCTACTGCTTCTCTGCCCATCCTTACGAGCGGTTCGCGAGCGTTTGGTAACCACCGCCAAGGTCGATGCGACGGTACTGATCACCGGCGAAACTGGAACCGGGAAAGGCGTTCTGGCGCGAGCGCTGCACGATTGGAGCGGGCGCCGCGACCGTCCGTTCGTCGTCTGTGATTGTGCCGCTTTGACCACAAGCTTGATCGAGACTGAACTGTTCGGCCATGAGAAGGGAGCATTCACCGGGGCCAGCTCGCGCCGCATGGGCCGTTTTGAGCTCGCACAAGGCGGCACCTTAATGCTCGATGAGGTGGCCGAAATGCCACCCGAGATCCAGTCCAAGCTCCTGGGGGCTCTTCAAGATCGGCAGATATATCGAGTTGGGGGGACCAGTCCCGTCAAGGTCGACATTCGAGTGATCGCGGCGACCAACCGGGATTTGCAGGCAGAGGTTGCGGCGGGACGGTTTCGGCAGGATCTGTTCTACCGGCTTAACGTCGTGAGCCTGCACCTTCCGCCACTGCGCGAGCGGATCGAGGATGTGCTCGCGCTGGCCGAGCATCTCGTTCAACTCTATGCGCAGAAGTTCGCGCGCAACATCCAATCGCTTAGCCCCACCGCACGGGCCATGATGCTTGGCTATTCGTGGCCCGGCAACATTCGAGAGTTGGAGAACATCATTGAGCGAGCGGTCCTTCTGAACAACGGTCCTATGCTCGAGATCGGAATCGAATTGGACTCCGATCTGAAATCGAGAAATTCGCAAAGCGGCCATTGCCATCCTGATTACGCTTCGGGAAAACTGACGCTGCAACAAATGGAGCGGCGCTATATCTGCGAAACACTGGATACGACTGGATGGCGGATTTCCGGACGGAAAGGAGCAGCTGAAATTTTGGGACTGCATCCGAATACGCTGCGCAGCAAGATGGAACGCCTCGGGATTAAACATCCACCGCCGGCGGCCTGATAGCGGCGGAGACCGTCGAAAGACTCATTTCTGGCGCTTCGCCTCGGACAGGCGATGCATCGCGTCGTCGACTTGCTCTCCTCGAAGTTTCGCACCTGTGCGTTTCTGAAGAGATTTCATCGCCTTTTCAAACTTTGCAGGCTCTTCCAGAAATTCCGTGGGCCGGTATCGCAGAGCCTCATCGTCATTCGAACCGATAGAGTCGCTACGAATGCTGAATCCGGACATCAAGCGGATGAGCCGCGGGGATCCGCAGGCTTCGCATCGTTTGGGTTCGCGATCCCCCTTCAGCATGAGGATGCTCCTGAGCGCGCCGCAGCGCCCGCAGCTGTATTCGAAGATCGGCACTCGATCCTGTTTTACCGGCGACCGCCAGCGAGCCCGCGCGTGGTCCCGACCTCCCTCGCGCGACGGATCTCTGGCCGGGCAATTCGACTACGCGCAAGCTTGGCCTTGCCGTTAGCGCCGCTGGTATTGTTCGCGCCCGCTTCGGGGGAAATCTGAATGTACTTTTTCCCCCACTCATGACCGGTTGTGCCTCCGTCCCATGACACGATGCGGACCGGCTTAAGCCTGATATAGATACGCTCCCAGTCCTTACTCTTCTCGATATAAGCACGTCCTTCGTTTCTTCCGAGATAGCGCGTGGCCATCCGACGTCCCATCGGTAACCAATCTTTTCCTGTTTTTATCAGGCGCGCGGGACCTTGCATGTAGACGCGCACGTAAGGAATCTCGCGAGTCGCGACTGAAACGGCGGCTTGCGGGTTTCTTCTCAAATTTTCTACGTACTCGGCCTTGGGCTTGCTGACGACCCAGAGATGAGTTCCGTCCCATTCGTACCAGACAGGAACCAGATACGGTCGTCCGTCGCGGTCCAAGGTCGCGAGAGTAGCAATCAGATTACTACCTTTGAGAAAGCGGTCGAGGCGAGATTTACTTAGTACCGCCATTTATTTATCTATTCCGTGTATAGTAAGTTGACTATCTATTAACTATCCAGCCCATTCATTCAGGCAAACCGCATCTGGGTGAGGAACATGGTAATCGCGCTGTGCAAGCTTTACTAACGATGGGTAATCGTCATGGACACGATATCCTAGTGAGTATAGCTTCATCAGCGTCGAATAGTATTCCGCGTAAATGGGAATAGTAATCGTAGTGCGACCCAGCGAGCGCGCGAAAGTTTCGCACGCACCGACCAGGACGGCGCCGTCCTCCTGACTGCAGCGGCGCGAGTCCATCGCCAGAATTCTGATCCGGAGATTTTGCGCGTCACTTGCGGGATATAGCCCGACCGTCTCATTGAACGTGTAACACAGCGCGAAACCGCAAACCGCAGAGTCTTTTTCGTAGGTCAGACAGGTCCCGATGGGATACTTCCGCAGCAGCTGGACTTCCTTGCTGAAGTCCAACCCGTCTTCGAGCGTCCCGCTGATGCGCTTGATTTGCGACAGCAGCTCGTCGGAAGGTTCCTTGACCGCCTTAACGTTCGATGGGAGATTCCGGCCTCCGGGCGGTACCGACTTTTGAAGCCGGAGCGTCAAGCTAAACAGTCGGAACCCGAGCTTGGTATAAAGGCCGAGATTGTAGGCAGTCTCGGGCATTGTCTCGAGCCCAATCGTGGTGCAGCTAGATCGCTCCATGTACTCGATCGTCGCTCGCACTAAGGCTTTGCCGACGGCGGTACCCTGGTAAGCGGGAACGACGCCGAACGGTCCGAAGAAGCCAACTTTGCCGAAGGTTCTTGTGAAAATGTAGCCAACGGGTTTTCCGCTATCGTCGAGAGCGACGAATCCGCCCTGCGGGTCCCCGTCGAGGTAGGTCCCGTAGACGAGCCGCTTGCTGGGGAACTGAATTGCGCGGCCGAACTTTTTGGTTGCCCAATTCGACCAGGCTTCAACGTCGATTTCGTCCATCGCGTCGAACCGATCTGCAGTCATTGGAACAATGGACGGCATGATCTCGCCTCCTACAATCCGAGAATCGCGGCCAGATTGGCTCCCATGATCCGGTTCCGGGCATTATCAGGAATCCGCGACACACGTATGCGCTCGAGCTCCATCGCCGGATCGTTGACAGGTGAGTTGCTACCGAAAATGACGCGGTTGGGAGAAACCTCCAGAACCGAGCGTTCGATTAAACCTTCGGTTCCAGTTTCGGGTATGCCGCTGGTTTCGATGTAGACACTTTCCGTTTCCTTGACCACCAGCAAGCAATCGAAGATACCCAGTCCGTGCATTGCCAACTGACCGCCATGCTCCATGATGATAGTCAGTTCAGGAATTCGCTCGGCAAGGTCACCGACTTGAATCGGCGACGAGAGGCACGGATAACCGGAGACGACCAACGCGGGCATCCTGGCGGCGGCGCATTCCTTGAAGAAATCCAATACCAAGTCGGAGTTGATCACAAATGCCTGTTCGAACGGATCTACCTTGACGCCACGAAAACCCTCGCGCTGGCAGGCTTCCAGCTCCGCGACCGATTTCATGCCGAGCCGAGGATCGATTCGCGCGAATCCGATCAGGCGCGGATTTTTGGCGACAATTTCAGAGAGTGTGTGGTTTGCGCGGCGCAGGTCCAGATCGCGCGGCGTGAATGAACTGACGATCGAACGATCGATTCCGAGAGCGTCCATCCGGGTCAGCAACTGCTCGGCGGTGGCACGAGGGCCATACAGACTCTCACCCAGGCTGGTGTTCGCGTCGAAAATCATCGATTGCTGTTCAGCTTCAAGCCCATGAGCCGCGCGATATTGCGCGAGCACACGAGTTCTTTCTGGTCAGGCGTCAGGCCGGCATGGTCGAGTTTGTAGCGTTCGACTTTAGGGTGAATCGCCGGCATATCGGTGCCGAAAACCACGCGCTCAGCACCGACTGCCCGTACTGCTTTTTGAATGATATCCGGCAGGGGATTTCCGCTTGGTTCGAGATATACGTTCGGATACTTTTGCGCGACCCGTAGCGCGTCCTCCCAGAAGAAAGTGCCACCCATGTGGCCCATGATGATGTCGGTATCGGGACAAGCCTCCGCACACTTACCGATTTGAAGCGGCAGCGCATTGGGCTCGTCTCCACTATGGAACAGCACTGGAACGCGAAGCTCGCCGGCAAGACGCACAAACTCGATGACGGCAGGGGCATTGGGCGGAAGAATGATGGTAGTGGGATGCAATTTCAGGCCGCGGATTCCATCCTCGCGCACGGATCGTATAAAAAGATCGCGCGCCCGATTTCCGTACCACGGATTGATCCTTAGATAGCCGGCAGCGATGCGCTCAGGATCGGAGCGAAGTGCGGCGACGAACCGCGGATATGCCTCGTCGTCGTCGCCGGGAATATCGGCCAACCCTGTAATGCAGGCCTTGTCGATACCGCCCTCAGCCATGATCCCGAAGAGCACCTCGGGCGTATGAATCCACCCGAAGCGGACGTCGCAGTGCGCGTGGGCATCGATGATCATTGGGGGTCGCTGCGCTGCTTGTTTTTGGCAGCCTGGATATAGTTCCAGACGCGATTTGGAGTGAGCGGCATCTCCATCACGTGGACGCTCAAACCCGCCTGCCGCAAAGCGTCGTCGATGGCGCCCGCAACGGCAGCCATCGGTCCTGAGATTCCTGATTCACCCGCGCCCTTCGCGCCGAGCGGGTTGAACGGCGAAGGTGTTTCCTCGTGCGCGGTTTCGAAGTTGGGCAAATCGACTGCGGTCGGCATGGTGTAGTCCATGAAACTCGCGGTCTGGAGCTGTCCGGCTTCGTCGTACACCAGATTTTCGAACAACGCACCTCCCAGCGACTGCGCAAAAGCACCATGAAGATTGGCGTTCACGAGCATCGGGTTGATGAGCACTCCGGCATCGTGCACGCTGAGCAGCCGCAGCACCTTCACCATTCCGGTCTCGATGTCGACGCGAACGATTGCGATGGTAGCGCCGTTGGGCCAAGTGGAATAGAAATTCAGCCGACCTTCGGGATCGGGCTGCTTGTTCATCGCATCGAAGTTGCCGTGGCGAAAATACCTGGTGGTGTCGAGACCGGGTTCCTCATCGCAGGCGGCCAGGGTGAACGCTTCACGATAGATGACGCCCGCCACGTCGGCGAAGCTCACAGACCGCGAGGGAGCGCCTTTGACGACGATTTTGCCGTCCTCGAGTTCGAGATCTTCCGGCGATACTTCGAGCATTCGCGCCGAGACTCGCGAAATCTTATCGCGGATTTCCCGGGCGGCGAGCTTGGCGGCAGAGCCTCCGAAAATCACGCTGCGTGAACTCGAATTTCCCAAGCCGAAAGGACACGTATCGGTGTCGCCCTGGACGACCGTGATGCTATCGGGCGAAATACCAAGTTCGTCGGCGACAATCTGAGCGATTCCGGTTTCGTTTCCGCATCCCGGCGAGGTGACGCCGGTCATTATAGTCACTTCGCCCTTGGGGCTGACCTGGACGCGGGTTCCGTCGTAGGCGGAAAGCAACGACGATTTTGGAATGCAGCCACCTTCGGGAGTGAGTTCGTAAGCCAGGCCGATTCCGAGAAGCTCGCCGCGTTTCCTGGCGTCGGCTTGCAGAGTCGGAAAACCACGCCAATCTCCCGCCTTGAGAATATTGGCCATCACGCGCTGGTAATTTCCGCTGTCGAGGCTCGCACCCGATACCTGTTTGTAAGGAAATTCGTTTGGTTGAATAAAATTGCGAAGTCGAACCTCGGCGCGATCGAGTCCGGTGCGTTCGGCGACGAGATCCATCATTCGCTCGAGCATGAGCATCGAAGCCTCTTTGCCGTAGGCTCGATAAGCGTTCCACGGACATTTGTTGGTTACGACCGTGAGGCGCTCGACTCTAACGTCAGGGATCTTGTAGACCGCCGGAATCAAAAATGCGGCGACGTTTGCCATACCCCAGCCGCACAACGCCGAGGGAGCGCCGACGTCGGCAAGGAGTCTAACCTTGAGCGCGGAGACACGACCATCTTTTTCGTAGCCCGCCTCAAACGCGAGCCGCATCTCGCGCGCATGGCCGCCGGCGAGCAGATTTTCGGTTCGCTCCTCAATCCATCGGATAGGCCGTCCAAGCTTGATTGCGAGATAACAGATGAGAGGTTCTTCGGGATAGGTCGGGAGCTTCAAGCCGAAAGCGCCACCGACATGCGGTTCGATAACCTGGATCTGGCTTTCGCGCATGCCGAGTATTTCCGACAGAAACAAGCGCAACGAATGCGGCGACTGGGTCGAGGCCCAAAATGTCAGCTTGGAGCGATACCGATCGTAGCTGGCAAGATATCCACGCGGCTCGATCGCACCTCCGGTATAGCGTTGAGTGCGAACGTCCCCGCGTACAATCCCGGCCGCAGATTTTAGCCGCGCGTCGGGATCGCCGTGGACTTCAATCCTTGAACTCAAGATATTGTCGCCCCATTCATCGACGACCAGAGCGCTGCCTGCTTCAAGCGCCTTCTCGGGATCAACAACCGGGGGCAAGTCCTCGTAGACCACGCCGATCAATTCGGCGGCATGCTTCGCGGTAAAACGATCCTCGGCGACAACTGCCGCGACCGGCTCACCCGAGTATCGAACCTTGCCAGTCGCCAGCGCATAGAGTTCGAATTTCTTCTCACCCAACGCGGGACTGTGGGTGGGAATTGGTTTGGTGTTGCGGATGATCTCATCGCCGGTGATCGTCGCGATAACGCCGGGGAATTGGTCCGCAGCCTTGGTATCGATCGATTTGATCCGGGCGTGCGCGTATGGACTGCGCACGATTGCGAGGTGACACATCCCGGGCAATGTGATGTCGCCGACGAAAGTGCCCTTGCCGGCGGTTAAGACTTGATTAGTCTTGCCGGTAATTCCTTTGCCTATGTACTTCACAGGGCCTGGCTTTACCTTTCGCGAATTATCGAGACGCGGGCGCCTTGCCGTTCTTGCTCAATCGCTTCGCCGCATCCTGAATCGATTGGACGATAAATTGGTAGCCGGTGCAGCGGCAAAGGTTCCCGGAGATGCCGTGGCGGATCTGGTCTTCGCTGGGATCAGGATTGTCCTTGAGCAGTTGGATCGTCGATAGGACCATCCCCGGAGTGCAATAGCCGCACTGGAGTCCCTGGTTTTCGACGAATGCCTGCTGGATCGGATGCAACTCGTTCGCGCTAGAGCTGATCCCCTCGATCGTCAAGACTTCCTGCCCATTGGCATCCGCCGCGATAATGCAGCATGACTTCACGGTCTCGCCGTTCATGATGACAGTACAGGCGCCGCAGTTGCCGGTGCCGCATCCGATGTGAGTGCCGGTGAGCCGGAGTTCCTCGCGCAGCATGTCAGCGAGGATCATGCGGGTGTCGACTTCGACTTTGTATTTTTTCTTGTTTACTGTGATCTCAACCGGAGTTTTCATGGTTTTATAGTTTCCGTGTGTTTGCGTTTCGTTGATCGAATTCAGGAAATTTTCGTCGCGGCTTCCTTGATCGCCCGCTGTGCAAAGACGCGCGCCATAGCGCGGCGATATTCGGTATCACCGTTGAGGTCTCCGTACGCGTCCTTCGAAGCTCCATACGCAGCTTCGGAGATGGCCTTGAGGCTCTGATCGTTGACGCCTTTGCTGACCTGTTTGGTAACGTCAACCATCACTGCCCTGTCCCCGATGCCGCCCATAGCGACTCGCGCCGACTTGAACCCCTTCTCAATAACGGCAGCCGCGTTGACAATGGGAAAATTTCCTTCTACGCGATGTAGCCGCAGATACGATGATCCCGCGCCGGCAGGCAACTTGGGCACGTGAATCTCGGAGAGAATCTCGCCCGCACCCACCGCGGTCTGCATCAGGCCGGTAAAGAAATCAGCGGCCTTTACCATCCTGTCGCCCTTGGAACTCTGAATCCGGAACTGAGCGCCCAGGACCAGCATGACCGGAGGATAGTCGGCCGCCGGGTCTGCATGCGCCAGGCTCCCGCCAATCGTTCCGCGATGGCGCACCTGTACGTCACCGATTCCATGCGCGGCAATCGCCAGTAGCGGGACGTGCTTTTTGATCAACTCGTTTTGCGCGACCGCCTCGTGCCGGGTCATCGCGCCGATTCGAATGACGTCTTTGGCATCGTTGACGAAGTTCAGATCAGCTATGTGATTAAAACTGATAACTGCCTTCGGGCGGACGAGCCCCAGAGTCATCATCGGCACCAGACTCATTCCGCCGGCGAGAACCTTCGCGTCGTCACCGTAGCGATCGAGCAATGCGATCGCTTCGGAGAGTTTCTTAGGAGCGCAAAATTCAAATTCTTCGGAAATCATCGTTTAACTCCTCATGCTCGTTGTTGCTGCGCCTGCCGAATTTCCTGCCAAACACGATCGGGCGTCAGCGGCATTTGGTCGAAATCAATTTTCAAGTGGCTGAGCGCATTTTCAACCGCGCTGCATATCGCGCCCAAAGGAGCGGTGACGCCCGACTCGCCGACGCCCTTGCATCCAAGCGGATTGAATGGCGAGCGCGTCTCCTGATGCTCGACCTCAAGGCTTGGAGCGTCGACCGCGGTCGGAATCGTGTAATCGAGGAAGCTGGCGGTTTTGAGTTGCCCGGATTCGTCGTAGACGAGATTCTCAAACATCGCTCCGCCCAAACCCTGAATGATGCCGCCGTGCAAATTGGCCTGTGCCAGTAGGGGATTTATCAACACGCCAGCGTCGTGGACTGCGCAATATCGCAGCAGCTTGACGATTCCCGTCTCCGGATCGACTTCTACCACGCAAGCCGAGACACCGTTCGGCCATGACGGATATGAGCTGAATCGGCCGTCCACTTCCGGTTGATGGTAGACGTTCGGATGCCGAAAATAACGCGTCGCTTCGAGACCCGGCTCGACGCCGGAAGCAAACTTGCCGTAGCAATCGCGATAAACTGTGCTCGCAACGTCCTTGAACAGGACGTACCTACTGGGGGCTCCCTTGACGTAGATTTTGCCATCTTCGCTGTCGACGTCGGCTGGCGCAACCTCGAGCATCTGCGACGCCACCTTGAACATCTTCTCGCGGATATCGTTTCCGGCGACCTGGGCCGCAGCTCCGCCCATGATGATGCTGCGAGAGCTGTAGTTGCCTAATCCATACGGGCAGGTGTCGGTGTCGCCCTGGATGACTCTGATAGTCTTGACGTCGACACCCAGCGTGTCTGCGACAATCTGAGCGATGCCAGTTTCGTTTCCGGAGCCGGGCGATGTGACTCCGGTCAGGACTGTAACCTGGCCTGAAGGATTGACGCGCACCGTGCAACCATCATAGCCGGACAGCAAGGTGGACTTGGGCATCGAGCAGCCCTCGGGAGTCACTTCCTGGCCGATTCCCAAACCGATCCAGCGGCCTTGCTTTCGCGCATCCGCCTGCAACTTTGGGAAGTCCTTATAGCCGACGATGTCCAGTACCCGCTTGAGGGCTTTCGGGTAGTTACCACTGTCGAGCATTGCGCCCGAGACCTGTTCGAAGGGAAACTCTTCTGGCTGGATGAAATTCTTCAGGCGAACTTCGGCGCGGTCGATACCAGTGGCTTTCGCGACGCCATCCATCACGCGATCCATTAAGAACGATGCGGCTTCCTTACCGTAGCCACGATACGCATTCCATGGGCATTTGTTGGTCACGACCGTGAAGAGCTGAACGCGGCAATTGGGGATCTTGTAGCAAGTAGGTATGCAGTAGGAAGTCACGAAGGACTGGCCCCATCCGCATAGTGCTGACGGCGCGCCGACGTCGGCGATAACCTTTGCGCGAAACCCGATAACGCTGCCGTCCTTCTTGTAGGCGACGTCGTAGTGTAGCCGCGTTTGCCGGGCATGACCGCCGACCAGAAGATTTTCGTAACGCTCTTCTATCCACTTGATAGGCCGCGCGAGTTTGCGGGCCAGATACGCGATGAGCGGTTCCTCCTGAAAGGTTGGTATCTTGAGCCCAAAACCGCCGCCGACGTGAGGCTGAATCACGCGTATGCTGGTTTCGGGGATACCTAGTGTCTCGGCCAGGAATACTCGCATAGGATGCGGATTTTGGGTTGACGCCCAAACCGTGAGCATGTCCTGGTAAGGATCGTAGTTCGCTACATATCCGCGTGGCTCGATAGCGGCGCCCGTATAGCGCTGGGTATTGATGGTACCGCTTAGAGTGCCGTCGGCTTCGGCGAAGGCTTTATCGAGATCGCCGCGGATGAAATCGCGCGTCACCATCACGTTGCTGTCCCAGTCCGGTTCCACAAGCGGCGCCCCGGGCTTCATGGCCTCTTCGGCGTCGTAGGCCACAGGCAATTCCTCGTAGTCAACGTCGACCAGGTCGGCGGCGCGGCGCGCGGTATACTTATCCTCCGCGACTACCGCTGCGACCGCTTCGCCCACGTAGCGGACATGTTCAGGGCAGAGCGCATAGCATTTGACATTCTTCGCGCCCATCGCAGAGGTATCATAGGCCTCCATGATCGGACGCATATTTTCGATTACTTCCTTGCCGGTTATTACATAGACAACACCGGGAACCGCCTCTGCGGGTTTGGTGTTGATACTCTTTATGCGGGCATGTGCGTATGGGCTTCTGACTACTGCCATATGCAACATACCATCCAATGTCACATCACTGACAAATTGTCCCTTACCAGCTACGAGCTGGCGAGTAGGCAATCCCAAAACGTCTTTACCTATATACTTCACAGCGTCTCTCCCTAGATCGACATTACCTAGACTTCACCCAGGACCTTGCATAGTGCCCGCAACGAGGGAAAATCATGCGCTGGCAAAAAATAGTCGACATAAGGTAACGCGGCCTTCATGCCGGCCGTGATGGGCGCATATCCTTCAGTCCCGAGCAGCGGATTAATCCACACGATCGTGCGGGTCCGACGACGAACAGCCTGCATTTCTCTTCTGATTACGGCGGAGTCTCCCTGATCGTATCCATCGCTCACGATTATTCCGACGGTGTTGCTGGCTGAACCAGCCATAAGCAGTTCGCGATTGAATCGTCCGAGTGCGGCGCCTATGTCGGTTCCACCCGACCAGTGACGCGCTACCGCGGCTACCTCGTCGAGGGTGCGGTCGAGGGAATGCTGACGCAGCGCTCTGGTGATTTCCGTAACGCAGGTGCTGAACACGGCCGTGCGCGAATTCTTGAAGCCCTTTTGCAAGCCTAGCATGAGCTGCAACAGGAACCCGCCGTGCGTATCCATCGATCCGCTGACATCGAACAGTAACGCCAGTCTGGTCTTACGAATCTTTCGGCGAGTACGTGCGAGCTGAAGTATTTCGGCGCCATATTTGATGTTCTTCCGGAGCGAACGCCGCAGATCGACTCGGTGTCCACTTTGCGACGGTACCCGTCTTCGGCTAGGACGAGTCGCAAGCCGGCGCTGCATTTCGCGGAGAATCGCGGCAAGATCCAGCGATTGACCTGGCCATATCGCGATCAGTTTCTTGTCGCGCAGAACTTCGTCGCGGCTGAATTGCCGCGGACTGCCGGCCGTATCCGGGGGCGTCTCCGGATAGTCCTGGCCCGGATCTTCGGGGTCGGCTTCGAGCTCTGTCGGTGCCTGCTGCTTCTCGACGCTAACCTCTTGATCCCAATACGCTCGAAAGTACCGCTCGAATATCTCTTCCTCTTCCCGGCTCGCCGCGAGATTCGCGCGCAGTGCCAGTCTGAATTCTTCGCGCCGCTCCAAATGAATGAAAGCAAGGGCGCGGAACACGTCGATTATCCTGCCCGGTGTCACATTGAGGCCGGCGTCTTTCAACAGCCTGCAAAACTCGAACAGTCTGTCGGCAAACTGACGCGACGCGGCGTCCACCGCGGAATCTGCGGGCGTGAGGGCGTCGTAAAGATTGTTAGCGGTCTCTGCCACGGCTTCCTTGTCTAGTTCTCAGGGATATCGCCGGCCAAAAGCCTCGCGCCGCCGATAGCGGTGAGACGTTCGACATCATCTTTATATTTCAGAATGCAGCCGGCGGTTTCCTCGAGCATCGAAGGTTCAACCTGCGAGACTTTCAGACCAACCAGAGCGCGGGCCCAGTCCAATGTCTCCGCCACCCCCGGGCGCTTGTAAAAGTCGATCTTCCGTAGCGTGGACATCAGATCGCAAATCTGTTGCGCGAGCTGATCGGAAATGCCCGGCACTTTGCGAACGACGATCTCCCGCTCCTTGCTTGCGGGCGGATAGTCAATCCACAAATACAGGCATCGGCGCTTGAGCGCGTCATTGAGTTCACGGGTACGATTCGAAGTCAGCACTACGAAAGGAGGATGGGTGGCGACAAACGTGCCGAGTTCGGGCACGGTAACCTGGTAATCCGATAACACTTCGAGCAGGAATGCCTCAAACTCTTCGTCGGCCCTGTCAACTTCATCGATTAGTAGCGTCGCCGGTCCTCCGCCACGATGACGAATAGCGCGCAGTAATGGTCTCGGCAGCAAGAACTCCTCGCTGAAAATCGTATGCTCAAGGGCTCCCTCCTGCTTGCCGGCTTCCGCCATACGAATCGCCAGAATCTGTTTGGCGTAGTTCCATTCGTAGATGGTGCTCTGGGCGTCGAGTCCTTCATAACACTGCAAGCGGACCAATTCGGAATTGAGCGCGCGCGCCACCACTTTGGCGACGTCGGTTTTCCCGACTCCAGCCTCGCCTTCCAGCAGGATCGGCTTGTTGAGCTGAGCCGCAAGCATCACGGTGAGTGCGAGCGGGCGGTCGGCGATATAGTTTTGACGGGCGAAAGCATCCTGCACGGCTTCCACGGAACCGAAAATACTTTTCGCTTTCTGCTCGTCTTTCAGATTTTCAGCCATTACTCAGTCTCAACCGATTGGAAACAGTTAGGATTAAACGTCGGCCTTTGCTGGCAACTGTCGCGCGTGGCTATGGCGCCACGTCGGCCGCGAGCCAGCGTCCATAGCCCGGCTTCGCCAGGATTTTGTTATCCTTCATGATCATTTCGCCGCGCAGCCAGGTCGCAACCGGCCAACCGGTCATTTCCTTGCCTTCGAAAACGCAATAGTCAGCCTGGGTGTGAAGGTTCTCGTTTTTGACTTTAACTTTTTTCTTAAGATCGACCATTACCAGGTCGGCATCCGAACCGATCGAGATACAGCCCTTGCGCGGAGCAAGACCGTAAATCTTGGCCGGATTGTAACAACAGGTTTCAACCACTCGCTCAAAAGAGAGCCGACCCTTGTTAACACCTTCACTCAACATGACCGGTAGCATCGTCTCGACCGCAGCCATTCCGACATGCGCCGTCCAGAATTCCTTCTTGTGCACTTTCTTGCACGGAGCGTGATCGCTGCCGACTACACTCACGCTGCCGTTTTTGAGCCCTTCCCATAATTGTTGGTTGTCCCACTTTTCGCGAAGCGGCGGATTGACTTTGCCCAGGATGCGTCCGTAGGCCTCGTCCTTGGTAAGCACCAGGTACTGTGGACAAGTCTCGGCAGTGACGTTGACTCCTTCCGCGCGCGCCCGCGAGATCATTTCGGGGCCTTCGCCAACGGTCATGTGCACCACGTAGAGCGGGCACTTAGTCATTCTCGCGAGTTGAATACAATGCGCGAGACTGTCGAGCTCACAAATCTTGTCGCGCACATCACCCCATTGGAAGTTCTGATTCTTGAGCTTGAGGTACTCGTGCTTCCGGCGCTCGAAAATCTCGACGTTCTCGGTGTGAACGCGGCTGAAAACCCGATAGCCCTTGGCGGCCAACTCGGCGACCTTGCGCAAGCCAAGGTAGAGGATGCCGTCATCGATGCCCGGCATCCCATCGAGCGCCTCGGCGCCGCGATAAGGAAGCAGGAACTTGACCGCGGGCATGCCAAACTTCACCAAATCCGGGATCGCCGCCACATCGTCTTCGGAAAAAATAGCGGCCGTCATGTTGAGATCCACGACACCGTTATCTTCATACACCTTGACGAATTTTTCTGCGTTCTTGAGGAGACCG
>NZ_JBAUYR010000147.1:0-157921 GCF_049584895.1 Binatus sp. (SeqCode)
AAATTCGGGTCGAAGGCTCTCTTGATCAAGCGATGCGAGTGCTCAAACGCAAGCTGGCCAAGGAGGGCGTTTTCAAAGAGATGAAGAAGCGGGCTTTTTACGAGAAGCCCAGCGTCCGCCGCAAGCGCAAACGTTCGGAAGCCCAGCGCCGTCGTCGTAAGGAACAGCGCCGCCGTCGCGCGTCCGCGATGTAAGTACCGAAAATTTTTTGATTCCAATCAGGTGCTGGAGAAATCCAGCACCTTTTCTTTTTTCAGTTTTTTCAGTGAATCCGCTGGTCAGCCGATGATCGAGGGAAATTTCCTTCCTGTCGCGCGACGCTCCTACGACGGCAGGGGGCGCCAGGTGAAGATTACCTGCCCGCCGGCTACGTAGCAGTCCAGATCATAGTGAGGCTGACCGGCCTCGGTACGATGCAGGCGGAAATTTTCGACTGCGCGATGCAACGCGTCGGGCGTCAGGGTTCCGTCGACGCATTTGCCCTCGAGCTGTTGCGCGCGGACCTCAGCACCCAGGTGCACGGAGATACATCGAGGGCCGCTATGCTGATCGAGAGGACCAGCGCCCACGCAAGCACATCGCAGGCACAGCACTACCGGCCCACGGTCGTCGCTGGGCGCGGCGAAGAACTCGCGCTCGAGCCGATCGAGGCCCATCGCGCATTCACACCATGCTTCGCGTGCGCGTTCGGCGGAAAAGCGCCGAATGGCGCGCGCCAGCTCGCGCATCAGGTTTTCATTCGAGCGCGGTTCGAGCGCGACGATCGAGTCGTCCTCGATACGCATCGAGGCACCCAATTGCTCGGTCAGGAAATGGCGCAAGTTGATCGGCAATCGGCTGCCGAGCTGCAAGCGCTGAGTCTCGAACGGCGCTGGCTCGATTGGGATGCTGCGCCCGCAACGCGAGAACGTCCGAGGGCTGTTGAATACTGAAAGTGATTGCAAACGCTCCAACGGCGACGGCGCGCCATAAGCAAATCGGGTTGCGTTGGCGCGTCGATGAACCAAGGGTCCGTTTCGCACAGTCTCAACCTCCAAGGGCTTCGTGTTCCGGTCGGCGTGCCGTGCACGCGACCTTACCGCCGGACACCGTCAAGGGCCGTTGGTCATCCAACTTAAATTTTGAACTGTTAATGCGACTGAGGCGAGAGAAATCGATTCGGGCGTGGTTCAAAACAGGTCGGATTGCCATGGCGCCGCGCCAATACTGACGGCCGCGGCGCGCGGCGGCGCCGATTTCAGGGCTGCAAGATCGAAAAGCGCCAAAACAAGACTGCGCCATGCGCACCGGCTCTTTTCATCGGACCATCAGCCCAGCTCGGCATCTTTGCGATGCCCGCCCGCCTGCCCGCACCCACAACTCAATCCAAGCAGCGGCTCGATGGATAATGCGCGCGTCGACTGGTGGTCAAATCCCCGACTTGGCCGTTGCGGTCCGCGCGACGTTTTCAGGCCATCAAGATCCTAAGACGGCATCTTAACTAGCGCGCGTACCGTGGTCGGGCAATATCGTTCGAGCGATAATGATCCGATGTTCAAACTTGACAACCGGTTGCTCAAATGCAGCTTTTCGTGGGCATTCCCATCGCGTCGGCAGCGTCAGAATGAGATGCGCTAATGGAACTCTATCGGCGGTCCGACGAGACTCAACAGGATGCGGCTGGGATAAAATTATCAGGGACTCAAGCCGGGCTAGGGTTTGTCGCGCATGCGACATTTTGATCGTCGTCTCCAACCTCGACCAGCACAAATGCGCCGCATCATGATCGACCAGTGCGTGAGAATTAAGAGAACAAATCCTTTGCTGTCAGCGCGATGACCACAACACGATTCACGGTCCAGTCAGAAAATTTCCAGTCTCGAGAATTTTTTCAGTGGGCCGCTTCAGCCGGCAGGTTGCGCGTGTCGCGCTTGAGGAACAGGAAGGTCGGCACCAGTATCAGCATCAGCACGCACAGGATTCGGTAGATGTCGTTGAACGACAGCATCATCGCCTGCCGCTGCACCATTCCGTAGAGCATCGCCATCCCATGTTTGTGGCCCATCGCGAACTCGTCGCCCATGTTCAGGCCGCCCGGCATCTGCATATGCGGGAGCGTGAAGACCGTGATGTGCTCGACGAGGTAGCTCTGATTGACCTGCTGGCGATGGATCAGGAGCGTCGTCAGGTACGACGTGCCGATCGCGGCGCCGAGGTTGCGGGTGACTGAGTAGAGACTCGCCGCGCGCCCCATCTTGAATTTCTCCATCGAGCTCAGCGCCGCCGCCGACAAGCCCGGGAACACCAGGCCGGTGCCGACGCCCTGGAGAACAGTGGGCCATACGATTCGGCGCACGTCGGAGGCGAGATTCAGCCCCGACATCTCCCACATCGCGAGGCCAACGAAGATAAAGCCGATACCGACCAGCGGACGGATGTCACCGCCGCGGCGCGCGTAGGTGCCGAGGATGACCATCGAGAACATCGTGCCGAAGCCGCGCGGCGCCATCACGAGTCCAGCCTTCGACGCGGTGTAGCCGAGAGTCTCCTGCAGGAAGATCGGATTCAGAATCGCGGTGCCGTAGAGCGTAAAGGTCAGGAAAATTACCAGCGCTACCGGCAGCGTGAAGTTCATGTTCTCGAGAATCGAGAGATCGACGACCGGATCCTCGGTATGCAGCTCGTGATAAACCAGGATCGCGAGCGAGACGAGCGCCGCGGCGGTGCAGTAGACCACCCACGGGCTGGTGAACCAATCGGCGCGCTCGCCGCGATCGAGCACGATCTCGCCAAGGCCGAGCGTCACGAACAGGCATGCGATCCCAAGCAGGTCGACGCGTCCGCGCCGCAGGTTGCGCATGTACGACGGGTCGTCGACGAAGCGGTAGACCATGAACGCCGCCAACGTCCCGATCGGCACGTTGATGTAGAAATTCCAGCGCCAGCTCCACGCGTCGGTGATATAGCCGCCGATGGTCGGGCCCATGATCGGCGCGACCATCATCCCGATTCCCCACACCGCCATCGCCATCGCCTGCTCGCGCGGCGGAAAGGTCTCCATCAGGATGGCCTGTGACAAAGGCATCATCGCCGCGCCCGCCGCACCCTGCATCAGCCGGAAAAACACTATCTGGTTGAGCGATTGCGCCACGCCGCACAGCGCCGACGACACGATAAACATCGCGATCGACGCGACGAAGTAGCGCTTGCGCCCAAAGCGCTCGGCGATCCACCCGGTCATCGGGATCATGATTCCCGCGGCGACCAGGTACGACGTGACGACCCACGCAATCTCGTCGACGCTCGCGGAAAAACTGCCCTGCATATGCGGCAGCGAGACGTTGACGATCGAGGAGTCGAGGACCTCGAGCACGGTGCCCAGCATCACGGAGAACGCGATGATCCACTTACGCTTCGAGGAGAACTCATGCACCTCGTGCGTCGGTTGGGTAAGCGGTTTGGGCGCGACAGCCATCGCGGAAATCCTCGCCTACGGTACAAAGCGAGCGTCGAGGATGCAAAAGACTGAGAACGTCGATGCGGTCATTGCAGGAGAATCGAAGGAAACGTTATTGAATGTGAAACCCGCCGTGGGTTTCACTACAATCAAGTTCTCATGCCTCTCTCCGTCCTGCCGCCAGGCCCGAACCTGATCGCGACGTTCGGCTTCGTGCGGAATCCCTTTCGATTTCTCGACGAATGCGCACAGCGCTACGGCGATTGGTTCACGGTGCGGGTGCCGGGAGTCTTGCCGTTCGTCTTCACGAGCGCTCCCGATGCGGTGCGTGAGGTCTTCCTCGGCGATCCCGACGCGCTGCATGCGGGCGAGGCCAACCGACCGCTGGGCGCGTTCATGGGTGAGCGGTCGTCGCTGTTCCTCGACGCCCCCGAGCATCTGCGGCAGCGGCGCCTGCTGCTGCCGGCGTTTCATGGCGAGCAGGTCGCATCGCACGCCGATGCGATGCGCACGGCGGCTGACAATGCGATCGCGTCGTGGCCTTTAGGGCAGCAGTTCCCGATTCATCCGCAGATGCGCGCGATCACCTTCGAGACGATCATCCGTACGGTTTTCGGATTCGAAGATGACAGCACCGGCACCGAGTTGCGCGCATCGCTGAAAGCACTATTCGAGATCTTTTCCAGCCGCCTCGGCACACTCTTCAGCTTGCCCGCGATGCGTATCGACGCCGGCGCGTGGAGTCCATGGGGACGTGCGGTCAGGCTGACGCGTCAGGTCGACGCAATACTGTTCAATGAATTCGCGCGGCGGCGAAAGGAGGGCGTCGAGGGACGCGCGGACGTTCTCTCGATGCTGCTAGCTGCGCGCAACGAAAACGAACAACCGCTCCCCGACGAAGTAATCTGCGACGAGATGTACACGCTGATGCTAGCGGGACACGAAACCACCGCCGCCTCGATGGCATGGGTAATCAACCGGCTGATCACAAATCCCGACGTGATGGAACGCGCGCGCGCCGAAGTTTCTTCAGTATTAAGAGACCAACAACTCGATTCGTCTAACGTTGGGAAATTGAAGTACGTCGAGGCGGTGATCAACGAGACGATGCGCCTGGACCCCGTCATCCCAAACTTCGGCCGCACCCTGACCAGGCCGTTGAAAATCGCGGGCCGCGACCTGCCGGCGGGCGTGACAATCGCGCCATGCATCTACCTGGTGCATCGACGCCCCGAGCTATGGCCAAACCCCGAGCAATTCAACCCCGACAGATTCCTCGAAGCGCGCCAAAGCCCCTACAGCTTCTTCCCCTTCGGCGGCGGCGCCCGCCGATGCCTGGGCGCAGCCTTCGCGACGTATCAGATGAAAATCGTGATCGCAGAAATCCTGGCGCGCGTGAATCTGAAGCCAGCCCCCGGCTACAAAGCGAGCGCCACCCGCCGCGGCATCGCATTCGCACCGAGTGATGGCCTCCCTGTAATTGCGACAAATCGTTCTTAACACTGGGTGCAGGGTCACCCCTGACCAAGGAAGCGTGAAGCCCACGGAGGGTTCCACTACAATCAAGTGTTCCTCGACGCCCCCGAGCATCTGCGGCAGCGGCGCCTGCTGCTTCCGGCTCGCGCGAGTTTCTAGTATTCGGACATGCATGTTCACCGGTATCGACCATGTCGCGATCGTGGTTAACGAACTCGAATCGGCGATTGCGAGTTATTCGCGCGTGGGATTCACGGTCGTTCGAGGCGGGAAGCATCCGATCGGAACTCACAACGCGCTGATCGCGTTCGCCGACGGCAGCTATCTCGAACTGATCGCGTTTACGAAACCGGACACGGGGCATCGCTGGCAGCGGGCGCTCGCGAAGGGCAGCGGCATCGTCGATTTTTGCCTGAGCACCGACGATCTTGCGGCGGACGTCGAGTCGATGCGCCGCGGGGGCGCGAAGATTGGCGATCCTTTTTCGCTGACCCGCGATCGTCCCGACGGCTATCACCTCAGTTGGTTGCTCGCGACTCCCGAAACTCCATTCAGCGGCCAGTTGCCGTTTCTGATCAAGGACGACACGCCGCGCGATGAGCGGGTCCCGCGTGCGCGGTCGCATCGCAACGGCGCCGGTGGGATTCGCACGCTGGCGATCGCGGTGGACGATCCCGGCACGACCAGCCGCTGCTATGCGCGCGTGCTCGGGCGTCCCGGTGCGCCTGTGCAGCGTCCAGACCTCGAAGCGGCGGGCGTTGTGTTCACGATTGGTCCGAACGAGGTGCAGTTGCTTGCGTCGAAAAGCGAGAATGGCCCACTGGCGCAATGGATTCGCGATCATGGTCAATCGCCGTTCGAGCTCGTCCTCGCGAATCCGGGCGCTGGTGCGACGACGCTTGACGCCTCACTCCTGCAAGGCGCGCGCATCAGGTTCGCGTGATTGTGTTGTAGTAGGATCGCGAACGCGATGGACCTCTCGGGCAACATTCCTCGCATCGTCATAGCAGCGACTGGCAGTGGCGCTGGCAAGACCACTGCCACGGTTGCGCTGATCGGTGCGATGCGCGCGCGCGGGCTAAAAGTCGCGGCCTTCAAGTGCGGGCCTGATTATCTCGACCCCACCTATCACGAACGCGCGGCCGGCGTTCGCTCGCATAACCTTGACGGCTGGATGATGGATCGTGACGCGGTAGTCGCGACTTTTGCGCGCGCGTCCGCCGACGCTGACATCGCGGTGATCGAAGGGATGATGGGGCTGTTCGATTCGGCGACGCCGACCAGTGATGAAGGCTCGACCGCCCAGCTTGCGAAATGGCTCGACGCGCCGGTGATCCTTGTTACTGACGCGTCCGGCGTCGCGCGCACGATTGCCGCGGTGGCAGCGGGTTTCGCGCGTTTCGATCCGGCGGTGCGCGTGGCCGGGATGATTTGCAATCGCGTTGGTGGGCGCGGGCATCTGGATTTGTTGCGCGCCGCCCAGCCCGAAGTTCCTATAGTCGGTGGATTTCCCGCAAATGCCGATCTCGCTTTTCCGGAGCGTCATCTCGGCCTGCTGATGGCGGACGAATCGAATGTGCCGCAGCGGCTGATCGACGGATGGAGCCGGCTTGCGGCCGAGTGGCTCGATCTCGACGCGATTGTCGAGATTGCGCGATCGGCGCCCGCGCTTGAAGTTGGTCGCGCGTCTGTGCTGAGCAAGATCGATCCGAGTGCGCGGCCGCGATGCCGAATCGGCGTTGCGTACGACGAGGCGTTTCACTTTTACTATGAAGATAATTTGAATCGGCTGCGTTTGCTCGGCGCGGAGATTCTAAATTTCTCGCCGATCCGCGATCGCGAACTGCCCGAAGTCGATGGACTCTACTTTGGCGGCGGATATCCCGAGGCGTTCGCGCGCGAACTGTCTTCGAACACTGCGATGCTCGCGGCCATTCGGCGCTTCGCGGCTAGCGGCGGCCTGATTTATGCCGAATGCGGCGGACTGATGTACCTGACGGACGCAATCAAAACGCTTGACGGCGCGCGATGGCCGATGGCTGCGATCATCCCCGGCGTCGCGGTGATGTCGGAGAGACTGCAGGCGATTGGCTACGTCGAGGTCGAGACGCTAGCGGATTCGATTCTCGGTCCTACCCAGACGCGATTTCGAGGGCATCAGTTTCGCCATTCGACGCTCGAAGCTGTTGATGGCGCCGATCGGATCGATCGCGTCTACATCGATCGCATCTACAAGGTTGCGCCGCGATGGGGTGGCGCTCCGTTCGCCGAAGGCTACCGTGTCGCAAATGTTCTCGCGTCGTACGTTCACGCGCATTGGGCCTCGAATCCCGCCGTCGCGGAGGCGCTAGTCGATGCGTGCATTCATTCGCGCGTATCAAGACAACCGGCTGGATAGCGTCTAGAATTGCCGTCATGAGCAGCGACCGCGCAGAGCAAAATCGAAATAAAGACCGCACGAAGATTCCCGGCGATTTTCCCGCCGCGCCGCTGACGCTCGAGGGCTACAGCATTCTGCATCAGATGTTCCGCGTGCGGCGGCGCGAATTGCGCGCCATCGAAGCCGCGAAACTCGACGCGGCAATCAACGACGCGTCGAAGATGTTCGCCGAGATGGCGCGGCGCGAGGACGGTGAGAGCGCGCTTTTTTCAGCATTGGGACACAAGGGCGATCTGATGATCGTTCATTTTCGGCGCAGCTTCGAGGAACTCCGCGATGCTGAACAGGCGGTCGCGGGGCTCGCGCTCAGCGACTACCTGGAGCCGACTACGTCGTATCTGTCGGTGATCGAGATCGGGCTTTACGAAGCGACGGTGGCGCTCTATCGCAAACTCGTCGAGAGCGGCGTCGGACCGCATTCGCCGCAATGGAAATCGGAAATCGAGTCCGAGCTTGCCCGCCAGCGCGAGAAGATATCGCCGCGCCTGTTTCCGAAAATTCCCACGCGCCCATTCCTGTGTTTCTATCCGATGGACAAGAAACGCGACGGCGCCGACAACTGGTACCGATTGCCGATCGAGGATCGCCAGCGGTTGATGCACAATCATGGGATGGTCGGGCGGCGTTTCGCGGGTGAGGTGACGCAGATCATTTCGGGCTCGATCGGTTTCGACGATTGGGAATGGGGGGTCGACCTGTTTGCCGACGATCCGATCGTGTTCAAGAAACTCGTCTACGAGATGCGCTTTGACGAGGCCAGCGCGTCGTACGCGAAGTTCGGTCCCTTCTATGTCGGCATCCGGCTCGAGCCGGGCGCGCTCGGCAAACTCTTCTGACCTGAGCGAGAACTCACGCACTGGCGCTGACCGCATCAACTGCGTAGCCCGACAGCGCCAACTTGGCTATGATCCCTTCACTATGAAGAAAGCCAAAATCGCGGAGCTTCGAAACGGCCTTTCCCGCTATCTCGATCACGTCCGTGCGGGCGGTTCCGTAATCGTGTACGACCGCGACACCTCAATCGCCGAGATCGTTCCTCTCACAAAGGGCAAAGCTGTCAGCAAACAGGACCGTGATGAGGAACGCCCGGCGCGGCTTGAACGAAAGGGCGCTATCAGGCGCGGCACCGGCGATTTGGTTGCATGGTTCAAGACTCATAAGCCCATCAAGATCCCTGAAGGCGCTAGCGTTCTGCAGGCACTGTTGGAGGAGCGAGAGAACGGCCGGTGAGATACTGGGACGCCTCGGCGCTGGTCCCTTTATTCATTGAAGAGGCGTCGACCGCGGAAGTTCAGGGCTGGCGAGCCGCCGATCCTGGCATCACGACCTGGATGATGACACGAGTCGAAGCAATCTCAGGCATCGCAAGAAGGAAACGTGAATGGCCGGAACTGCTAGCTCGATGGAACCGAGCGGTTCGGGAAGTGCACGAAGTCGCTTCGAGATGGAGTTAAATTTCCGACGCCGCCGCCACTCGCCTTCACGCTGAGCGCATCGTCATGGACTATCCACTGCGCGCGGCAGACGCCCTTCAGCTCGGCGCCGCCATTGTTGCCGCCGACGGCGACCCGCAATCTCTCGAACTCGTCACGCTCGATAACAGACTCGCAGAAGCGGCACGGCGCGAAGGGTTTCCTGTCCTCACGGTGCGGTAGATCCTAAGCGGTTGTCGGAGTGCTCGCGTCCTCTGCGCGCAAGGCTGTCAGCTCGCGACTCGCGCGCGGCAGGAACACCAGCCCGATCAGCGCGTTGCACAGCATGAACGTTAGCTGCGCCGCGAGGCTGTAGGCGACGATTTTTGCGGGCGTCGCGTTGGTCGAGAAGAACAGCAGCCACGCGGCCTGGCTGGTGCCGAGATGAGCCACCGAGATTGGCAGCGCGGCGGCGAGGAACACCAGTGGCAGAAACAGCATCAGCTTCACAAACGGGATCGCGATTCCGTACAGCGCCAGCGCGTAATATTGCGCGACGACCGAGGCGAGAAACGTCGGCGCCTTGATCGCCAGCACCATCAGGTAGTCGAGTGGGCGCGCCTCGACGAACGTCGCGAGCAGTGCTCCTGCGCGTCCAGTCTCGACCCAGTCGCGAATCCGGGCGCTGCGACGGGCAATCGCGAAAAAAATCATGACTCCCGCAAGCAGAGCCCAGGCCGCGATGTACGCGATGCGCAGAATCGCGACGATCCTTATCTGCGCGGCGCCTACCGGTGTGTAGAAGATCACGCCGAGCGTCGAGAACAGAAAGAGCTGGTAAATTTCGAGCATCGCGATGAAGAGCACCGAGCTGAGCGCGCTCAGAAAGGTGATACCGGCTTTGCGATGCAGATAATACGCGACGCCGCCCTGCGCGAGGCTGGTGTTGATTAGCGCCAGCACGTACATGCTCGCGCGAATCGGCAGGATGTCGCGGTAGCGCATCCGCGCGTTGAAGCGTCGCACGACCCAGGTGAGGCAGGCGGAATCGATCGCGCAGTAGAAGAGCGAGTAGGGCATGAAGACCGCCAGGAAATCGAGTATCGGCACCTGCGACAGCGCCTGCTCGACTTTGCGAATCGGGATGCGCCAGAAGATCAAAGCAAAAATCGCGACGGTCCCGAGATACGGGAGCGCCTTGCGCCAGAGCGGTGTCGCGCGTGCCGCGGGGACGTCGTCGCGCTGGATCGCGGTCGTGTCGGGAATCGGGCCGGCGCTCATGCGTCGTTGATCCTGACTGCGGCGGTACCGGTCGGCACCTGTTGGCCGCGCTGATTGTCGACGTGAATCTGCAGCTCTGCGCGATTCGCATTCAGATCGACGGAAATAATTTTCGCGTGCGAGAGCAACGTGTCGCCAAAGAGCACCGGTTTGGTGAGCGATACTTCGATGCGTCCGCCGCGAACGAAGCGCATGCCGAAGTTGTCGGCGAGGAATTGCGCGATTACCGCGATCGTCTGCTCGCCGCCGGCGATCGGTGCCGTGAACCCTGCCTTGCGCGCTGCGTCCTTGTCGTCGTGGATACCGCGTGGCGGGCGGCGCCGCGGTGGCCCTTCGATGCCATCGTGATAGGCCTTGGCCGCAGCCGCGTCGAGGAGGTAGGGAGCAGAGACCAGCTCCGCGCCGATTCGAATCTCGCCTGCCGCCGCGCTCATTGCATTTCGCCTTTGTCGTTCAGCAGGACCGACGTGATCGCCTGCCGTATCAGCAGTTGATTCGTCGCGGCGTCGCGCGATTCATATTCCAGCGTGAAATAAAACTTGCCTCGCTTGCGGTACGTCGCGGTGATCGTTCCTTCGACCTTGACTGCCTGCCCGACGCGCATCGGCTCATGGAACTCGCACCAATGCTTGGCGTGGACGCCGCCCTTGCCGCCTTTCAGATGCGTGGCGATAAGAAGAGCGTAATCCTGCAGGCGCATCGTCGGCGGCACGATCGCGTTGGGATTTTGCGCAGTCGGGATGAAGTCGGGATTCGTAGCCTTGACCGCATCAGAAAATGATCGCGCGCGCTCCGGGGTGACGACGTAGTTAATCGGCCCGAGGCGCATTCCCTCGTGGAGGTTCTCGGGACACATCGGGAGTCTCGCGTCGTCACTCATGGTACCGATTGAACGACATTAGCAGGCGTGCAAGATTCGGCGAACCGTCTTTCAAGAAAATGGTTTTTCAGGAAAGTGGCTACCAACAAAGCAGATTACGCACGTAAAGCGCGGATTCATCTCAGCAAGGCTGATCCGATCCTCGCGCGGATTATTGCCGAAGTCGGTCCACTTGGAATCCAGCCGCGGCGCGAGCGTTTCCAGGCACTGGCGCGGGCGATCATTTTTCAGCAGCTCGCGGGCGCGGCCGCCAATGCGATCTACGGCCGTTTCGTCGGGCTGTTCCCCGATGCCGAATTTCCGACGCCCGAACAAGTGCTGGCCAAGACCGACGCCGAATTACGCGCCGTAGGCCTTTCGGGAAAGAAAGCACTCTATATAAAAGACCTCGCCGCGCACATCAGGGACGGCAAGCTCAACTTCCACCTGTTCCACCGCATGTCCGACGAAGAGATCATCGAGCATCTCGTCATGGTCAAGGGAATCGGCCGATGGACCGCCGAGATGTTCCTGATGTTCAACCTGGGGCGGCCCGACGTGATGCCCGCCGACGACCTGGGCGTCCAGAATGCAATCAGACGCCACTACCGGATGCGCCAACGCCCCAATCGCAAACGCCTGCTAAAACACGCCGAGCGATGGCGTCCCTACAGAACCGCGGCGGCATGGTACCTATGGCGCAGCCTCGACATCGTTCTGCCCGACGGCAGCGCGAAGGCGCCGACGAAGAACGTCGCGAAGAGGAAGAAGAAGTAGGACTCATCGGTTGCCCGGCAGCTTCGAAGATTTTTGCAACTCGGGGTTCATGTAATCCCACGGCTGGGCGCTCGAAACGTAGATGTCCTGCGTGGGACGAAACGTACTTGGGTCGTCCAGGCTGCCGACTCGGATATTGGCGAAGTCGGGGCCGAAGCCGAACAGGGGCGATCCGCAATCGCCGCAGAAGGCTCGCGTGGTTGTGCGCCCGCTGTCGGCGGTGAGTGCGAAGTGCTTCGGCGTCCCCTTGACTAGTCTGAAGCGTGCGCTGGGAACAATTAGAATCGAGGCGAAGGCGCTCCCGGTTTCACGCTGACAATCCCGACAGTGACAATTCAGGGCCAGCGCTGGCTCCCCCTCATAGCTGTACCGAATCGCACCGCAGGCGCATCCACCAAAAATCGGCGTGGACATACTGCTCTCCTCTATGCAGCTCTTTTTATTCGGCCAGCATTGGGTTTGGTTTTGGGAAGCCTAGTTTTGCGAGGGATTGGTCGAGGGTGCGGATGTCGTCAGATGGAGTGGGCGCGTGCTCGGCGAGATCGTCGACGCGGCGGCGCATTTCTTTTAGTTCTTTGTAGAGATTGCCGGACAGGCTGGCGATCAGTGCGAAGCAGATCCACGGGACTGCCACCAGCGCAATCACTGTAATTGCGATCATCGTGCGGGCTTGCGATTCGGCGCTGTTGGCGACCGCTATCACGGCGGCGTCGTCGACACTCATCAGATCGGCGACGCTGCCTTGCAGATCGCGGAGCTTCGGCTCGAGGCTGTCGTCGCTTGGCGACGCGGTGCGCATCGCGTCGAACAACGGACGGGCGTCGTTGGCGATTTTTTCGATTAGTTCGGCTTGTTCGCGGCTACCGATATGCTGCCGCGCGACTTCGATCTCGGAAATGAAACCGCGCTGCTGGTCCATCACGATTTGCGAGGCGTCAGGCTGCGTGCGTCCCCAATCCATCTTGTAGAGCGCGGTTTCCATCCCCTCGGCGGCGCGCTCCGCCGCATATTCGTTGTCATTGATTTCACGCGGCAAGGTGCCGAATGCGTGGAACCCGCCGGCAATTACAACCGCCGCGATTAGCAGAATTGCCGGCGCGAGCGCGGCAACGAAACGGAGCTTGGTGACGATAGTCAGGTTGTTCATGCAGTTCTTTCGTTCCCGTCGTTATCCCAAAGGATGCCCGCGACGGATGCGAAAACGCAACGCCCGATATGATCTCCGCGCCGCCGTATGCAATAATTCTCGCGATGAACTTTGCCGATCGCCTTGCTCAAGCGTCGCGCGCAAAAGACAGCGTCGTGGTGCTCGGCATCGATCCTCAGCTCGACGCTCCCGGGGCTCCGGGAATCCCGCCCGGTTACACGCTCGCGCGCTTCTGCTGTGAAATCGTCGAGGCTTGCGCGCGCTCTGCGATCGCCATAAAGCCGCAGCTTGCGTTTTACGAAGCGCGCGGTCTTGAAGGGATGCGCGCGTTTTGCGAGGTCATCAAGCTTGCGCGACGCCTTGGCTTGATCACAATCGCAGATGCGAAGCGCGGTGATATTGGTACGACCTCGGCCGCGTACGCGGAGGCCTTTCTCGGCGACGGGGATTTCAACTGCGACTCGGTCACGGTCAATCCGTACCAGGGCAGCGATGCGCTGATGCCGTTTATCGCGAAGGTCAAAAACGGGCGCGGCGTGTTCGTGCTGGTGAAGACATCGAATCCTTCGTCGGGCGAATTTCAGGATCTCAATGCGCCCAGTCGCCCGATATGGGAGTCGGTGGCGGCGCGCGTCAACGGATGGGGCGGCGATTTTATCGGCGCGAGCGGGCTCAGCTCGGTCGGTGCGGTGGTCGGCGCGACTTATCCGGTGCAGGCGCGGCGCGCGCGCGAGTTGATGCCGGCGGCGACGATTCTCGTGCCGGGATATGGCGTGCAAGGCGGCACCGCCACTGACGCGGTGGCGTCGGCGCGCGCGGACGGAACGGGATTCATCGTGAATGCGAGCCGAAGCCTGATGTACGCGTATCGGAAGAAAGAAGGCGCCCAGCCGATCGAGGCCGCCGCGGAGTACGCAGAAGCGATGCGCGTCGAGATCAACGCGGCGCTCGCGACGCGCAGCACCGAAGCATTGGCGCGTACCGCGTAGCGGAACTTAATCGAATGTGAAACCCGCGGTGGGTTTCACGCTTCCTTCGGCAGGGGTGACCCCTGCACCCACTATTTGGCGGGGTTGTTCAAATTCGCGGCAAAGAATTTTGTGCTGCAAGTCCATGCGTCTTGCCGCCGCACGCGGCTCGCAATGAACGCACAGTGATCGAATCAGCCGGCGCGCGCGGGCTATGCGCGCATCAGCTCGGCTTCGTCGGCGGCGATGGTGGCGTAGACTTCGCGATCGATCTTGCGATAGCGATCGAGCGATTTTGCCGCCTGCTCCTCGTGACCCTGCTCCTTGGCGATCTCGTGCATCTCTTTTTCGATCCACGATAGATGCCACGATTCGTCCTTGGTGACTGACTTCAGGACTTCCATCGTTTCCGCGTCGACGTTGGGCAGCGCCATATGCGCGTTATAGCGGCTCTGCGCGCGCTCTTCGACCACGACCGTCAACGCGAGCAGATCGATGATTGTCTTGGGCACGCCGGTTCGCAGCCCGAGCCGGCGCTGGTAGCCGTCGTCGATAAGGATGGGGGCGCCGCCGAGGTCCGAGATTCGCTTGGTCCAGAGATAGGCGTGTCGGGTTTCATCGGCCAGGTGAGCCGTCATCTTGAGCTGCGACTCGCCGTCTTTCATGTGGGAGAGAAGATTGAAGAGCAAACGCGCACCGCGCAACTCGGCGTCGCGGTAAAAGCTGAAGATAAGAATCTGCTTGTCCGCCGCGGACATTCCAGTGAAATTCATAGTTCCAAGTGATGCGCTCAATAGCCAAATCCTCCCGTCAGCCGCCCGCACAACACGGCCAATGTCTAATAGTATCAGATAGGACGGTTGCGCATAACTTATGCGATTCGTTTTGCATGGTCAACAAAATAGGCGCGCCGCCTCGCCCGAGCGAGCATCCTGACAGTACGCTTCTTTGACCAGACGGTTGCGCTCTTCCCCTCGCCCTGGAAGCGTCCAGAGTGGGGAAGAAAATCCGGGGCGTGCTTGCGAATCCCCGCCGTTGAGAACAACTTATTGTCTATATGCCTTCACCAGACGTTTACTGGCTTGCGTTAAGACGCGCGCGCGGGGTTGGTCCGCGCACCTGCAAGCTGCTGATCGAAAAGTTCGGCACGCCGGAAAAAATATTTCAGCTCAATTCTGACGAGATCGCGGCGGCCGGCGTGCCGCGCAACACCGCGCGCAGTATCGTCGAGTTTCGCGACTTCGAGCCGCTCGAGAAGGAACTGTGCGAGCTGCCGAATATCGGCGCGCGGCTGGTCAAATGGACTGACGCCGACTATCCCTCGAATTTGCGCCAGATTGCCGACCCGCCTCCGTTCCTGTTCGTTCGAGGTCCCGCGCAACTGACTGACGGCAACTGTATCGCTATCGTTGGCGCGCGCGCGGCCAGCGACATCGGCCGGCGGATGGCGCAGAGGCTCGGGCTTGAGCTCGCGGCCAAGGGCTTCACCGTCGTCAGCGGGCTCGCACGCGGTATCGACGGCGATGCGCATCAGGGCGCGCTCGACGCGCATGGCAAGACGCTCGCGGTGCTGGGATGCGGCGTCGACGTGATCTATCCCCCCGAGCATCGCAACCTGGCCGAGGCGATAATCGCCGGTGGTGGCGGGCTGATTAGCGAGCTCCCGATTGGAATGCAGCCGCTCGCCGAGAACTTTCCGACGCGCAATCGCATCCTGTCGGGACTCTGCCTCGGTGTCGTAATTGTCGAGGCTGCTGAAAAAAGCGGCTCTCTGATCACGGCGCGAATGGCGCTCGAGCAGGATCGCCAGGTGTTCGCCGTGCCCGGCAGTCCGCTCAGCGGCAAGACTCGCGGCAGCAATCGCCTTCTAAAGGAGGGTGCGAAGCTGGTCGAATGCGTCGAGGACGTGATCGAGGAGCTCGCGCCCCAGATGATTGGCGGCGGTCGTCCGCGCATGGCTGAAAGGATACCCGTCGCTCCGAGTGAAAAGGTTCCGACGCCGCCAACGTCTAATACAAGTGCGAGACCTGAAGTAGTCTGGGTGACTCAAAGTCCCGAAGATGCTAACTCTCTCGAAGGACCAGTTGACAGCACTACGACAATTTTAAACAATCTAAAAGAGTCTGACAAACTCCACGTTGACTCGATAATCGAGTCCTCCGGGCTCAATGCTCAAACCGTGCTTAGGTTACTTTTGGAATTGGAACTCGAAGGTCGCGTCACCCAGCATCCCGGCAAGCTTTTCTCGCTTGCATAAGTCTGGCAGGGTGAAGCCCTGAGGCGTCGGGGATTTTGGCTGGCGCGAAACCTGCGCGGGGTACGGGAGCTTTGGAGGCGCCTAAATCGGTGGCAAAAAATCTCGTAATAGTCGAATCGCCCGCAAAGGCGAAAACTATCAAGCGCTACCTCGGTAGCGACTACCAGGTCATGCCCTCGGTCGGCCACGTCGTGGACCTGCCCAAAAGCAAGCTGGGAGTCGATATCGAGCACAATTTCGCTCCGGATTTCGTAACAATCAAGGGCAAAGAGAAGGTCCTCAGCGAGATCAAGAGCGCCGCGAAGGGCAAGGATAACGTCTACCTCGCCAGCGACCCCGACCGCGAGGGCGAGGCTATCGCGTGGCATATCTCTGAGCATCTCGGCAAGACGAAATCCAAGGTCAGCCGCGTGCTGTTGCATGAAATTACGTCCGCGGCGGTGAAAGAGGCGGTTGCGAATCCGTCGAAGCTCGACCGGCACCTGTTCGACGCCTACCAGGCACGCCGGGTGTTGGACCGGCTGGTGGGCTACAAGCTGAGCCCGCTGCTGTGGGAAAAGGTCAAACGCGGAATCAGCGCCGGGCGGGTGCAGTCGGTTGCGCTCAGGATAATCGTCGACCGCGAGCGTGAGCGCGAGGCGTTCCGCGCCGAAGAATACTGGACCCTCGACGCGCGCCTCACTGGAAAGAATCCGCCGCCGTTCAAGGCGCGGCTCTACAGCTACAAAGACAACCGCATCGACAACAAGGCCTATAAGCTGCCCGAGGCGCAGGCACGCGAGATCATCGCGGCGGTCGAAAAGGCCCCTTTCACTGTAAAGAGCGTCGAGCGCAAGGAAGTCCGCCGCAGCCCTGCGCCCCCGTTTATCACGTCGCGGCTTCAGCAGGAGGCGTCGCGCAAACTGTACTATCAGCCGCGGCGCACAATGCAGATTGCACAGAAGCTGTACGAAGGCGTCGAGCTGGGCGAGGAGGGCGCGGTTGGCCTTATCACTTATATGCGTACCGACTCGCCGCGCGTGTCGGACCAGGCGCTCGAGTCCGTCCGCAACCATATCGGCTCGCGCTACGGCAAAGAGTACGTCCCAGAGCAGCCGAACCAGTACAAGTCCAGCAAACAGTCGCAGGGCGCCCACGAGGCGATTCGCCCGACGGCTGTCGAGCGCGATCCCGAGTCGATCGCGCGTTTCCTCGACAAGGACATGCTCGCGCTCTACACGCTGATCTACAATCGCTTCGTCTCGAGCCAGATGATGCCCGCGGTGTATGACCGCACGACCGTCGATATCGAATCGGCCGACGCGATTTTCCGCGCCACCGGCCAGGTGATGAAATTCGACGGCTTCATGCGCGTGTATATCGAAGGGCAGGACGAACCGGGTGAAGATGAAGAGGGCACACTGCCGCTGCTCAACGAAGGCGAGGTGCTGACACTGTTGGGACTCGATCCCGAACAACATTTCACGCAGCCGCCGCCGCGTTACACGCAGGCCACGCTGATAAAGGTGCTCGAGGAGCAGGGAATAGGGCGGCCGTCGACCTACGCCGCAATTATGACGAGCATCCTGCGAGTCGAGTACGTCGAAGAGGACGAGAGCAAGCGGATGCGGCCGACGTCGCTCGGGCGCGTCGTTAACGACATGCTGGTAAAGGCGTTCCCCGACATTTTGGAATCCAGTTTCACCGCGCAGTTCGAAGAGGACCTCGACAAGGTTGAAGAGGGCACCGAGAACTGGGTCAAGACGATGAAGCGGTTCTACGGGCCGTTCGCGAAGGATCTGGCCGACGCGAAGAAGAAGATGCCCGAGGTCAAGCACAAGGGCCTGGCCACCGACTTGAAGTGCGAACTCGATGGCGGAGACATGGTGATCAAATGGGGGCGCAACGGCGAATTCCTCGCCTGCTCCAACTACCCCAAATGCACCAACACCGGCGAGATCGCGCGCGACGACCAGGGCAACATCACGCTGAAGCCGTCGGCGCCCGCGCCCACCGATGAAGTCTGCGAGAAATGCGGCAAGCCGATGGTCAAGCGACGATCGCGTTTCGGCGAATTCCTGGGATGCTCGGGCTACCCCGACTGCGACGGAATCAAGCGCCTGCAATCCGACCCGGTCAAGACCGGAGTCGCTTGCCCGGAATGCAAAGAGGGCGAAATCCTCGAGCGTCGCAGCCGCCGCGGCAAGATTTTCTACGGATGCGGCCGCTATCCCAAGTGCAAGTTCGCGGCATGGAACAAAGTCGTGCCGCAGCCGTGCCCGTCGTGCGGCGCGAACTACATGGTCGAGAAAGACTTGAAGCGCACCGGTATCACCTGGCAGTGCGCCAACAAGGAATGCGGCTACAAAGCTCCCGCGCCGGTCGTCGCGCAAGTCGAGCCGGCGCCCGCCTCGACGCCGCCCGCGTAGCCTTTTCGCTTCGCCGTTTCGACGTGTCGGATTTGCCTAGAACCCTCGATCGCATCGCTCGCGCCGCGGTTTCAGTTCTGATCCTCGCGTTGATCGCAGGACTGCCGGTTGAGGCTCTCAGCGATACCCCGGTCGAAGTGACGCCGCACCAGGAAGAGACGGTAGCGCCGTACGTCGCGCGAGTTTACTTCGATGCTAAGGCGAAAGATGGCAGCGACTCCTACTTCGAGATTCTGAAGGACGGCAAACGCGTCTATGTGCAGAAGGCCAGGACCAAGGGCGAGAAATTTTTCATCGGCACGATGTACAAAGACGATCCCGATGCGGCGATGGTCAAGATGGGGATGGACATCACCGGCGCTGGTCAGCCCGACCTGGTGATCTCGGAGTACACCGGCTCTGCGAACTGCTGCCTGCTGTTTCACATCTTCGAAATCGGACCGACCTTCAAAAAACTCGGGACGATCGATGCGGAGTTCGGCGACTCGGGCCCGCACTTCGTGCATCCGGACAAGGACTCGAAGGGCACCGGGCTGGCGATTGAGATTCACGACTGGACATTTGCCAACTGGAACACTGACTTCGCCGATTCGCCCGCGCCGAAAGTCATTCTGCGCTTCAGCGACAATGCGTACCGGGTGGCGCCCGACCTGATGCGCGCTCCTGTTCTCAGCGCCAGCGACCTTGCAGCGCGCGCCGCCGAGGTTAAGAGTTACGCGCCCAGCGCCAAGGGCGGTATGTGGCCACACGCTAAGGTTGCGCCGCAGTTATGGGGTACGATGCTCGATCTGATTTACAGCGGGCACGCCGACGATGCGTGGAAGTTCCTCGACGACGCGTGGCCGCCCAACCTGCAAGGCAAGGACGCCTTCGCGCGCGACTTTCGCGCACAGCTTGCAAAGAGCAAGTATTGGCCCACCGTCGAGGCGATGAACACCGCTAAGGCTTCATCTTAGCCGACATCTCTTCTAACCGACGCCGTAGAAATCGGCGCTCGGGAGCGCTGCCCACTCGCGACAGCGCCGCGCGATACGACTCTGCCGCTTCGCTCCATCTTCCGAGACGCCGCAGCAAATCCGCGCGCGCCGACCACATCAGGTAGTAGTCGCGAAGATCGCCGGTGGCTTCGATCGCGTCGATCAATTCGAGACCGGCCGCGGGACCGTCGGCCATCGCGATCGCGACCGCTCGATTCAACTCGATCACGGGCGAAGGTCGTATTGCGCCGAGGCGGGCATAAAGATTTGCGATCGCGCGCCAGTCGGTCGCGTCGCCGCTTTTGGCGCGCGAGTGAACCGCCGCAATCGCCGACTGAATTGCATACGGGCTGTGCGCGTCGGCAGCAATCGCGGCTTCGGAATGAGCGAGACCCTCAGCGATCTGCACGCGATCCCACCGCGCGCGATTCTGCTCCTCGAGCAGGACGAGTTCGCCGCGATCGTCGATTCGCGCGTCGCGCCGCGCGTCATGCAACAGCATCATCGCTAGCAATCCGCGCGGCTCCGGCTCGGCGGGCATCAGTGCGACCAGGATTCGCGCGAGCCGAATCGCCTCCGCGCAAAGATCGGTTCGCAGCAGTCGCTCACCGGAACTCGCCGCATAGCCTTCGTTGAAGACCAGGTAGATAACGGCCATCACAGCGTCGAGCCGCTCGGCGAGCAACTCGGTCGACGGCACCTCGTAGGGAATCCGCGCCGCGCGAATCTTCCGCTTGGCCCGGACCAGCCTCTGCGCCATCGTCGCCGGCGCCGTCAGGAACGCGCGCGCGATTTCCTCGGTCGTGAGCCCGCACAGCGTGCGCAGCGACAGCGCGACGCGCGCGTCATCGGCCAGCGCCGGATGGCAACAGGTAAAAATCAGCCGCAGACGCTCGTCCGGCAACGCGCTTGCCGTGTCGCTCTCCTCGCCGCAGTCGTCGCCGCTCTCAGCCATGCGGATCAATTCCTCGCGGCGATCGTTGAAGCGAGCCTGTCTGCGGATGCGATCGATCGCCTTGTGCCGCGCGACGCCGACGATCCACGCGCGCGGATTGTCCGGCAGTCCGTCGCGAGGCCACTGCTCGACCGCGCTCGCGAACGCATCCTGCGCCGCGTCCTCCGCGAGGTCGAAGTCGCTCAGCACGCGGATGAGCGTGGCGAGTATTCGGCCGAACTCCTCGCGATAAAACTGCTCGATCCCGGCGGCGGTATTGTCCATCGGCAAGTCCGTCCGCTGGCAGGCTAGCCGCCCGCCGCGCATGCCGCCACCAGTTAACCCGCATACTTCATCGCGACTCCTCCCTCAACGCTCACCTACATCTCGAGCTTCCGGACCGGCCGCACTTCGACGAAGCCATGCTTCGCGCCGGGAATTCGCGCAGCAATCGAAATCGCCTCATCGAGATCCTTAGCCTCGACCAGGTAATATCCGCCGAGCTGCGCCTTGGTCTCCGCAAACGGCCCGTCAGTCACCGCTGTCTTGCCGTTGCGCACGCGAACGGTGGTGGCCGTCGTGCTCTGCTCGAGCGCGTTGCCGCCCTTGTTCTTCCCGCTCTTGCTCAGGTCCTGCGTGAAGGACATGTACTCCTGATGAATCTCACCCTGCTGGGCGGCGCTCATGTTCTTTCCGTCTGCTTCGCTGATGTAGATCAAAAGCACGTATTCCATAGCGTCTCTCCTTGTTGCCCGATTTGCGCTTCGTTTATTAGTCGAACGACGACAGGCCAGATCGACAACCCGGTTTACACGACCCTTGAAAAACGCCACGATCACCTTTCGCCGCATCTACGCCATGAGTGAAAGCAAAGTAACCGTCGTGGGCGCCGGACTCGCAGGCAGTGAGGCGGCATACCAGCTCGCGCGCAGGGGTATCCGCGTGCGGCTGGTCGAAATGCGTCCGGTTAAAATGACCGAGGCTCATCGCACCGCAAACTTTGCCGAACTCGTGTGCTCGAATTCGCTGCGCAACGATTCGATGGAAACCGCCATCGGCGTCCTGAAAGAAGAAATGCGCCGGCTCGGCTCGCTCGTGATCGCGTCCGCGGATCGCGCGCGAGTGCCGGCGGGCTCGGCCCTCGCGGTCGATCGCGACGATTTCTCACGCGCGATCACCGCAGCGCTCGAGAATCATCCGATGGTCGAGATTTCGCGCACTGAGGCATACGAGATACCCGACGGTCTGACAATTCTCGCGACTGGTCCTCTCACCAGTCCCGATCTCGGCCAGGCGCTGAACCGGGTTATCGGTTCGCGCAATTTATATTTTTACGACGCGATCGCGCCGATCGTCGCCGCCGATTCGGTCGACATGAGCGTGGCGTTCATGGCCTCGCGCTACGGCAAGGGCGGCGACGACTACATCAACTGCCCGATGACCGAGATTCAGTACGGGGCGTTCGTCGACGCCGTAATAGCGTCTGAAAAGATCGATCTGCACCCGTTCGAGAAGCCGGTTTATTTCGAAGGATGCATGCCGATCGAGGAAATGGCGCGGCGCGGGCCGATGACGCTCGCGTTCGGCCCGATGCGTCCGGTCGGGCTCTCAGAGCCACGCAGCGGCAGGCGGCCGTTTGCGGTCGTGCAGCTGAGACAGGATGACGCCGAGGCCCGTCTTTACAATATGGTTGGCTTCCAGACCAAGATGACGTATCCCGAACAGCGCCGCGTGCTGCGAATGATTCCCGGACTTGAGAAAGCGGAGTTCGTGCGCCTCGGCTCGATCCATCGCAACACCTTTGTCGACTCGCCGCGCCTGCTCCGCCCAACTCTCCAGCTCAAAACGCGCGACGATTTGTTTCTGGCGGGCCAGATGGTGGGGGTCGAAGGCTACGTCGAGTCTGCGGCCGCGGGATTGCTCGCCGGAATCAACGCCGCGAGCCTCGTCATGAATCGCGAATTGGTCGTGCCGCCGCCTGAGACCGCAATCGGTTCGCTGATCGCATATATCACCGACACCACGCGGCGCGATTTTCAGCCGATGAACGCGAACTACGGCCTGATGCCGGACTTGAAAATCCGCGCGCGTGGCCGCGAGAAAAAAATCGGGATGGGTGCGCGAGCGCTGGCGGCAATCGATGGATGGATCGATCGCAATCAGATCCAACCGCCCCCATCTATGGCTCCGTGCGAAGTTCGGCTATAGAAAATCGCTGGAGGTCCCGTCGATGACCAAAGCGGAATTGATCGATATGATCGCGCGGTCCACCGACCAGCCGAAGAAGCAGGTCGCCGCCACTTTGGACCTCGCCTTCGAACAAATCGCGCGCTCGATTCGCAAGGACAAGCGCTTCTGGGTGCCGGGCTTCGGAACTTTTTCCGTGCGTCGGCGCAAAGCTCGCGCGGGGTTCAATCCTCGCACCAACGCGCCGATGACGATTCCCGCGGCGCGCACGGTAGGCTTTCGTCCCGCGCCCCAGCTAAGGAAGGGTCTCTGACCACGGCCGCATCCAAAGCCGACGAGCGCGATCAACCGCCTGATCGTTCGCTCGATCAAACGACCTCCCGCCCGATCGTTTCTGCCCGCGCGCTAAGTCTCATCCTGCTCATCGTGGCTCTCGCCGCAGGCGGCGCGTTGCGTTTCGCCAATCTCGGGAGTCTCGAGATGTCGCCCGATGAGGGCGCGTCATGGGCGGCTGCCTCCGCGCCGACAGCCGCCGAGGTGATCGCGCGTCAACCCGCGCTGAATCCCGGCGAGCTGCCGGTGCATGACTTATTGTTGCACGCATGGATCGCGCTCTTCGGATCGAGCCTCGCCGCGATGCGCGCGCTGTCTGCCGCCTTCGGCGTCGCGTCGATTCTGCTGGTCTATCTGGTTGTGTGCGAACTGTTCGAGGAATCCGCGCTGACTCGCGACGACGTCACGATAGTCGCAGGACTCAGCGCTCTGCTCTTCGCGATGAATCTCGTCACGATCAAATACTCGCACGAGGCGCGGATGTATCCGCTGATGCTCGCGGCGATCCTCGCGCAAGTGGCGATGTTCCTCCGCGCGCTGCGCCTCGGCGGCCTCGCGAACTACGCCGCAGTCGTAGTCCTGACGGCGCTCGCGATCGCCTCGAACTTCGCTGCCCTCCTGATACCCGCGACCGAAGGCCTATGGCTCCTCTATATAATCGTGCGTGCATTATGGCGCCCCGACGGTGCGAAGGCGCGGCGCGGGTGGGCAATCGCGATTGCGCTGACCGCGGCAGGATTGATTCTCGTGCCGAGACTCTTCTCGTCGCTGCACGCGGCCTCTGCCGGAAGCCTCGGCGGATGGCGCAAACTTCCCGCGTGGTACGAGCCTTTAGCGCTCTTCAACAAGGCCACCGGCAGCTTCGCATTTCCGATTCTTGCGGCGCTGGCGATTTGGGGCGCGATCCGCGGATGGCGCCGCGGTGTTCGCGACTCGATCGCCTTCGCGCTGCTGTGGATGTGGGCGCCTCCGCTCATGATGGTCGCTGCGTCGTACACGATCGCACCGGTATTCGTCGAGCGTTACGCGCTGTCATGCTTCGTCCCGTTTTTCATCCTCGCGGCCCTGGGAATCTTCGAGCTGCCCGGCGATCTCCTCCGCGCCGGCGCGCTCGCACTCGCAGTCGCATTCTCGCTCGGCCATATCGTTTCGTACGATCGCAAACCGCACGACGCGCAGTATCGAGAAGCGATCGCGGCGGCTGACTCCGCGCTCAAACCGGGCGAGGTCATGACCGTCGTTCCGTCGTATGCGATCCAGGTGCTGCGCTACTACCTTCCGCCCGACCAACTCGATCGCGCCGTTCGTTATGATCCGTCAGCACCGGCCGCCGTGTTGATTCTTGGCAATCAGAACCTCGCGCCTGGCGCCGCCCAATCATATAGAAGTGAGTATCCTCAGGTGATCGCGCGGCTGCGCGGCGTAACTGTGATGCGAAGGTGAATTGCGATGAACGATCCGAATCCCGAGCATTTGAAAATAAAGGGCCAGCAGAAGGCCGCGTGGAACGACAGCGCCGAGGGGTGGAAGCGATGGTGGCCGACGTTCGAGCGCGCCGCGCAGACGGTCAACGATCGGCTGGTCGAGCTTGCGGGAGTGCGCGCGGGAAATCGCGTGCTCGATATCGCGACCGGCAGCGGCGAGCCTGCGCTGACTGCCGCGCGCGCCGTCGGACAATCGGGGCGAGTCGTCGCCGTGGATATGTCGCCGGGGATGCTCGCGATCGCGCGCGAGAGAATCGACGCTGCAGGACTGACCAACGTCGACCTGGTCGAGTCCGACGCCGAGTCCTTGAGTCTCGACGCGAATTCGTTCGATGCCGTGTTGTGCCGATGGGGCCTCATGTTCATGCCTGATCTCGACGGCGTGGTGCGCGGGATGCGTCGCGCGCTCAAGCCTGGCGGACACTTCGCGACTGCGGTCTGGTCGGTGGCCGACAAGGTGCCGATGTGCGGCCTCGCGCGCGACGCGATACGGCGCATTACCGGAATCGTGCCGCCGCCCAACGCGCCCGACCCGATCAGGCTCGCGGACACCTCGATCCTCGAGCGCGCGCTCGCCAGTGCAGGCTTTCGCGACGTGACGATCGAGCGGCAGATCGTAACGTTTGAGTTTCCATCGGCGGACGCGTTCGCGGACTTCCGCGCACAGATCGGCGGCACCCGCGCGATGCTCTCAAAAATGCCGGCCGAGGTCGCCCGCGATGTGCGCGACGCTGTCGTCTCGTCGGCGCAGAAATACGCGGCGGATGGCGGCGTCGTGCGACTCAGCAACGAGACGATCTGTTTCGGCGCGCGTGCATAGCGGGATTCCACAGTGACTGCTGCTCCGACGCGCGTCTCGCTATTCCGCTATTCTCCGGCATTGATTCTGTTCGCGATCGTAATCGCCGACGCGCGCCAGCTCAGCGATCCCGATCTCTGGGGCCACGTGCTGTGGGGCCGCGAGCTACTCGCGCATGGCTCGTTGCCGCGCGGAAATCCGTATTCATATTCGGCGCCCGGCTACTTGTGGCTGCGTCACGAATGGTTGAGCGAAGTTTTGATGGGATCGATCTTCAACCACTTCGGACCGTTGGGCCTGAAGCTGCTCAAGTTCGCGTGCACCGCAAGCACTCTCTGCTTCGTGGTTCTCGCGATGTCAGAAACCGCGGCTCCGGTGCTCGTGCAGGCGCCAATCCTTCTGATCCTGGCGCTGATGCTGGTGCCTGCTATCCAGTTCCGGCCGACGATGTTCGATTTTCTGTCCTTGTCCGCGCTATTCGCGCTGCTGACCCGCCACAATTGGCGCGGTTCTGCGCCGCTCTGGCTTGCGATTCCGATCGTTGCGATCTGGAGCAACCTTCACGGCGGATTTTTTGTCGGCATCATCGTGATGGGGGTTTATGGATCCACTGTCATGCTGGCCGACGTCGTCGACGGCGCGGGACCGCGTCGCGGGCTTGGCATAATCGCCATTACCGTGGCTGCTGCCGCATCGACCTTGTGCACGTTTCTGATTCCGCCCGCGCGCGACACCTGGTACACGCTCATCCACTCGATCATGAACCCGATGACGCATTACGCGGTCGAGGATTGGAAACCGCTGATCGCCGCGCTGAAATCCGCGGACAGCGGCAGCGTCCCGCAGAAGTACTTCATCGTGGTGCTGTTCTTTTTTAGCGCCGCCGTCGTATCTGTGCTGCTGACGCCGAAAGGTGGTGACGCTCCGCTGGTCGCAGTCGGCGGCTTGCTGCTCGCAACGGCCTTCGCGGCCGAACGCAACATCCCGATTGCCGCGATTACGATTGCTCCCGTGTTTGCGAACCATCTCGGCTTGCTGGTCAGGCGGCGCGATCTTCCCAGCGCATCCGACGCGACCGCTCGCGAGGCGCCGCGCGCAGCACGATGGGTCGTGGAAATCCTAATCGCGGTGGTTGCGATTACGTTCGCGCGGCACGACGGAGTGCTGACGCCCGGAATCGACGCCAATGGAAACCCGGTGCGCGCCGTCGAGTTCATGCAAAGTCACGGTCTCGAAGGCAACGTGCTCGCGCAATACGGATGGGGCCAGTACGTCATTTGGCACGGCGCGCCCGGCATGAAAGTTTTCATCGATAGCCGCTACGACCTGGCGTATCCGCCCACCGTAGTCTGGGACTGGTTGAAGCTCGCCAACAACCTCGACGGCGGCGCGCACACGCTGGCGGCCTATCCGCACGATTTCGTTTTGCTCGAAGAAGACTCGGCAGCCATAAAAGTGATGGACTCGCAACCCGACTGGCGCCTCATCTACAGCGACGACACCGCGCGCCTCTACGCTCGCGCGAACTCATCTGCCGCACGCCTCGACGGTGTGCCGTTCGCCGGCACGTCGCCGCCGGCATTTTTTCCATAGTCACGATGACCGCCGGTCCCGCTCGCATCTCGCTCTGGCGCTACTCACCGGCGATCATTCTGTTCGCGATCGTGATCGCGGACGTTCGCCAGCTGAGCGACGCCGATCTGTGGGTGCATATCCTCTCCGGTCGCGAACTGCTCGCGCACGGATCACTGCCGTCCACCAACATCTACTCGTACTCAGCGCCGACCTTCCGCTGGCTGCATCACGAATGGCTGAGCGAGGTCATCTTGAGCTCGCTCTTCGACAGCTTTGGGCCGTTCGGGCTGAAGCTGCTCAAATTTATCTGCACGGCCGGCACGATTTCATTTGTCGTTCTCGCAGAGTCCGAAACCGGCGCGCCGGCAGGCGTGCAGGCGACAATTCTGGTGGTGGCGGCGGTGATCCTGGTGCCGTCGATGCAGTTCCGGCCGCAGCTATTTGATTTCTTCGCGCTGTCGGCAATCGTCGCAATGCTTTGCCGCCACAACTGGCGCGGCACGGCGCCGCTGTGGCTCGCGATTCCGATCGTCGCGATTTGGAGCAATCTCCACGGAGGATTTTTCATTGGTCTCACCGCGATGGGCGTTTACGGAACGGCGACGCTGCTGCAGGACATCTATATGGGTCGCGGACCGCGTCGAGGGCTCGTCATTCTCGCGATCGCCGCCGCCGCTGCCGCATCTACCTTGTGCACGTTCTTGATCCCGCCCGCGCGCGAAACCTGGTTCACGCTCATCTACTCGATTCGGAACCCGACGACGGCCGGCACGATCACCGATTGGAAACCTCTAATCGCCTCGATGACGACCGCGCCCCGCGGCAGCCTCGAGAAAAAGTATTTCTTCCTGGTGCTCTCCTTTTTCGGCGCCGCAGTGGTATCCGTGATTCTCAAGCCGAAAGGCAACGACGCACCGCTGATCGCAGTCGCCGCAGTTCTGCTCGCGACCGCCTTCGCCGCCCAGCGCAACATCGCGATCGCAACGATTGCCGTCGTGCCCGTATTCGCCAACCATCTCGGCCTGCTGCTTCGGCGGCATGAGGCGACCGCTCCTGCGACGCCGCGCGCGGGTCGGTTTGTCATGGAAGCTCTGATCGCAATCGTCGCGATTGCGATCGCACGGTCGAGCGGGATTCTCAAACCCGGAATAGCTGCGCCCGGCTATCCTGCCGACGCCGTCAATTTCATGAACCGCCATGCGCTCGCGGGAAACGTGCTGGCTGACTACGCATGGGGCGGCTTCGTGATCTGGCACGGCGGCTCCGGCACGAAAGTATTCATCGACAGCCGCTACGACCTCGGCTATCCCCCGGCCGTCATCGCGGACTTCCTGGCACTGGACCGCGACGAGGCCGGCGCCGCCCGCACGCTCGAGGCCTACCCGACTGACTTCGTCCTGACTAATCCGCGCGGCCGGGAGGCAACGGTGATGGACTCGCAACGCGATTGGCGCCTTATCTATCGCGACGACGCCGCGAGTCTTTATGCGCGTGTGAACTCTCCAGCCGCTCGCCTCGACGGCGTTCCCTTCAAAGGCACGGCAACGCGTGCATTTTTTCCCTAAAATCTGCTGTTCTGCGCAGGAAATTAAACTTAGACCAGTCATCAAGAGATTCTTGCAACTATGGTGAGATATGGTAATTTACTTCTGATCATGAATCGCCAACCTAGGGGGGTGTGTCGATGACGGTCGAAGACGCACGGCGAAAGATAGCCCTATTACGCAGGGTCAGTACTGATAAGGGCGCCCTGGCGGCGGAGCGAGAGGCTGCGTACCGCCTGCAAAAGGCGCTGATGGAGCGCTACGCGATCAAGGATCAGGAAATTCCTGATGGCCAAACCACGTCGAGACCCTTCAGCTTAAACTGGGACTACTGGAAGGAACTGCTCGGCGAGTTCGACCTGAGTTTGACCCATTTTGGCGGTCGCGGCAGCGTCGAGATTGGGAGGAACATCATCGCCCACATCAGGCTTGCTGCCAACGAATGGTGGATCGAAGAGCGGACTCCGCGCGGCAGGCAAATCACGGTTCGCGACCGCGGTTTCGATACGATGCGCACCTATCTAAAAGAGCACGCGCCAAGGGGCTACTCGTTTCTTAGACGCTGACAGCGCCCGGTACTGGCTGAATTAAGACACTGAGCGCGGGAAATTAAGACAGTGTCCGTTTCTCTCTTAGATTAGCCCTTAACTTCAAGAGGGACCAAATCAGCGACCAAGAGACGAAAATCGCGAGCAAGTAATTCAGTGCAAGGTAAACGGTGTAAGCCATCCTGCCTTTGGTGAGCGTGGCGCTTACGATAACCAGCAAGGCAGTTTGAGCCATTAACAAATAAGGCAGTCGTCTCGTTCGCCAATAACCCCAGATTCCCAAAAGCAAAAGAAACGAGATGAAGACAGGGTCAAAGCGTTGGTCGATGTCGAACGGCCACATTTGGTCAAGGGATCGACGGAGCCCGCACGTCGTGTTTCCTTACATCGATATTCCGCTAGACTGCCCGCCGTAAACAAGGGGGTATCGCGGGGTATCGCCCGCTCCCGCTTGCGCGGAAAATCGCCGTCGTCGTCGCCGACGAGGTTCGACTCTCATCGCGGTTTGCGGCCTTACTCGGCTGGCGAAAACCAGCAGGACGCACTCACCTGCCTCAGATTTCTCCGATTCAAATCGCGTCCCAACTTCGTTCAATTCTGAGCACAAAAAATACCATTGGACGCTTCTGTCGATCCTTGTAAGGTGGCGCGGATGAAGCTCCGCCACGCTGTCGCGGTCGTGTTGCTCGGATGTTTTTTCTTCCTAAGGCCAGCGACGGCAGCAGCAGATGCTGGTGTCCCGCTAGTCGCTGCGTTCTTGCCGTCATTGTGGATGGGCTTGGTGCCAATCATCCTTGTGGAAGCCTTCGTTAACTGCCGCCTCCTTTCAATTCCATTTCGGAGAACTCTCCTGCCAGCTACGCTGGGTAATCTAGCCTCGGCGATTGTTGGCATTCCGCTCACTTGGGTATTTCTCGCGACACTTGAATTGCTCTTTTTTGGCACAGCACGCGGGTTGGGAACGGTAGGCGCCAGAGCCTACTCAGTGACCGTTCAGGCCCCTTGGCTGATTCCTTATGAAAACGACCTGCACTGGATGCTCCCCGCTGCGCTCCTATTTTTTGCCATTCCCTGCTTCGCGGTTTCAGTGTTGGTCGAGGCACCGATCAACCACTTAGGGCTTTCGGATTTTCCGCAGAAAATCGTCTGGAAGGTTACTGCGAAATCAAACCTTCTCAGTTATCTGTTCCTCGGGGTTCTGACGATGCTGGCGCTACGGGGGGATCTAGGACACTTCTCTCCTGCCTTCGGACCCATTGTGGACTGGTTTTCAGACATCGTATTTCGAATCGGCAGGCTATTTGTCTCAAGGTAGAACGTTCACATCTCTGAGGCGCGGCGCGAGCCAGCACTGGAAATGCGTCGTCAGTGTGGTAGTAAGTGTTCGTCACTGCCTTCGCGACGATGCATTGTTCGCGCGCGCAGCCGACATTATCGCCACACTCAAGGAGCACTCAGGATGAAAGCCGCCGTTTTCCACGGGCCCAAGTTGCCGCTCAGCATCGAGGACGTCGAACTCGACAAACCGCAGGACCGCGAAGTCCTGATCAAAACCGTCGCCAGCGGCGTATGCCACAGCGATCTGCATTTCGTCGACGGCTTCTATCCGTACCCCGCGCCCGCGGTGCTCGGTCACGAGGCCGCCGGCATCATCGAGGAAGTCGGCAAACAGGTGACCTATGTGAAGCCGGGCGATCATGTGATCTGCTGCCTGTCTGTCTTCTGCGGCAACTGCGAGCAGTGCATGTCGGGGCATCCGAATCGATGCTCGAACAAGGCCGCGACGCAGCGCAATCCTTCCGACAAGCCGCGCATCTCGCAGAAGGGCAAGCCCGTCAACCAGTTTCTCGACATTTCGTCCTACTGCGAGAAGATGCTGCTGCATGAGAACGCAGTCGTGAAAATTCGCGAGGACCTGCCGCTCGACCGCGCCGCGCTCATCGGATGCGGCGTCACCACCGGTGTCGGCGCGGTGCTCAATACCGCAAAGATCGAGCCCGGCTCTACAGTCGCAGTCTTCGGCGCGGGTGGCGTCGGACTCGCGGCGATCCAGGGCGCGCGAATCGCGGGCGCGCGCAAAATAATCGCGGTCGATATGTTCGAGGGCAAGCTCGCGATGGCCAAGCGGCTGGGCGCGACCGACACCGTCGACGCGTCGAGCAGCGACCCGGTCGATGAAATCCGCAAGATAACCGGCGGCGGCGTCGACTACTCCTTCGAGGCCATCGGTTTGAAGAAAGCCGCCGAGCAGGCCTTCAACTCGCTCAAAGCCGGCGGCACCGCGACCGTGATCGGCATGATCCCGGTCGGCCAGAAGGTCGAAATCGACGGCTACATGTTCCTCACCGAGCGCAAACTGCAAGGCTCCAACATGGGATCGAACCGCTTCCGCATCGACATGCCGAAGTACATCGATTTCTATCTGCAGGGCCGCCTCAACCTCGACGACATGATCAGCCAGCGCCGCAAACTCGAGGACGTCAACGACGCCTTCCGAGCGATGAAGGCCGGCGAGGTCGCGCGCACGGTTCTGATGTTCAACTGATTCACTGAAAACAAGGAGCAATCCAGATGAAAGCTGCTGTCTTCCACGGTCCCGGTCAGCCACTCACGATCGAGCAGGTCGATATCGACGAACCCAAAGAGCGCGAAGTCGTCGTGCGCACGGTCGCGAGCGGCGTCTGCCACAGCGATCTGCACTTCGTCGACGGCCTGTACATGTGGCCGACGCCCGCGATCCTCGGCCACGAGGCCGCCGGCGTCGTCGAGAAAGTCGGCTCGCAGGTCTCGTACCTCAAGCCGGGCGATCACGTGATCGCGTGCCTGTCGGTCTTCTGCGGCTATTGCGAGGAATGCATGTCCGGCCATCCGAACCTCTGCTCGAACAAGGCCGCCACCCAACGCGGCGCGAGCGACAAGCCGCGCCTCTCGCAGAAAGGCAAGATGGTCAATCAGTTCGCCGACCTGTCGGGCTACGCCGAGAAAATGCTGCTGCACGAAAATGCGCTGGTGAAAATTGCCGACGACGTCCCGCTCGATCGCGCCGCGCTAATCGGATGCGGCGTCATGACCGGGGTCGGCGCCGCACTCAACACGGCGAAAGTAGCACCGGGCTCAACTGTCGCGGTGTTCGGCGCCGGCGGTGTCGGCCTCGCGATCATCCAGGGCGCGCGAATCGCAGGCGCGCGAATGATCATCGCAGTCGACAAATTCCCGGCCAAGCTCGAGCTCGCCAAAAAGCTCGGCGCGACTCACGCCGTTGACGCGTCCAAGGGCGACGCGGTCGATCAGATTCGCGCGCTAACCAACGGCGGCGTCGAGTATTCGTTTGAAGCGATCGGCCTCAAGGTGGCAGCCGAGCAGGCTTACGAATCGATCGCCCCAGGCGGCATCGCCACGATTGTCGGGATGGTCCCGCTCGGGCAAAAGGTTGACGTCGACGGCTTCTCGCTGCTGTTCGAGAAGCGCATCCAGGGATGCTTCATGGGATCGAACCGTTTCCGCATCGACATGCCGCGCATCATCGAGCTCTACCAGCAAGGCCGCCTTGACCTCGACGACATGATCACCCGCCGCGGCAAACTCGAAGACGTCAACGAAGCCTTCCGCGCGATGAAAGCCGGAGAGGTAGCCCGCACCGTCCTGATGTTCGACTAACCGCGCCGCTCAAATCGCATCAAGGAAAAAGGGCCGGTAGGAAAAATCCGATCGGCCCTTTCAAAATCCTAAATTCCGGTTCCCCTTCCCACTATGGGAAGGGGTTAGGGGTTAGGTTGCCGAGGATCAACTACCCTTTCAACAACTCCGCGATGCCCTCCTCAATCGACACCTTCGGACGCCATCCGAGCACTCGCTCAGCTTCCATGCGGTCCGCCAGCGTATCGCGCATATCGCCCGCGCGCCCCTCGCGATGAATAGTCGGGCCTCCAATCATCGCCGCAATGCGATTCACGCTGACGTTCTCGCCGCGCCCGATATTGACTGCGCGCCCGTCAGCGAAAGCAATCTCGCAGTCCATCGCTAGCATGTTGGCCGACACTACGTCACTGACATTCGTAAAGTCCCGCGTCTGCTCGCCGTCGCCGAAAATTTCGAGCGGCCGGCCCTCGCGCCGCGCCTTCAGGAACGCCGCTACTGCGAGCACATACGATCCCTCACTCGGCATACGCGGACCGTACACGCCGAAGTAGCGCAGCGTGATGGTCTGCATCGCGAACAGACGATGGAACATGCGCGCGTACTGCTCGCCGACGTATTTCTGGAGCGCGTACGGATTGAGCGGATTCGGCGTCATCGTCTCGACCAGCGGCATCTTCGCCTGCTCGCCATACACCGACGACGATCCCGAAAACACCACGCGTCTGACCTTCCGATCGCGCGCCGCGATCAAGACGTTCAGCGTCCCGACCACGTTGGTCATGTGCGTTTCGACCGGCTTCGCGATCGAGAGCGGAATCCGGGGCAACGCCGCAACATGGAACACGGTCTCGACGCCCTCGAACGCATCGCCAATCGACGACGCGTCGCGAATATCTGCTTCGACCAGTTCTGCCGCGCGATTCAGATATTGGCGCGTGCTGGTCGCAAAATTGTCGATCACCCGCACGCGCAAACCCGCACCGACGAGCGCGTCCACCAGATGCGATCCGATAAATCCCGCGCCGCCAGTTACCAGCACGAGACGCTGCGATTCCGATTTTGTGGTCATGGCTGGAAGTGGCTCTACAATTCGGTGCGCCCGAGCAGCGAGCCTTCATCTACAGGAACGACACGACTTTCCCGATCAACGCGTTGATCGCGTCGTCGACGTAATTGTATCCCGAGGTTGGCGACAGCCCGTAGGCGACGAGCGCCAGCCCAGCGAGTATCAGCGCATACTCGGTCATGGTCTGGCCGACGGCCTTTCGCATGATTGGCACGTATGGCCCCGTCATTATCGAGCGCGCGTCGCCGGTCCCTCGAAAGCGCACGCGCAGCCTCCAAAATTGCGTGCTTTGCATCGCTAGGATAACTTAGTTGATTACCGCCCGCATCCGAAACGGGCATCCAACAATGACCACCGATGCGCATAGGATCAAGCTCCTCAAGGAGTTGCTCGCCGAACGAATTCTCGTTCTGGACGGCGCATTCGGCACCTTCGTCCTCGGCGAGAATCTGAGCGCGGCGGACTACGGCGGCGCTCGCTACGAAGGATGCAACGAGAACGTCGTCCGCACGCGGCCGGATCTGATTCGCCGGATGCATGACGGCTTCCTCGAAGTGGGCGCCGACATCGTCGAGACCGCGAGCTTCCAGGCGAGTCCGATCGTGCTCGCCGAATACGGGCTCGAGCCGGACACGCGCGAGCTTAACCGCATCGCCGCGACTCTCGCGCGGGAGCAGGCCGCAAAATTCAGCACTGCGGACAAGCCGCGCTTCGTTGCGGGCTCGATGGGCCCGACGACCAAGAGCATCTCGGTCACCGGCGGCGTCACCTTCGACCAGATGCGTGACGGTTACCAAATTCAGGCCGAAGGGTTGATCGAAGGCGGCGCCGATATCCTGCTGCTCGAAACCGTTAACGACACGCTGAACTGCAAAGCGGGCCTCGTCGCTATCGAGGCTGCGATCGCGAAACTCGGCGTCGCGCCCGCAGTCGCAGTGTCGGGAACGATCGAGACGATGGGCACTCTGCTCAGCGGGCAGGACATCGAGGCGTTCTACACCTCGCTCGCGCATCGCGACTTGCTCTGGATGGGCCTCAACTGCGCGACCGGTCCCGACTTCATGACTGATCATCTGCGCACTCTGTCGGGCATCTCGAAATTCTTCGTCGCATGCGTGCCCAACGCGGGCCTGCCCGATGAAGAAGGGCATTATAATGAAACGCCCGAGATGCTCGCGGGGAAAATTGCGCGCTTCGCCGAAAACGGATGGGTTAATCTGGTCGGCGGATGCTGCGGCACGACGCCCGAACACATCCGCCTGCTGGTTCAAGCGGTGGCGGGCAAGCGTCCGCGGGAGCGCTCGACACTTAGGCGCTCAGTCGTCTCCGGCATCGAGTCTCTGGTCATCGACAACGACACGCGGCCGGTGATCGTCGGCGAGCGGACCAACGTACTCGGCAGCCGCAAGTTCAAGCGGCTGATCGCGGAAGGCAAGGTCGAAGAGGCTTCCGAAGTCGGGCGCGTGCAGGTGCGCCGCGGCGCGCACATCCTTGACGTATGCCTGCAGGACCCCGATCGCGACGAGATGGCCGACGTCACGCGCTTCCTCGAAATCGAAGTCAAAAAAGTCAAAGTGCCGCTGATGATCGACTCGACCGACCATCGCGTGATCGAAGAATCGCTCAAACGCACGCCGGGCAAGTCGCTGATCAATTCGATCAACCTCGAAGACGGCGAGGATCGCTTCAAGAAGGTCGTGCCGCTCGCGCGCCGCTTCGGCGCCGCGCTCGTCGTCGGATGCATCGACGACGATAAGCAACAGGCGCAAGCTGTCACCCGCCAGCGCAAGCTGGAGGTAGCGCAGCGGTCGTTCAAGCTGCTGACCGAAAAATACGGCGTCGAGCCCGAAGACATCATCTTCGATCCGCTCGTTTTCCCGGTCGGCACCGGCGACAAAAATTACATCGGCTCCGGCATCGAGACCATCGAAGGCATCCGGCTGATCAAGGAAGCATTGCCGCGTTGCAAGACGGTCCTCGGCATCTCGAACGTATCGTTCGGACTGCCGGAGGCGGGGCGCGAAGTTCTGAACGCCGTGATGCTCTATCACTGCGTGCAGGCGGGTCTCGATCTCGCGATCGTTAATTCAGAAAAGCTGCACCGTTATCCGACGATCCCCGAAGAGGAACGCAAACTCGCTGAGGATTTGATCTGGTGGCGCGGCGACGATCCGATTGCTGCGTTTGCCGCATATTTCCGCGCGCGCAAAAGCACGGTCACCGCCGAAGATCGGAAATCAATGCCACTCGATGATCGCCTGGCGCGCTACATCCTCGAAGGTTCAAAGGACGGCCTGGTCGACGACCTCAACCAGGCGCTGACGATCCGCGGCCCGCTCGAAATCATCAACGGCCCGTTGATGAAGGGCATGGACGAGGTCGGGCGCCTGTTCAACGCCAACCAGATGATTGTCGCCGAAGTTCTGCAATCGGCCGAGGCGATGAAGGCCGCGGTCGCACATCTCGAGCCGCACATGCAGAAATCCGAGAGCGCGACCAAGGGCAAGATTATTCTCGCGACCGTCAAAGGCGACGTTCACGACATCGGCAAGAACCTGGTCGAAATCATTCTGAGCAACAACGGCTACCGCGTCGTGAATCTCGGGATCAAGGTGCCCCCCGAGGAACTCATCAAGGCGTTCCGCGAGCATGGACCCGACGCAATCGGATTGTCGGGCCTGCTGGTGAAGTCGGCGCAGATGATGGTCGCGACGGCGCAGGACTTGAAAACCGCGGGCATCGATTGTCCGATCCTGGTCGGCGGCGCCGCGCTGTCGAACCGTTTCACGCGGATGAAAATCGCGCCCGAGTATCCGGGACTTGTCGCGTACGCCAACGACGCGATGAACGGCTTGGACCTGGCCAATCAGATCATGGACTTCGAACGCCGCGAATCGCTCAAGCACGTGCTCGCCGAGCAATCAAAGAAGATGCTCGAGGCGGCGCCGAAGGTCGTCGACGCGCCAGCGGACGCGACGCCGCGCACTTCATCGGTGCGTCGCGACGTCGAGATTCCGAAGCCGCCCGACCTGAAGACTCACGTGATCCGTAACTACGATCTCGGCGAGATCTTCGAGTACATCAATCCCAAGAGTCTCTACTCGAAGCATCTAGGTTTTCAAAACTACGTCGAGGCGTTCGAGGCCGGCGACCCCAAGGCGCGAGACCTGCACGATCGCGTCGAGGAAGTCGCGCAACAGATTCTCGCGCGTTCCGACATTTCCGCCAACGCGGTTTACAGATTTTTCCCCGCGCAATCCGACGGCGATCGCACCGTCATGATCTTTTCACCGGACGGCAAGACCGTGCTCGAGTCCTTCACCTTCGGCCGCCAGAGCGAAGCGCCGTATTTGTGCCTGGCGGACTACGTCGCCGCTCGCGATTCCGGCCGCACCGACTATCTGTGCATGTTCGTCACGACTATCGGCACCGGCGTGCGCGCGCTCGCGGAGGATTGGAAAAACAAGGGCGACTATCTCCGCTCGCACATCCTGCAGGTGCTCGCGCTCGAAGGCGCCGAGGCATTCGCCGAGCTGTTGCACGTGAAGATTCGCCAGATGTGGGGAATCGGCGATCCGCCGGGACTCTCGCTCAAGGATCTCGTGCAGGCGCACTACCATGGCAAGCGTTTCTCGTTCGGCTATCCTGCCTGTCCGCGCCTCGAAGATCAGGAGCAACTGTTCCGACTGCTCGAGGTCGAGAAAAATGCGATCGGCGTGCAGTTGACCGAAGGCTTCATGATGGATCCCGAGAGCGCCGTCAGCGCCGTCGTCTTCCATCATCCTGAGGCTAAATATTTCAGCCTCTCACCGGCCGACATCGAACGGCTCGAGCCGCCGCCGTCAAGCGCGCCCCCACTTAGCCGCGCCGCCAGCTAACCACTATCGTTATTGCGCTTTGCTGCGTAGTTCGCGCTCGGCCAGTTCGAGATCCGCTTCGATCATCAATTCAGCGAGCCTCTCGAACTTAACTTTGGGCGTCCAACCGAGCTGACGCTTCGCCTTCGAGGCGTCTCCGATCAACAGATCGACTTCCGCTGGACGGAAGAACCGTTGATCGATCTCGACGTGATCCTGCCACTTCAGTTTCAGGCGATTGAACACCACTTCGAGAAACTCCTGCACCGAATGAGTCTCTCCCGTCGCGACTACGTAGTCGTCGGGCTGCTCCTGCTGCAGCATCAGCCACATCGCCTCGACGTAGTCGCCGGCGAATCCCCAGTCGCGTTGCGCGTCGAGATTTCCGAGCGCCAGCTTCTCCTGGATGCCCATTTTGATTCGCGTCGCGCTGCGCGTGATCTTGCGCGTCACGAAGTTCTCTCCGCGCCTTGGCGACTCGTGATTGAACAGTATCCCGTTGCACGCGAACAGCCCGTAGGCCTCGCGATAGTTGACCGTCTGCCAGTGCGCGTAAACCTTGGCGCACGCGTAAGGACTGCGCGGATGAAACGGCGTGGTCTCGCGCTGCGGATTCTCGGTTATCTTGCCGAACATCTCCGACGAGCCCGCCTGGTAAAGCTTCGACGCGCGTCCGCGACGCTTGTTGTGATCGCGCAGAGCCTCGAGCAATCGCAGCGTTCCGAGCCCTACGACATCGGCGGTGTATTCAGGTTGATCGAACGAGATACGCACGTGCGATTGTGCCGCGAGATTGTAAACCTCGTCGGGACGCACCTGCTCGATGATTCGCCGAAGGCCAGTGCCGTCACCGAGGTCGCCATAATGCAGTTGCAGACCTTCGGATCCGGGGCCGAAGCCCTTGCGCAGATGATCGATTCGTCCGGTCGCGAAACTCGAAGTGCGCCGCACCATCCCGTGCACTTCGTAGCCCTTGTTCAGCAGAAACTCGGCGAGATATGAGCCATCCTGCCCGGTCACGCCGGTGATTAATGCTACTTGCGCCATCCAGATTCCTTATCGCGGAGCGACGGATGAATATACCACGTCCTTTTGAGTGCAAACCATTCCGCACAAACAACAAAGGCGCGGCGTATTCTGCCGCGCCCATACAGGCACATAGATCGATTTGCACCAGTACCGCGCTAGTCGCCGGGCACCAGCCGATGCGAATCGCTGTCAAAGTGCTGGGTGGAAAATTCGAACAGTTCGGCGTCCTCGATCGCTTCCATCTGATGCACCAATCCAATCGGGACGTCCATGCATTCGCCCGCCACCAATTCGAACTCCTCGATAGTCTCGCTTTCGGGCGACGCTTTTACTCGCACGAGGAGCTTGCCGGTGCGCAGATAAAACGATTCGCTCTTGATCTTGTGGTAATGCAGCGAGCACTTCTTGCCCTTGCGAATTTCCAGGATTTTTCCGCAGTAGAGATCGCCATTCGCGATCCAAACTTCGCGGCCCCATCCCTTGGGTACGATTCGGACCGGTTGTCTTGCTCGACTCATTTTTTCTCCAGTTAAGATTCTACGCTGTGACCCCGGTCAACATCGAGCCGAACATGCTGGTGACTTTGATTCGATCGAACCGCAGTTCCGCCAGGCGGCGCGCCCGCGCACCCATCTGCTTGAGATGTTCGGGAGAATCGACCGCCTCGCGAATCGCATCGATCAGAGCCTCGACGTTACCCGGGCGCACGACAAAACCAACTTTGGCATTGCGCGCGATTTGCGCGACCTCGGCGTTTTCTTCCATCATCGCGATGAACGGGCGGCCCGCCGCGAGGATTCCATAAATTTTGCTCGGCACCAGGCATCCGGCCGCGCCCGGCGCGAGCGGTATCAGGTGGAGATCGGCGGCGCTCAGCGACTCGCCAAGTTTCTCCAGCGGCTGATAGGGCAGAAAAATCGCGTTGGTCAATCCCATCGCCTGCGCCCGCTCCTGGAGCCAACGCTTGCGCGCGCCCTCACCGATTATAGCAAATAAAACTCGCTCATCATCGCGCAGCCTGTCCGCCGCCTCGAGCACGCCTTCCAACTGCTGCGACAATCCGATGTTGCCCGAATACATCACGACAAACTTGTCGCCGAAACTGCGGCGGAACGGATTGCAGTCGAGCGGACGAATCCGCCCGCAGTCGACCCAATCCGGAACCACCACGACCTTGTCCGGCGGCACGCCCTTGTCGATGATTCGCCGCGCCATATCATTGCCGAGAGTCACGATCAGATCGGCGCGTTTATAGGCGTAATCGTTGCCGCGGCGCAGCATCTCGAGCAGGAACGGACTGCGCACGCCGCCGGTAACTTCCGCGATATCCGGATAGAGATCGCGCACGTTGTAGACCAGCCGGCATCCCCAGCGCCGTTTCAGCACGGCGGCCAACGCGCCAAGCAGTGGAGGATCGGTCTCCGCGACAATCACATCCGGCCGCGGCAGCCGGAATGCCACTATTGCCGCCAATAGGTAGTAGCTACCCAGATTGACGAGGCGGCCAGCGAGATTGGTCTTTGAAAATCTGGTGCCCCAGGTGCGAATGATCGTGATTTTGCCGCGACGTTCACGCGACCACAAACGAAAGCCGGCGGTGTTCCCGTCGTTCGTATGATACGACGGTCCCGCCACGATTGTGACTTCATGGTCTGTCGAAAGATCATCGCAGAGTTCGGTCAGGAATTGGCCGGTGGCTTCGCGGTCCGGCCAGAACGAACGGTTCAGGAACAGCACTCGCGTCCGGTTGACAGGAACGTTCGACGTGACGGAGGATTCGCGCTCCGATGCCTCTTCAAAAAAGTCCAACTCCCGGGCCGACTCGGTCGGCGCCGCGGAAAAAGCCGTTCGTTTTCCTGCGCTAGCCATTCGCGACTACGATACGGACACTGGGCGCCCCACGCTCGATCTATTCGGCACTGACTTGAGAGCCCCACGCTCGGCCGCGCGGACCTGGCTATCGATCCATAGGTAGGTACGTCTAAGACCTTCTTCGAGGCTTATCTGCGGCTCCCATCGAAGGACTTCGCGCAAGCGTGTGTTATCCGAATTGCGGCCGCGCACTCCTTGCGGTCCCGGTATGTGCTTCCTTGCTAGTTTGATCCCGGCGATCTTAGCGACCATGTCGGCGAGTTGGTTGATAGTTACTAACCGATCCTGGCCAAGATTGAGCGGCTCCCTGTGGTTCGACCGCATCAGCCGGTAAATGCCATCGACGCAATCGTCGATGTAACAGAACGAGCGCGTCTGCTCGCCGTCGCCCCAAATCTCGATTTCGAAACTGCCGCTATGCTTGGCTAGCGACACCTTGCGGCACAGCGCCGCGGGCGCCTTCTCGCGGCCGCCATCCCACGTGCCCAGCGGGCCGAAGATGTTGTGGAAGCGCACGATGCGCGTCTCCAGCCCATAGTCTTCCAGGTAGTGTGTGCATAGCCTCTCAGTCACCAGCTTCTCCCAGCCGTAAGCATCCTGGGGATGTGCCGGATAGGCGTCTTCTTCTTTGAGGGCAGTGACGTTGGCGTCGGTCTGCCTATACTCGGGATAAACGCATGCGGACGAAGCGTATAGGTATCGTTTCACGCCATTCTCGCGCGCCGCATCCAGGGTATGAATGTTGATCAGCGAATTATTGCGAAGAATCTCCGCGTGATGCGCCGAGATGAATCCCATGCCTCCCATGTCGGCGGCGAGCGCGTACACCTCGTCGATTCCATCGGTGGCTTGCAGGCAGTCTTCCCAACGGCGTAAGTCCAGCAGCGCGAAGTCGTCCGCCGCAGTCGGCTCATATTCGGGGTATTTCAGATCCGCCCCACGCACCCAGTAGCTCTTCTTTTTGAGGTAACTCACCAGATGGTGGCCGATGAAGCCACCAGCTCCCGTAACCAGGACTCTCTTCATTCAGTGCTCCCCTCCGGCGTGAGACGAAACCCTCCCCCACGCACTGCTCCTACGACGCTACTGGCGGGCCGACGATAGCTGATTTTCGCAGCTTCGGCGAACGGTGAACTGGCCCACTACCAGAAGGTCCATTTTGGTTCTGAGAAAACAATCGAGCGCTTCTTCCGGGCGGCAAACCACCGGTTCGTTCTCGTTGAACGAAGTATTGAGCAGCACGGGCACGCCAGTCTGACGGCCGAACTCGCGGATCAGCTTGTAATACAAGGGATTCTGGCGCTCATTCACTGTCTGCAAGCGTCCGGTCCCGTCAACGTGCGTGGTGGCTGGAATCGCAGCGCGCTTCTCGGGCCGCACCGAATACGCCATCAACATGAACGGCGACGCATACGACTGCGTGAAGTAGTCACCGGCAGCTTCCTCGAGAATCGAAGGTGCGAACGGCCGGAACATCTCGCGCCGCTTGATTTTGGAATTGAGAATGTCGCGCATCTCGACCCGCCGAGGATCGGCCAGGATACTGCGATTACCCAGCGCGCGCGGACCCCATTCCATCCGCCCCTGGAACCATCCCACGACGAGCCCCTCAGCGATCGTCGCCGCGGTCAGGCGGCAAAGTTGGTCTTCATTTTCGATCTGGCTAATCACGCAGCCCTGACTGGCTATTTCAGATTCGCGCGAACTGAGTATTGCGGCGATCTCGTCGGCGTGGAACTCCGGCCCCCAATTCGCATGTTCCATCACAAATTCACGCTGTCGCGGCGCGCTCGAATGCCATTGATCGAATGCCGCGCCAATAGCCAGTCCAGCGTCTCCCGCAGCCGACTGTATATAGATGTCTTCGAAGCCAGTTTGCTCCAAAATTTTGCCGTTGACGACGCAGTTGTAGGCGACGCCGCCTGCGAGACACAGCTTCTTGAGTCCGGTGGCGCGCTGCAGGCTTCGCAAGCGATCAAGAATCACTTCCTCGAGCCGACGCTGCATCGACGCCGCGATCGCGATATGCCGCTTGTCCACCGTCTCGGCCGGATCGCGCGCCGCACCCAGCCGAGTCGCAAGAAAATTCGAGTAGAGCCTTCCAATCGTCGGCTCGCCCGCACTCCAAGTCATTTCGGCGCCCGACTTCTGATAGGTGAAATATTCGGGCGCGAGCATGAAATCCATGCGCCCGCCGTTCGGCGCGATCACTATTTTGCGGAACTCCTCGAGCACTTCCGGCTCGCCGTACGACGCCAGCCCCATAACCTTGTACTCGTCGCCGTATTTCAGAAATCCGAGGTATTGCGTCAACGCGGTGTAGAACATTCCGAGCGAATGCGGAAACGTCACCACGCCCATCGGCGAAATCTTGTCTCCGCGCCCTACGCCCCACATCGCGCTGGCAAAGTCGCCCAGGCCGTCGATCGAGAACAGCGCCGCCTCGTCAAACGGCGAGACCAGGAACGAGCTCGCCAGATGCGCGCGATGATGCTCGACGCGTCCCACCGGTATCGAGCTCTCTCCCGCTCCCAGAGCGCGCGCGGCTTCCGTACCGATCGACGCAAAGTGCGATTGCGCACTCAGCCGGTCGCGCGCAACCAACGGCATCTTGAACGCGTGCCACGCCTTGCGCATAATTCGCGCCCACGGATCGCGCGCAACAGCCAGCATGTCGATCTCGCGCGGCGTCGCGCCCGCCGCCTTCACCACGTACCTCAAAGCCTCGGTGGGAAACCCGGCCGCGTGCTTGATACGCGTGAACCGCTCTTCTTCAGCGGCCGCCACCAGCCGGCCGTCCACAATCGCGGCCGCACTAGCATCGCCGTGATAGGCATTAATTCCAACGATTAACATTTATGAGTGGGACGAGAGGGCTGTTGCCAGGCGCCGGTCACTGCTCTGCGTCAGGATGTTTCTGTACAGCGCGATCATTTCCGACGCGCATTTCTCCCACGAAAAATCTGCCGCCATCCAGCGCCGGCCACGCTCGCCCATCTCGGCGATTGGCATTGAGCTCATTTTGACGATCGCGTCCGCGAGGCTCACTGGATCGTTGCCGACCCAGAGCCCGCAGCCGACGCGCTCGACTTCTTTCCACGGTGTGCCTTTGCTCGCAATCACGGCGGCGCCGTGAGCAAGCGCTTCGGCTACGACTATCGCGAAATTCTCTGTGAACGACGGCACCACCACGACGTCAGTCCGCTCGAACATCCGCCGTTTTTCCTCTCCGCGAACATCGCCAAGCATCGCGACCTCGTTGCCCAGTTCCAGCCGATCGATCTCGCGGCGAAGCTGCGCTTCGTATTCGCTCGAACCCGAACCCGCGATTGCGAGTGCAAAATCCGGCCCACTCCGTTCCTTCACGATGCGGCAAGCGGCGAGCAGATTCTCAATTCCCTTCTTGGGATCGAGACGCCCTACAAATCCGAGCTTAAGTTGTGTGCCTCGCGGCTCGCGATGAAGCGTTTGCGGAAATTCGACCCCGTTGGGAATCAGGTTGATATTGGCACGCGGAAATCTTGATCGCGTTTCCGCAACCTCGTTATCCGATGTCAGATGGAGGACCAACTCGCGCGACGCAACCGCTACGCAGACCTTCTCCCACAGCGACTTGAACCCCACGCGTCGCGATCCGCTCCAGCGCTGCAGCGCGCCGTGCGGAGTCCATATCACCGGCCGCTTCAGCATCCGCGCGGCGAGCAACGTCGGAATTGTCGGAAACGAATACGCGGCGTGCAGATGGACCACGTCGGCCCATCGCACCTGTTCCGCCAGTGCGCCGAGCAACTCGAGCGACACCGACTGGCGCGCGACGCGCGCGCAGTACCGAACTTCGATTCCGTCGCGATGCGCGTATGCCGCCATCGACGCCGCATCCAGCCGCTGTCCCCATCCGTTCGCATCCGTGGTCAGCACCCGAACCGTCACGCCGGCGCGCGCCAGGTGCCGCGCGAACTGGTATGCCGATTCAGGCAGTCCGCCGTAAACCCACGCCGGCGCGAAGAAGGGAGTTACGTGCAGGACGCGCACAGCGGCGTCATCGGCGCCGTGCGAAAGCGGCTCGATCGACGCCAAATTCGCTGCCGCGTTTTGCGTCAACGGCGTCAAGTCGTACGCGCCCTTGCAGTCGCCGGCGCGCGCAAGTCGAGCGACCGCGCGTCAATCTCGGCGAGCTGTACGATCAAATGAATCAGCCCGATCAAAACCATGCTCCAGGGAATCACGCCGAAGGTGAGCGAGGTGGCCGACCCGATGTCGATCAACTTGGACGAAACGTAAACGCCGCCGACCAGCGCGCCGAGCCCCATTCCGGGGTGAACGTACATCTCGAGCAGCAGGCGATAGATGAGCCCGAAGATAAACATCCCCACGATCACCCCGATGAGTCCGAAGTTCCCGTACAACTCGACTATCTGCGGCAGATTGATGGACGTCTTAATGTTTTCCGGCGTGATTATTCCGTATCGATGTCCGAACCAACTTCCACTCACTTCTTCGGGCTTGTCCGGCATGATGAAGCGCGGAATCGGTTTGAACAGGATTGGGTAGAAAGACTCGCCCTCCCAAAACGGCACCATCGCCGGCGTGTCTGCGATTACCTCGCCGAACACAGTGAACTGCGCCAGTCGCAAGCTCGCAATGTCGATCAGAACTTGTGGCGGTACCGCTCCGCCGACGGTGATGCGGTAAACAATATTTCCGAATACTTGCGCTTTCTCGATCATGCTTGCGTCCGACAACCTGCCGCCCCAGATCGCCATGCGGTATGGCGCTTCGGCAGGCCGCAGAATAAACAGCGCGACGGTCCCGAGCGCCATCATCTTCCACGGGATCGATCGGCGCACAGAAGCAAACATCATCGCGACGGCAATGCCCACAATCAGGCCGCTGGCAGCGGAGCCGGTGCCCAGTCCGATTGCGATTCGGACCGGAATCAGAAATCCCCAGAGAAATGCCGCCGTTAGCCAATCTAGTTTTCCGGCCAGGTGAAGCGCGACCAGCATGCAGATTCCGACCATCGACAAGTCAGCCGCGAATACACCGATCTGCGCCAGGCTCTCCGGCAGAAACTCGACCACGTGTGACGCAAACAATCCGCCGAACCCGAGAATCAGCGCGAATGGCTTTACCGCTCGCAGGTCACGCCATTGCAAATTGAATCGAGGTAGTATTGGGCTGAATAGCCATTTCGCCGGTCCATAGTATCCGGCAAACATACAATAGAGCCCGACTAGTGAGTATCCAAGCGCGAGCGTGATGTAGTATTCGGGAACGGGCGGTTTGAACAATGCGGTGGCGAATTTCCTCAACAGGAAGACCGGCAGCGCAAAGTAATATGCGAAGACCAACGTCAGGAACGGCATGAATGGAATCGTCGGATCCGCCCCGGACATCCAGAGCCAGACCGGAAGCGCCAGCGATGCAAGTATCGCGGACGCAAACGCCCGCTCCAGCAGCGTCGGCGAGCCCGGCGCGTAAAAGTTCAATGCGATCAGAGCGATTGCGATCGAGGCAGCCAGCATCACTGCCTTGCCGAGGCTGGCGGACCCCGGCCTCGGCACGCTGACCAACGCATACCACTCGTCCCCCGGACGCGATTCGAACTGTTCAGCCATTCGATTCGAACTCGCGGCTTTGCGCAGTGCCCGCAGGGAGCAGCTTTTGCGATCCCTTCAAAGTTCGCGCGACGTCGATGATTTCCGCGAGCCGATCGCCGTAAGCATGTCGCCCTCGCACAATTTTGCGATGCCCCGCCGCGGCAATTCTGGCCCGGTCTTCGTCGCGCGGGAGATAGCTGCGGACCTTAGCGGCGAATTCGTCAGGCGATCCGAAAAACCCGGCTTCATGATCTTCCTGGAATAATTCTTCGTGAGTCGAGGATCTCTCGGTGAGCATGAAGCCGCCGCACGCTGGAATTTCGAACGTGCGCATGACGTGATCGTCACGATTCGAGCGCCGCACGAGGTTCACCGCTATCTTCGCGCCGCCGACCGCAAGCCGATAGTCTCGCGCCACGGCAAATCCGCGCGCGTACGGCCGCAACGCTCGCGCGCGCTCCCAGTAGGCTCCGTATAGGCGCAGTTTCACGTCGGGCATCGCGCGAATCAGCGCTTCGAAATACTCAATGCGATGCGCGTCGCAGCCGCCGACGAACATCACGTCGCATGCGAAGCGCTCGCGCTCCTCGTCAGTCGCCGGCGCTTCTGGAAAATGCACCTCGGGCTTGTAGCCGAATCTCACGTACGCGACGTCGGCGCATCCCGCGCGCCGAACATCGCTCACTATCTCCTTCTTAGTGCACACGTACAGATCGTACAGCGGAATCGATTTGAGCAGCTCGCGCGAATTGTCGGCGCGGTTGAACGGATCGTCAGTCGCCCAGTTCACCAGCATCGCGCCGCTGACTTTCTTCGCCGCTTCGAGCGCCACCGGAGTAAACCAGCGGCCCTTGCCGATCAAAATCATATCGGGAGAGAAGGCCGCCGCGTTCTCGATCAGCGCGCGATTCAATTGCTGATAGCCGCTCAGCGGGCGGCCCGCGACTCGATCCGCTATCCGCTCCGCTATCGACCGAGCGCTCTTGATAAAGTCCGCTTCGTCGAGAAATCGGAACTCATGCTCGCCGCGCGCCGCACTGGCTTCCAGAGCCTCCAGGAAGTGCGCGCTCGACGGCGCATACGCGGTCGTTTCAGCGTAGAGAATCCGCATTGGCCTCGCCCGCTCTCATCTCCAGCGCATCGCGATAATACTCCGCCGCGCGCACGCCGTAGTCGTCCCATCCGCCGATCCTTGTGACCCGCGCCAGCGCCGCCTCGCCCATCTGCTCTCGCATCGAGGGATTTTCGTATAGCGTCAGAATCTTCTCTCGAATCGCCCCGGCGTCGCGAATCGGCACGATGAAACCCTCGACACCGTCCGTGAACAAATCCGCGGCGCCGGTATTTTCGGTTGCGATTACCGGCACGCCACAAGCCATTGCCTGCGCCTGCACCAGGGCAAGCCCTTCCTCGATCGACGGCAGCACCAATACCGACGCTTGACTGTAATGCTTGTGCAACTCGCCACGAGGCACGGCTCCCAGGTAACGATAAGTCCCTTCGTACTTCGCCATGAGCGGACGCATCTCGGCCTCGAGCGCTCCGATCACGCACAGCTCAACCTCAGGATGTCCAAATCCCGCCAGCGCTTCGAATAGATAGGGCAACCCTTTTCGCAACGATACCGTGCCGACGAACAATACCCGGAAAGTGCGATCGCCTTTCGGTTGGCGACGAAACATCGCGAGGTCGACGCCAAAAGGATTGAGTCGAATCTTCTCGCGCGGAACGCCCTTGTCGACCAACGTGCGCATCGCGAACGACGATGGCACGAAGATCAGATCGCAAAACGCGTACTCTTCCAGTTCGCGTTCGACGACGCGCGAATCGATACCGGGGAAGTGCGCGTCAAACCGCTCGAATTCCTCGCGCATGATTTCGTTCTGATACTCGATATGAGTCGAACCGCGATCGCATACGGTCAGTGCCCCATGCCTTGAGCGGGCCGCTCGATGGCTCTGCAAGCCGAAGCTGGATAGGCAATGGAATACGTCGCACGGCGCCATCCGCTCCGCCATCCACCGATCGTACGTCTCGATCATCGGAAAATTCAGGCGGTCGCGCACCCGGTTGAAGCCGAAACGATTTGCCAGCATCGCAGGCCCCATCAGCCACGGAAACGTGCTCACTTTTTCTTTCGGCAGCCCGTCCACTTTCCACGACGGATACGCGGTGTAGAGATGCTCGAGATGGCCGAGCCGATCGAGCTGCCGCGCGAGATCGAACGTGTAAAAAGGACCGGCGCTGCCAACCGCGACTTTCACCTGTGCGACTCGTCAGCGGGACCCGGGCGTCCTGCCGATTATCAGCAGCTCCTCGCCTTCGGTATCGAGAGCGTCGAAATCGCGCGCTGCAAGCCGTTCTGTCAGGAGTTCGTCGAATGGTCCGGAGCCGAAGCGCACACTTGCAAATCCGTGTTCGATCAGTGCGCGTGCAAGAAATTCGTGAGTGGGAGCGATCGGATGATCCTGGCCAATCCAATGCCAGAAGAGCCCGGCCCGCGCGGCGCTGCCGCTGAAATTCGGAATCGTCGCAAACAGCAGTCCGCCGGGAATCAACAGACGGCTGAACAGATCGAACGACGCCGCCAGGTCGGGCAAATGCTCGATGACGTGACTTGAAAAAACCGCGTCGAACGAGTGCGCGGGAAGTCCCTCGAGCGCCGAGAGGTCGTCGATTATCGGCACGCCCAGTTTTTCTCTGCCGAATCCGGCGCGTGGTTTGGAGATCTCGAATCCCGTCGCATCGAAACCCGAACTTCTGAGCTGATGGACTCCGTACCCCCAGGAGCAGCCGAATTCGAGCACCCGGCCAGACGGTATGAGCGCGGCCAGCGCTCTGAGCTTCGGCCCAAAATCGGAGCTGCCTGAAAATCCGTCGGCAACGAAGTGTGCGAGTTCTTCCTCTGTCGGCAGCGTCGTTACTTCCGCCTGGTCGTAAGTAAGCTGATACCGTTCGGTGTTGTCACGCGCAGTCTCCCGAGGATAACGAAAGATCAATCTGCAGCGCTGGCAACGGAAGATTTCGATGATCAGTTTCTTGCGGCCCAGCAGCCGCAGATCCCGCGCTTCGCCGCAGTATGGGCAGATCCGCGGTTGCAGCCGCACGCGATGCCCAACCACGCGCACCAGGTAATCGAGTTTCGCCCTCGTCAAATCCATCTACAACGCTCGATTGACGGGCTCTTCGGCGACCAACTTTGCCCGTTCAGGAGATACGTTGTCGGCGAGGGCGCAGATTCTTTCGAGTGCGGGCGCGAATACGCGCTCGTAGTTGTACTGCTCTTCGAACGCGCGCCGCGCCGCGCGGCTCATCGCGACATAGCGCTCGCGGTCCGCGAAGATCGACGTGATCGCGCGCGCGATCGATTCCGGCTCGTCGATGTCCGCATACGTCACCCACTCCGCATCGCCCAGGAAGTCGCGGTAGCTCTTGCGATCCGGCACCACCACCGGCAATCCCATCGCGGCGTATTCGAACAACTTGTTGCTCGCCGAACCCTGGTACTCGAGACCTTTCGAAACCGCCTTGTGCAGCGAGAGCCCCGCGCCTGCCGCCGACGCGCGCGCCAGCAACTCATCTTGTCGCAGCCATCCGTCCAGACTGACTCGTTCGGTCACGCCAAGTTCGCGCGCGAGCGCGTTGAACTTCATCCCGAATTCCGGACGATAGCCGCCAATTATCCGCATTCGAATTCCGTCCCCGGTCATCGCGATCGCGCGCAGCCCTTCCAGGTGGCCGTTCTCGGCTCCCGCGTAACCGACGTACACCACTTCGCGCGCGCGATAGCGGGCGGCGATCGTCTCGCTCCAATCCGCCGGCGGCGAATAGTAACTTCGATCGGGACAATTCGGCACGATAATCGGCGTGCGCGGGTCGCGCGCCGCAGTTAGCCAGTGACGGGCCCGGTTCTTCTCCGGAAATACTACTGTGTCAGCCGACTTGGTACCTAATAATGCGGCCCTTACTACCCATCCCTCCAACGATCGCCACGAAAGATTCTGCGTCTCGGGCAGCTCGTGCGCATGAAATATCAGCGGTGTAGATCGCCGGCCAGCCCGCCCCACAATGCTTGCGGCCAAGGCGTGCGGGTCGTACGAATACACGCTCAGCGGCTGCATGTGCCTGATCAACACGCGCGTTCGCGCAACAAATTTCGCGTATTCGGTCAGCTTGGCGATCGCGCTCGAGGCTTCTTTTCCCCGCGCCGACGCGTACTCGCCCATTCGCTCGATAGCTACTTCAGATGGCCATTGCTGGAACGGTTCACTCATATTCCGGCAGAGAATATGTATTTTGAAATACTTACTTAGTATCCGGACTGCATACACGGTCGGCGGATAGTAATCCGGATTCGCGTATATAGTAATGAGCAATCGCGGTTTCATTTACGAAGCGCGATCACGTGCCCGTAATCTCTGATGCTCGAAACTGGCGCGCCCTGCATACCTTCGACTCTGTAGCCGGCTCGTTCCAGGATATTCACTGCGGACGTTCCTCCATAGTCGGCGGACCTGACAGGCTGCGCCGCAACCCGGGCGGAACCATCGACGAGAGCATTCGCGCGGCTCCGACAGGAAGCATCGCCCAACCGAGCCGGAAATAAGTTTTGAACGTCAGCGGACGATATCGGAGCGATGTGCGGTAACATCGTTGCGCGAAGCCGGGATTGCCCTGGTGCATCGCCATCAACCCAGCGGTGACCAGTTCATTTGCGGTCCGGTCGATGGCCCATTGGGCAATCTTGTCGCCGCGCGCGCCGAAGTGCTCGCGCGCCAATCGCGCAAGAACAGTGTTTGCCTCGAAGCGTCGCTTGAACGCGCGGAATGCCTCCGCTGAATCGACCTCGAAACGCCGACTCGGGAGCCGACTGGCCAGGTATGCGTGAAAGTCCCGGCACCGGTACCGGACCAGCGTGTCCGGCACATACATGATTTCGCCGTGTTCCCGCACCAGCAGCATGACGAGAATATCTTCGCAGCCCCAATGCTCCGGTTTGAATTCCTCCGCGAAGCCGCCGATCGCCAACAGCGTGTCCCGCCGTATGACCTGGGCGCTGGGCAAAAGCGGCCACGGCCACTCGAGCATCTCATCGAGCGTCGGTGAATGCTGGAATTCGGGCGCAACATAGCGCCAAACTTCCCGACCCGCGCCGTCTATCCCGATCACGTTCGAAGACACCGCCGCGCACCCCGGATTTTCATCGAGCACCGGCACGGTCTTCGCCAGCTTGTCCTCGGTCCACGTATCGTCGCCGTCAAGCAGCGCGATGTATTCTCCCGCCGCCGCTCTGATACCCGCGTTGCGCGCCGCTGACACTCCCCGGTTCGCTTGATCGATCACGCGGATCCGATCGCCGAACTTTGCAAGTATCGCCCGCGTGCCGTCGGTCGATCCGTCGTTGACCACGATCACTTCGAACCTGTCGGCGAACTTCTGTGCGAGCGCGCTCTCCACCGTGGCCGTAATCGTGCCTTCGTCGTTATAGGTCGGTATCACCACCGACACTTTCATTGCGGTCGTTCCTCGAGCATGGGAGGACCTGACAGGCTGCGCCGCAGTCCCGGCGGAAACATCGATGACAACGCTCGCGCAGCTTGGGCGGGAAGCATCGCCCACCCGAGCCGGAAATAGGTTTTCAACGTCAGCGGACTATAGCGAATCGATGCGCGGTAGCATCGCCGCGCGAGTGCGCGATTGCCCTCGTGCATTGCCATCAGCCCGACTCCGATCAACTCGTGTGCGACGCCGTCGATCGCCAATGCGGCAATTTTGCGGCCGCGCGCGCCGAAGTGCTCGAGCGTCAATCGCGCAAGAATAATATTTGCTTCGTATCGACGCTCGAACTTGCTGAAGGCCTCCGCTGAATCGACCTCGAAACGCCGGCTCGGCAGGCGGTTGGCGAGGCGTGCATGAAAGTCCCTGCGCCGGTACTGGACCAGCGTCTCGGGCACATAGATGATTTCGCCGCGCTCCCGCACCAGCAGCATGATGAAAGTGTCCTCGCAGGCGTAATGTTCCGGCTTGAATTCCTCCGAGAAGCCGCCGATTGCCTGTAGCGTGGCTCGCCGTACGACGACCGTGCTGGGCAGGTACGCCCACAACCGATCGAGCATCTCGTCGAACGTCGGCGAATGCTGGAATTCGGGCGTAACCGGATACCCCACGACATTGCCGGCGCCGTCCACCCCGATCGCGTTCGAAGACACCGCCACGCACCCCGGATTTTCATCGAGCACCGGCACGGTCTTCGCCAGCTTGTCCTCCGTCCACGTATCGTCGCCGTCCAGCAGCGCGACATATTCTCCCGCCGCTGCTCTGATGCCCGCGTTGCGCGCCGCCGAGACTCCCCGGTTCGCTTGATCGATCACGCGGATCCGATCGCCGAACTGTGCGAGTTTCGCCCGCGTACCGTCGGTCGATCCGTCGTTGACCACGATCACTTCGAACCTGTCGGCGAACTTCTGCGCCAGCGCGCTCTCCACCGTGGCCCCAATCGTGCCTTCGTCGTTATAGGTCGGTATCACCACCGACACTTTCATTGCGGTCGTTCCTCCAGCGCGCTGAACGGCATCGACGCGGGCACAAGCCTGCGGTACACCGTCAGCATCTCGTCCGCGACATCCCCCATCGTTCGAACTTTCGGAATGCCAAGTCGAAGCCGGGACAACAGCCCGGGTTCTGTGAGCAATCGATTGAACGCGATGACCCACCCCTCGATCGAAGCAGACTCGACCAGCAACCCGTTCTTCTCGTGCTCGACAAGTTCCGCGATTCCACCCAGGTTGGATCCAATCACCGGAATACCCGCGGCGAACGCCTCCAGCACTACCAGCGGACCGGTCTCCAGCCATTGCGAGGGGACCGCGAGACAGTCGTATGCGCGAAGTTCTGATATCGCATTCGAGTTCGGAAATGGCGGGAGCAGCCGGATGCGCTGATCGCCCGCGTCTATCACCGCTTGCTTGAGGGATTCCGCTTCGCTGTCGCCCGTCAGCCCGAAGATATCAAGCTTGAGTCGGCGGCTGCTGATTCGCCGCATCGCCTCGAGCAAAATTCCGATGCCCTTCTCGTGCGCCAACCGCCCCAGGAAGGCGATGCGGATATCCTCATCCGCGCTTCGAGGCTTGGTTGGGCGATTCAACTCCACCGGGTTGCGCAGCGCGTGACGCGAGATCGTCAGCCTCGATTTGTCCGCCCCATTTCGCAGCAGCAAATCGTAAACCCAATTGCACACCGCGACTATCGCGTCAGCTTCCTCGAGCAGCCCCTTCAGAGAGTCGGTGTGCAGTTGTACCAGCTCCGACGCCCGTACTGCTGTCATCATTCTTCCATTCAGCCCGATCTTGCCGACGCCTCTGCCTATTGCGGCCGGCAGACTGGCTACTGCCCTGCTGAGTGCGCGGCCCAGTCCTTTGCCGTGAAGCATGCAAGCAGCGCATGGCGTTGAATCCAGATCACCATCGCACTGGTCGCTCCCCCATCGCATCAGAGTTCCGCGAACGCAACTGACAGTTGGGGTGTGGTAGGTGAAGACCACCGGGATGCCGGCGGCTTTGACGGTGCGCAATAGCCTGAGCGAGACCCCGGTGGTCCAGGAATGCAAGTGCACGACATCCGGTGCGGAAGACTCGAGGACTTTTGCAAACGACCGGGCCGCAACCGGATCGCCAAGGCCATATAGATCGGCCAGGTCAGGAATCCCGGTCGCAAATCGATGCACCGTGAGTTCGTGGTATCGATATGAACGCTGGTCAGGAGCGGGGACCGCGATTTCGGCCTCAACGTCCAATCTGCGCAGGCAGGTAGCCAGCGATTCGACGTATATCTCGGTCCCACCAACCTGATCAGGATAAAAACTGAACGGAAGGTGCAAAGTCTTCATTGGCTGGGCAAGAGCGAAACCCACGGCAGGTTTCACATCAGACTAAGTGAATGCGTCTCCCGTGGTCGCGCCGCTTCCACGATCTTCAGCTTATCCAGCCACGGTCCTGGAATCTGATCTTGAGCTGCGCGGCGATTTCGTCGGCGGTCGATTTGGCTCTTCCCTCGAGTCCGCTCCTGCCGCTCGCCTCGCCATAGATTTTCGCGCCGCCGACCACGATCAGCCCGATCGGATTGGCAGTGGCAATCGCCACCGCGGCGGGCACCACCATTCCGGGGGTTTTATTTCCAGAAGACGTAAGCGTCCCTGACCCGAGCTTGCGCCAGCCTTGCGGCGTGACCGCGTAGCCTTCCACCACCGTGTCCATTTCAGAGGTTCCGGCGCCGAATCCGATCACGAAGCGTTGAGCTGCGCTCCCGCTTTGCACCGATACGAGATAGCCCCGAATCACGCCGTCACCGACCTGCGGCGTCGATCCTGGTCCCGCCTGCACGGCAGTAAGTCCCATCGCATTGATATCCGCGACCAGCTGCTGCGCGATAAGCGCGCCGAGCTGACGCCCTTCGTCGATCTGTTCCTGCGTCGGTGGAGTGCTAGGCGCACCAACCTGGCCGCCGATCGAGGAGTTTGTCGGCATGTCGGCCGAGTTGGCGACGAAGTTATACACCCAAATCCGATTGGGCCGCGCGAGCCCCGGGCTGCTCATCGGTGTCTGCTGGGTTACGTTGGTCGAAGCGCACCCCGCCACGACAAATACGGCCAGGAGACCCAGCACCATACGGCTAATAGACTTCATCACGAACCTCCTTAACGCGATGCCGGAGCGGAATTCCGTAGGGCATAGCTGATCGACCAGGTCGATGTTCAGTTAATGCCCTCGTCGATCACCGCGTCCTGTCGCTCCTCTTCCTTTTGCACCTCCGCGGGAGGCGGGGTCACCGCGATCGTCACCTTATCGATCGTGCCGGTAAATTTGTTGTCGCCTTCTTTGTAGTCTTCGCTGACGGGCGTGCCCAGGTCCTCACCGACGTCTTCGGTTTCATCGGCTGAAAAAATAAAGGGTTGGCTATGCTCGATTCGGCCTTCCGCAACCTTTTGGCCGTTGACAAAGAGTTGGCCGGTGCCGCCCTTGCCGATTCCTCCGCCGTCATAGTTGAACTGGAATTTGACTGTGACTTTGCCGGCAGGGAGCGCTTCGTTTGACTCGATCGTATAGCGCTCCCGATCAAGCCAGTTGTAGCAGTACTTGAGCTTCCCGTCCTTCATGTAGAAGGACCATCCGCCGAAGCGTCCGCCCTGCGCAATTATGACGCCCTCGCCGCCGCCCTGCGGCACTGCGATTTCAGCGGTGATGCTGTGCGACCGATTCTTGATGTCCAGGGTCGCGTTCTCCAGCATCGCCGTCATACCGGGATAGAGCGTTACGGAAGTCCGCCCCCACATCAGCGAAGGCCTGCCTGAAATTGTCGGCACAAAGCGCTCGATCCGCCTGTCGTCGAGCGGCAGGACGTTGTACTTCTCCGCTTGGTCGAGGAAGAGTTGCTGCAGTTCCTTGAGCTTGTCCGGATATTTCGCAGCGACGTCCTGCGCCTGGCTGAAATCTTCGTTGGTGTTGTACAGTTCCCACGTATCCTCGGTGAACTTGGGCAGGGGCGCCAGGGGTTCCCACGGGATACTGTGGCGGGTCACGGCGGTCCAGCCGTCATGGTAAATTCCGCGATTGCCGAACATCTCGAAGTATTGAGTGGTATGGGTGGTCGGCGCTTTGGCATCGGCAAAGGAGTAGACCATGCTCACCCCTTCCATTGGTTTCTGCTTGATGCCGTCGACAGTCTTCGGCTGCGGCAATTTTGCCGCTGCCAGGATAGTAGGCGTGATATCGACGACGTGATGCCACTGCGGGCGGATTCCCCCGACGTCCTTTATCACTGCGGGCCACGAGATCACCATCCCATTGCGTGTGCCGCCATAGTGCGAGGCCACCTGCTTGGTCCATTGGAATGGGGTGTCGCCAGCCAGCGCCCAACCGACGGGGATATGCGGGAAACTGTTTGGTCCGCCGATATCGTCGAGATGTTCGAGGATATTCTGCGTTGTGTCCGGAGTCCCATTGAACAGCGCCATCTCATTCAGAGTCCCGGCGAGGCCGCCCTCAGCGCTCATGCCGTTGTCGCCGGCTATGTAGATGACCAGTGTGTTGTCATAAACGCCGAGCCCTTTGAGACTATCGATCAGTCGTCCAATTTCGTGGTCCGTGTACTCGCCGAAGCCGGCGTAGTTTTCCATCAGCCGCTCGGCGACCTTCTTCTCGTCGGGGCTGAGTTCGTCCCAGTGCTTGACTCCGGGCGCCCACGGCGCGAGCTGCGTCGTATCCGGCACCAGGCCCAGCTGCTTCTGACGCGCCAGCGTCTCGTCACGATACTTGTCCCAGCCCTCATCGAACTTGCCCGCATACTTGTCGCGCCACTCCTTGGGCGTGTGATGCGGCGCATGCAACGCGCCGGGCGCAAAGTACACGAAGAACGGCTTGTCCGGGGTCATCGTATGCTGGAATCGCATCCAGGCGATCGCCTGATCGGTCATATCGGTCATGAAGTTGTATCCGGGCGTGTGCGGAGGCTCGACGTGTGTCACGCCGTCGAAGATCATCGGCGCCCACTGGTTAGTCTCTCCGCCCAGAAAGCCGTAGAACTTTTCGAATCCGTCGCCGATAGGCCAGCGCGTTAGCGGTCCCGATACGCTGATCTCCCACACCGGCGTCTGATGCATCTTGCCGAAGGCCGCAGTGTTGTACCCATTCAGCTCGAGGATCTGCGCGACCGTGGCCGCCTCGTTCGGCCGCATGCCGGTGTTGCCGGGCGCGCTGGTAGCCAGTTCGGTGATCGATCCCATCCCGACCGAATGATGGTTGCGGCCGGTCAGGAGCGCCTCGCGCGTCGGCGAGCAAAGCGCGGCCGTGTGAAATTGCGTGTACCGAAGTCCATCCTTCGCGAGCGCATCCAGCGTCGGCATGTTGACGCCTCCACCGAGGGTGCTCGGCGCGCCGAAGCCGATGTCGTCCAGCAGAATCACGATCACATTGGGCGCGCCTTCGGGCGGCCTGAGCAGCTCAATCGGAGGAAACTTTGCATCACGTGCGTCGAGCGGGACCTTGCCCGGATACTTGTACTGCGTGTCCGGTATCGGCAGTCGAGTGCGATCAATTTGTTGCGCGGGTGCGGGCGCAATCCTCGTTCCGATCACAAGGCAAATCGCGACTCCGAGAACCAGGAATAACTTCCTCATTTTCGGACCTTCTCCATTCCGGCAACCCTAAATCCGGCCCAAGTCAAGCGCAAGTCACGCCGCCGCGCGCGCCTTCTTGCCGACGATTGAATCCAGCGCGCCTAGCAACCCCTGTCGATCCGCGCCGAAATCGAGTAGCGCGACCTTCTCGAGAGCGCGCGCGCCCATCGCCGCACGATGCTCCGAACTATCGACCAGCCGTCGAAGCCGATCCGCCAACGCCGCAACGTCGCCCGTCCGATACACAAATCCGTTGACGCCGTCCTCGATCAAATCGGGCCCCGCGCCGACGCGATCGCTCACAATCACGGGCTTACCCGCGTTCATCGCTTCGTTGACGACCAGGCCCCACGGCTCGTGCTCGGAAGGCAGCACGAACAGGTCGCATAGATCGTACATCGCCGGCAGTTCGGATTGATTGCGAAAGCCGATGAATTGGATCGAATCCCATTTCAGTTCGCGCGCGCGGCGTTCGAGACTGGCCCGCTCCTCGCCGTCGCCGGCGAAGACCAAATAGGCCGCGGGCTCGGCAACTCCGTCAGGCGAGAGCCGCGCGTACGCTTCGAGCAAATCGGCGGCGCGTTTATGCGGCTGCATCTTCGACGCGAACAGGATCACCGCACGCCCCGGATTCAACCCAAGCTCTGCGCGCAGACGTTCGCGATTCGGCCGCGCACGTTCCGCGGCAGTCAGAAAAAATTCGTTGTCCACCGCGTAAGGCATCGGGAAAATTCGTCCGGCTTCGACCCCGTAATGAAGATAGTAGTCGCGATTCAGCCGCCCGATGGACAGAAAGCCGTCGATCGTCTTCAGCAGCGCCGGCATCGCGATCCGCTTGACGCCCAGCTTCAGCGCGTCGTCGGTCTCGCTCAGCAGATTGGATTCTCCGCGCAGCATCACCGGGATATTCAACGACTTCGCCGCCGCGATCGCCGCGAGACACCCGCGATGCGCATAGCCGTGAACCCACAGCGCGTCGAATTGCCCGTGCCGCAGGCGAGCGCGAAGCCCGAACGTCCACGGACGCCAAAACGACAGCCCGCTTCCAGAGCCGACGCGCGGCAAAAATTCGTGCCGGTAGCCGTCGAGCAGCGGCACGTCCCATTTCACGTCCACGCCGAAGCCCGAATCGCGATACGCGTGGACCGACAAATCACTGAGAAAAAAAACTGTCAGCTCGATTCCAGGACGCGCCGCAAGATAGCGAAACAGCGGCGCCTGGTACTGGATCGGATGGCTGACGAGGCACGCAACGCGGTAGCTGCCGTCCATCTCAAGCCACCTGCGGCTTCGCATCAGGATGACGCGCGAGCACGCGTCCAGCGGCCGCGATCACTTCGTCGACGCCGATCGCCTTGATGCATTTGTTGTCGAACGGGCACGCGTCGAGAAAGCAGGTGTGACACTCGACGTCCTTGAGCAGCACTTCATGCTGCGGGCCATGCGGCCACCACATCCCGCGAAATTCGCGCCGCGTGAAAAGCGACACGCATGGCGTTCCAACCGCAGCCGCCAGATGCTGCACGCCCGAGTCGTTGCAAACCAGCATCGCACAGCGCGCAAGCACCTCGCACGATTCGCGCACGCTGGTCTTGCCCGCGAGGCTCACGGCGTTGCGACCGACCGCTTTCGCAATCCGGTCGCACATCGGTACGTCGGAGCCGCCCCCGAGTACGACGATCCGATACCCGCGCGCCGCCAGACTGTTCCCAACCTCGACGAACCGATCGACCGGCCATCGATTCGGCTCCAATTTCGCCCCGGGCGCGAATGCAATCATCAGGTCGGACGCCGCCACTCCCGCCCGATCGAGCAAATCGGTCACCGCCCGCTGATTCGAGTCCGTGAGCTCTAGCGGGAAGTCGGTATCTTCTCCCGCGAATCCTGCCGAGCGTACAATCTCGAGCAAGCGGTCCACTTCATCCGGGAAATCGTTGAATAGAGTTTGCGCCGGCGCCGCAAACCTTGGTTCGTATCGCCAGCCAAATCCCCACCGCGCGCCGGCCGATCGCGCTACGATCAAATTGCGGAACAAGGTCGCCAGCGGCGCGGCAACCACCGGCAATTCGATCCATACGTCGAACTTGCGCGCGCGCAGACTACGTACCAACTCGAGCCGGCCCCGCGCACTCGCGATATCTTCGGCGTGATACACGACGATTTCATCGATCCAGCTTACGCCCTCGAGCAGCTCACGCGCCCCAATCGAGCCCGCCTTGCCCGGTGACGTCACAACCGTGAGATGCGCCGTGGGATACGCGCGCCGGATCGCATGCATCGCGGGAATCGCGCACGCAGTGTCCCCGATATTTCCTATCCGGTAGATGCATACCCGCTTCGCATCGATCGGTCGCCGCCGCGGCCATGCGCATCGCGCCGCGCTTTGCAGAATCGCGTTGGCAGACGCTCGCAGCGCACGGGCCGCAAGCGCTTGCTGTCTGGCCAGCGGCATTTCGAATTGAGCGGTGACGCGCGCGATGCGCCGTCAGCCTTTGGGGCGAAGATTGCGAACGAAGCGAGGATGCACTTCCTCGCTGTCATCGGGGCGCGGCGGCTGATCATCTGCCGACGGCGCTGTCGGCTCCTGATTGACTGCTGCGAATTGCTCTTTCGCGCGGCGAATAAAGTCCGACGCGAGAATCCACGTGCACACGAGTACCAAGGTGATCGAGGATGCCAGCGTCGCGTTGTGCCGCGCCTTCGGCGAGAAATAGTTGTCGGGCACCACCGGAGGCTCGACCACCTTGAACGCAAAGTCGGATTGCACCTCCGCGATTTTCTCGCGCTGAATCTGCCGCGCCATCAACTCGTAAAGCTGAGTCTGCAGCAGTGCGTCCGAACTTTTCCGCACTTCTTCCTCGAGCGACGCGGCTGCGCTGGCGCCCGCCTGCACTTCCTCGTTGCGCAGCTTGTCGCGCAGGCTGTCCAGGTAATATCCGAGCACGCGCTGCGCTTCGACCGGCGACGGATCCAGGAAGTACAGCGTCAGATTGCCGCTCTTGTAATCGTACTCGGTGCTGAACCGATCCGTGATCATCGTATGCATCGACCACTTCGTCACGGTCGGCGCGTTGGGGCTGCGAGCGCCCACGATGTTGTGCTCGAGATGATATTTGCTGACGAGGTCGGTCGTGAACGCGTAGCTGTTCATGATCGCCGTGTAGCGTTCCGCCAGTGTCACCGTGTCTGCGCCGCCGCCTTCCAGTATCGACGCGATTCCTCCCCCCAGTCCGTCGACCATATCGCCTGCCGCGCCGGTGCCCATCGACAGGCTCGCCTCGGGCGCGACTGGAGTGACGATCGCCTGCGCGCGATACCATTTCACGGTCAGGAATTTTGTGTACAAGCCGCAGGCGAGTCCGATTCCGATGGTGAGCGATACGATCAGGATCCATCGCGCTCGCAGCAGATTGACGTAGTAGAGAAACTGCAGCGTCGCGTGTTGCGCTTCTGTGAGATGAGCATGCGCGCCCGCGACGGTAGCGTTGCCGCCCGCCGACGGAGTCGAATGTCCGTTGCTGCCTGAGGGATCCATCAATTTGCCGGGCTGGCGTTTCTGCTTAATGCCAGACCAAGCCGCCCCATGACGGGTTGAACGCGAGGCTTAGCTGGAGAAGTGCGCGGAAAGAATCATTGTTGGTGTAGTTGATGTCGGTCACGTATTCGATTCCCGCGCGCGCTTTCATCTCACCGAGCGAATTCGCCAGCGGCGCTATCTCGAGTGGCAGATGCAGGAAGTTCAACGCAAGCCCGTATCCGGTTTCGGTATTGCGTAACGGCGGTGAATAAAACGGCGTGGCGATCGCCTGCCGACGAGTATAGAAGGTGTCGATGCCCGCGCGCGACTGCAGATTGAGCCATCGATCGATCTCGAAATTGGCCTGCCACGCGCCCGGCCCCAGCGAACTGCCCATGAGGGCATTATTGTAAGTCCAGTACAGCGAGTCGCTATGCACCGAATACTCTTTGTCAGTGAGTGCGTATTCGAATCGCGCGGTGGTACGCCCGTCGATCGTGAGCCGCGGGACGTAAATTCCCGCAGTGTATGACGGCCCCTTGAAGGGCAGCTTGATCCCGCTGTTACCGCCCAACTGGAAAAAGTCCTCGGATAAATCCTCGGCGTAGATTTGCGTATCTCGCAGTTGCTTGATGTACACCTTGCCGAAGATACCGAAACGCGTGTTGGTGTTGTATTGACCCGAGTTACCCGTGCTGAGACCGGTGAGATTTCCGATGAATCCGCCCGGACCGTAATTGTTATTGCCGCTGCCGCCGAACATGATCGTGTGCTCGATGCCCCATTCGAAGTTCGGCAGCGTCCTGAAAGTGATTATCTGGCCGGAGAGCCACGGCCGCGAGTATTTTCGTCCTGAGTCGAGCTGACCCAGAAAAGTTTGGTACCGATACAGTCCAAGGTAGCGCAGAACGCCCGGCAGATGTCCGGGATGAATATTCTGGATGCGCAACGCCGGGAACGGCTGCCCGTTATTCGACTGCGAAAGCTGGTTGTAGTGCGAGACGCCCCACGACATCTCCTCCTGCCCGAAGGAGATCGCAGTGTTGCCGAGACTGACCACCATCGCGCCCGTCAAAAGTTGCGCGCGACTCGCCTGGCTCGGACTATCAGTAAGCGGACCCGCTAGCGCCCCTTCGCCGTAACCGGTGATAAAGCCGCCGACCCCGCCCCATCCCGACCAGCGCAGGATTTCATTGCTTCCCTGGTCGGTCGAGAGACCGTCGTTGTTCGGCAGCAGCGGAGTTCCTTCCTGATAGTCGATTCCGCTTCCATTGGCTGCAGTGGTATTTAGCTCCCGCCGCTTGCCCTCGGACAAAACGTACTCGCCCTCGACCCGATCGAGCGGATGGAACATCGTGGGCAGGTTGTCTTCGCTGTCCTGCTCGATCCATTGCACTTCGTCGGGCAACTGGAGCCGCAGCTCGCTGATGATACTGCGCGCCAGTTCATTCGGATTCTGCATTTCCGACAGCTTGGATTCCGCCTCGACCGTGATCCGCGCCGCTTCGACCCGGCTAATCGGCTGAATTTCGGAAAGGTAGCTGTCCGCCAATCCCAGGTCGTTCAGCGTATCGAGCTCGTCGTAGATCGAGCTGTCGAGCGGGATATACGCCGCGTAGGTGGAGGCGAAAGCAGGGCGCGCGATCATCGCAATCGCCAGCGCCGCCAGCATCAGCGGAAATTTTATCCGGCGCGCGCGTCGCCAACCGTTAACGAGGGCCATCAGTTTCACCGAAGCGGCTGGCGGTCTGTTGTTTGCTGAGCTCGATTTGTCGAAGGCGCTGAATTTCCGTGAGCTTGTCGATCGAATCGGTCGGCGGATTTTTCTGCTGCGTCAATACCGGATGTAGATGGCTGATAGGCGGCTTCGCTCGAATCGGCCGCACCGCCGAATCGGTCTGCTCCACCGGACGCGCGCCCAGCCGCTCCGCGAGCGAACTGTGGCTGTTGCGGAACAGGTAGGCGACGAGCACTTTGCGCACGTATTGCTGCGTCTCGGGATACGGCGGGATGCCGTTGTACTTGTCGACCGCGCCTTCGCCCGCGTTATACGCCGCCAGCAGCTCGGGCAGGCTCAATGGCGCGCCGTCGCCGTGCGCGGTGCGGTACTGCCTGAGAAAACTGATGAAGCGGACGGCGCCAAGCGTATTGCTGACCGGATCGTACGGGTCCAGCACGCGGAAGCGGTTCGCCGTCGCGGGCATCAGCTGCATCAAGCCCTGCGCGCCTTTCGGCGAAACTGCATCGGAGTTGCCGCCCGACTCTACGCTCGCGATCGCGGCCAGCAAATCGGGATCGATGCTGTATAGCTCCGCCGCCGCGCGGAATAGACGGTCGTTCTCCGCGCGCGTGGTCGCGGGCTGTTGCGCCCGTGCCGTGGCCGCGCCGACTAATGCGAACGTCATCGCGGCCGCGATGATTGCTTTTCGAACCCCCACCCCGTTGGCCCTTCGACCGCTACAAACTTGCGCCCAGTATTCCTATCACAGCCAGCGACGAAGCTGCATTAGCGATGATCTGCGTTATCGTCGCCGTCTCCTGTATTTTATTTTCGTAAATCAGTTTCTCGGGAACGTACACGGTATCGCCAGGGTCGAGCCGCGCCGACATAAGGCCACCCGATATCACCGGCAACAGCGGGAACATCGTCGATTCCTTGCTCGATTTGATTCCCTCGTCGGTGATGACCGATCCGTCGGCCTTGATCACCATGATGTGGTCGGGGTCCGCCCCTTCGTTCGGGCCGCCGGCCTGATTGAGATAGTCGCGCGTGGTCAGCCCGGGGCGAAACACGATCGCGTTGGGGCTGTACACCTGACCGAGCACGTTGACCGCGTCCGGACGCCGCGGAATCGTCACCTGGTCCTGATCGACCAGCACCACGTTATCCGGCGAATTGGCCAGCTCGTTCAGCGGATGCATATGGATGACGAGGCGGCCCTGCGCTTGCTGGCCCTCGGTTTCCGTCAGCACTTGTTGGAGTGCGGCAAGAGTCTGCGGACTCGTTGCGGGATTCTGATTCTGAGGATTCTGCGTGGCAGCCAGCTGATTCATCGTGCCCGGATTCATCTGGATCCGCACGATCGACTGCTGCAACCGCGCGCGCGCCTCGTCCAGGCGCTTTTGTTGAAGCTGTTTTATCGACTGGCGAATCAAGACCGTGGCTGGCAGATAAGCGTCCGGCAGCAAGCCGCCCGATCGCTCGAGCACCGACGCCATTCTCTCGCCATCGTGAATCGTGTACGGCCCCGGCCGCGCGACCATCCCTTTGACCATCACCACCCACGGCAGATGCCAGTCTGACGCGCGGCGCACGAACAACTGATCGTTCGCCACCAGTTCGGGATTGTGCTCGTCGTTGCCGGACAAGGCCGCGCGCAGATCGACGTCCATGAAAGTGTGACTGGTATGACTGCCGTTGATCACTTGGGTGCGCGCGATTTCGGCGTCCTTCTGATACGCATCATCCTTGAGACCGCCGGCGAGGTAAATCAGGTCGCTCACGTGCATGCCCTGACTCATCACGTAGTAGCCGGGATTTCGAACCTCGCCGAAGGCCTGCACCGTTGGCAGATACTTCATCTGCGATTCGCTGAACACGGTCAGCTCGTCTTCCTGCTCGAGCGCGATATTCTGCGGCCCGCCGACGATGTCCGACATCGCTTCACCGAGATCGACCGGCACCAGCCGCACCGTCTTGGCCTTGCCTTCCTTGCGGCGAATCAGCGCGTACTTGAAAAAAGTATGCGGCGCAGGCCCTTCGGCCAGCTGCACCAGGTCCGCCACGCGCATCCCCTGATGCCATTCGAACTTGCCGGGACGATTTACGCTGCCACGCACGGTCACGATGTCCTGCTGAGTGGGCAGCACCGGATAAATCTTGATCAGATCGCCGTCGCGAATGTCGAAGCGCTGCGATCGGATCTCGTTTAGATCGACGTCGAGCGCGATTCGCTTCTGATGAGCGTCCACCCGCTCGACCTGCACCCGCTGCGAGTATCCGAAGGCGCTGATTCCGCCGCCGAGCTTGATTACGGAGTCGAGCGGCTCGCCGCTTCGCCCAAGCTCGTAAATCGCAGGGCGCTTGACGTCGCCGACCATTCCAACCACCGGCCCGATCACCGGCACGAAGATCACGTCGCCCGGTTGTAGCTGTTCGTCGCCCTGTTCATTGCCGGCCAGCAGCAGTGTGTAAAGATCGATCACGCGCACCAGCTGATTGCCGCGGCGAAGTTCGACTTTGCGCAGGCTGCCGATCTTCGTGATCCCGCCGGCGGCGCCGAGCGCGTTCGATACGTGCGACAAGGCGCTCACCGTGTATGCGCCGGGCTGTGCGACTTCGCCGACGACGTACACCTGGATAGTCTTCAGCTTGCCCATCGTCACGTCGACCTTGACCCCGGTGATTTGCCCGGCGTGATCCTCGATGAGCTTCTTGGTCTGCGCGAAGTTCAAGCCCGCGACCTGCAGCGGCCCAATTTCAGGAATACTCACCGAGCCGTCGCGGCCGACTGTGAGATTGATGGTGTTGTTGATTCGTCCCCACATCAGCATCTTGAGTTGATCGCCGGGGCCGATCACGTAATCATCGCTGACCGGGACGTTGGCTACAGGAGCGAACGTGGACACGTTCGAGGCAAACAGCGAGTAACCGAACTGCTGCAGGTTGCGGGTGCTCGGCGCAGCCGGCGCAACCGCGGAATCGAGCGCGCGGAATTGCGATTCAACCGACGACGCAGGCTGATTCGAATTTGCCGGCGACATCGACTGCTGCGGCGTCATCCCCATCTGCTGCCCGGGCGAACTCGTCGTCTCGTCCGATCCGCCTTGACCCGCGAGTCCCGTGCAACTTCTAAGTTGCGCAAGCTGTTGATCGGTGAAGTTCAGGCCAAGCGACTTCGCGATGCCGGTGATGTCATTCGCGCTGAGCTGCTTCGCCGCAAAATGGAGACACAATTCCTGCATGTCGTCGGAGCTGAGACCGCCCGACGCCATTTCACCTTTCAAGCTGCCAAGTTCGTCGGGCGAAATTCCAAGCTGTTGGATGACCGCCGCCATCGACTGCTTGTTCATGGTATTGGCGAACCCCTGCGCGCCGCCGAAGCCCTGCGCGCCGCCGAGGCCTTGCGCACCGCTCATCGCCGATGAACCCGCTACTCCAGGAACGCCGCCCGAGAGAGTTGACGGATTTCCCTGAGAAGGCTGATTGGATTCGACGCTGTTATCTGAACTGGCGCACGGCGGCAGCCCGGAGTCGGCGGCATTCGGATCGCTCGAATCAACGCATCCACGGCGCATCGTGTTGCCCACGGCGCCATTTTGCGAATCGCTGTCCGCGCTCGAAGGATCCGAGCCGCCAGCGCCGCTGAGCGCGCCGGCACCCGAATCGTTCATCTGCGCGCGCGCAGTCGGGCAGAACAGAAGTACCGCGAACAACAGAACGAGAGCTCTCAGCGCTGGCGGAACTGCTTGTCTAATATTATTACTCATAGTAGGACACCCTAAGGGCTCGCTATCGATCGGATCGCGCGCACCTCGGGCTTCCTGTGAAATCATGAGCCCCGCCATGATAGCTAAAATCTTGATTAAAGAAAGGGTGGCAGCTAGTCATGGGCGGACAGGCTGTCTTTTAATCAGCTTACCGTGAATCGATTTCAACAATGCGTCCGCCCTCCCGTCTTATCGGGCTGTGGCATAGTCACAATTAACCCGCCCCTCCCAACGGTCCGCACAAACCGGCTTCGACGACCCCACCCGTTCTGTAGTAGTCGAACTCGTTAGTTTAATACTGTCGAGAACTCCGAAAGCGCGTTATAACACGCTAATGGGACGAACGTCAAGCAAAATCCAGCTTTCCAAGCATGTTTGAGCGCTCTAGTGTGCCCCGATCGTCAACCCTAGTGCTACGGACTGTCGAGCGCTTCATTTTCTACCGCATCTTGCTTGAGCGGCCCGCCACCAGGGCCCACCACTGCAACGAATCGCTTCGGACCGTCATAGACGACGCGTTCCCCGTGCGGTAGCTGCCAGATGGCCTGCGTATCTGTAGGCGAGCTGCCCTTGGCGCTGTTTTGCTCTGTCGGCGGACCGACGGCCGCGACCAGTTTCTCGAGCACCTTCCCGCTCGAATCGGGCGTAAACCACGCCATCACCAGTTGCATGCCCGAATAAGAGGTGAACTCGTACTTGACTCGGGCATACCGGATTCCATCGACCTCGATGTTGTTGAGTCGGTAGGTATCGGCGCCGTAAGGAGCAGTCTCGACACTGCCGTTGGGAAACCGGTTCTGGACCCGGTACAGCGAATCGCCGAATCTGACATCCAGAAACGAGGTGACGTTCGGCTGTCCCAGGATCCCCTGCACCTTCTTTTGCACCGATACCACTGCGGCTGAACTGGACGAACAGGCCGCGCACGCGATCGCTCCCGCGACTACCACCATCAATTCGCGCACAATCGTGAGTAAGCCCCGCGACCGCATCCGTCACGAGTCTTTGACGACCGCCGAAGCCGACAGCACGACCCGCAATCCGCCCGACTCGACCGCGCTGAGCAGAATCGCCACTCGCTCCGCGCCGGCGAGATAGCGCTGAAAGATCGCTTCGAATCCACGGAAGGGTCCCTCGACCACCACCACCCGCTCGCCGGCGTCAATCGGCTTGTCCGGGATTTCGATCACGTCGTCCACCCCGCGGTTGCGGATTTCCGACACTATCGCCGGCGGCACCGCCAGCGGATCGGTTCCCGCCGACACGATCGCGCGCACTCCCGCCATGTACTTAACGTCGAAATACTGGCTCTGAAGATCGAACCTCGCGAACACGTAACACGGGAACAGCGGCGTGATTGACACCGCCATCCGTCCCCATCGCGGTGCTTTCGCCTTGAGCATCGGCAGAAAGACTTCCGGCACAACGTGGGCGAGCTGATCGCGAACCCATCGCTCCTTACCGGTCTTGGTGCGCACCAGGTACCAATGTGTCTGTGAGTTGTCGTCCATCGCGGATACGCAGCGGTCCGGAGCACTGGTTGGGGCGAAAGACCGCATCGAAGCAGCGATGCGGCAACGCCCTGATGCTGCCGGAAAAACAAAGGCGGCTGCAGCATACGCTACAGCCGCCCTGTCAGTCCAATCAACTGCTAGATTTCGTACGTGAACGTGAACTCGAGTTCGTTGAAACGCTGCTGACGGCTCAGCAGGTACGGATCAGTATAGCGTCCGCTGCGTCCGATGAACCACTGCGCGTTCACTCCGAACAGCACGTTTCGCGAGTATCGATAAACGTTGGTGGTCGCGAGTTCGCCAACGTTGTCGTCGATGTCCCACAGGAGCAGGTTGCCTGCCGTCAACTGTCCGTTCATCAGCCAGTTCGTGAAATTGATGAACGCCAAGCTGCTCAACTCGCGGACCTTCCCGCTGGTGGTTATCTGGGGCACCGCGTCGGTCGGACGATCGGGATACCAGGTTTCCGTGAACTGCGCGGTAATGAACGTGTGCTGCTTCGATATCCACGGGATGTAAGTAGGCCGGTCGCCGGCGATGATCCAACGCGTGAACTCGGTCCATTGTTCCTCGTTCGGATTAACGAAGGCCGGAACCGCGACGCCAATTTTCGGCTGATACAGAATGTCGTAGCGATACACGATATCGGTCAGATCTTTGTCGTAGTAGGTTCCGGTCAAGCCGATGAAATGGTTGCGCCGATAGTCGGTCGTACTAACCGCCTCAACGGTTCCGCCCACCGGAACTCCCCGGCGAGGACGGTTGAGAAAGGTCCCGGGAGCCAGGAAGGTGCCCGGCGCAATCGCGAAGGCACCCGGCAATCCAGTGACAGCGCCGGTGCAGGCGTAGCAGGTTTTCGTCAGCGCACTGCGAAATTCATACAAGTAGATAAAGCTCGCCTGGAGTCCGTTTCCAATCGGCAGCAGGCTCGAATAACGGGCGCCGAATTCGCTGTTTTCAAGCGAATTTGACGGTGTCCTGCTGAGATCTTTCGAATAAAAGTCGTAAAATTGACCCGAGGCCTTCCCTTTAACTACTGGCCCGATAGGTATGAAAATCATACCTTTCGCATCCCAATTGGGTATCTCACTGGCGTTGATGATCTGGCCTTCCTGGTTGATATTCACCGGGAATGCGGAGGCGAACGGAGCCGTGGTGGCGTTGCACGTGGTGCAGGCGCCATCAAATGTGGCCGGGACAACGTATGGATTGCGCGGGTCAGCTTGGGTGAGAAGTCCGCTGGTGAGCGTACTGGCCTCGTAGTCGCCCGGGATAATGAAGGCTTCCACTTCGTTGTTGGCGGTCTTCAGGAAGTCCGGCAGGATGTAGTTAAGCTTGATCATCCGGAGATTCGTGCGCACGTCTTCCGCTGCTTCTGCCCCGTAAACTCCGTGCCAGGTTGCGTTAACCGGGTTGGTGACTTCGGTTCCTGACAGCGCGTCGGCTTCCGACCAGATGACTTGCTGTTTGCCGATGCGTGCCGACAGGTTGTCGGTAAAATTCAACTGCGCATACCACTCGCGCAGATCGTTCTTGAAGTAACTGTTCTGGAGTGAGGGAACCCCAGTAAGTCCGTTGTTCGAGCTGTGGTTCATCGAGTACGGGGTTGCATCGGTGTTCGGTTCCGCACGGCCAATGTTCTTTATCGAGCCCACCGAGTCATACCACGGGCGATAGTAAGCGAAGAAATCCGCGTCCTTGATAATCAGCGTGTCGAACCGGCCCAGCATCTTGTAGTTCTTGATCATGTGATAGTCGGGACGTACGTCTGCAAGGTTACGCTGCTCGGCCAGATCCCAGTGATTGAAATCGAAACTGCCCCCGGTATAGCCGAACGACTTGCCGGGAATCGCGAACGTCGACGTCGGCGTCGGATGAATAAGAGTCGTCGAGGTTGAGTCACGGCTCGCACTGCCTTCACCCCAGTGACCCGCCTCGCGAGTTTCGAAAAATCCAAAAACCGAAAAGTCGCCCTGCGTGATCGTCGCCATCGCGACTGAGGTCCAGAGCGTCCCGATTGCTGCTACGGCGGCCACCATCAAACTCCGCCACCGCGTTCCTCCGAATACCGTATTGCCCTTCTGCATAGACACCCCCAAGCCGGAGCCCTCGTGGTTACGTCGAACTCCTCGCCTGATTATTCCTCACCAGGCAAGCGTCAGACACCTATTTCCCCATTCGCGCAAGGAAACCTACGAACGCGGCTTAGCTACCATTCCGCTCACTACCTTGTCAAGAAGGCTGCATGCCCCGATCACACCTCTGCAACACGCCGTTAGCACAGCGTGACCTGTGGCGATTCCTCGATTTGAACGTTTCGAGTTTGTTTATGCCCCTGCGCAATCCCGGGATAGTTGTAATGAATCACGCCGCGCCGCGTTGCTTGCCTGTCTCTTCGATAGCCTGATTAATCGGATTGAGTCCTCCTCCATAAGTCCGTTGAAAAGAAACGATCTCGTCTTCAGCGGCCACAGGTGTGACGCCCAAAAAGGCCGCGACTGCCTCGATGGAGGCTGGAAAGGCCGTCACTCACAAGGTTCGCGCCTTTGCGATTGCCGGCAATCGCAAGGCGCAAGATGGATTACTCGTTCGTTGCGATCATGAACAAAGAATTACGCCGCACTTGAATTTGTCACCTGATCAGTGTAGGTACGACGACCGAACACGCGTCCGGGGGGATTTCCGGACCTTGGCGGGGGCTCTGTTACCCTTGCCCGGTGGGGAACGAACCGATGGCCGCGGGGGTTTCGTGGTTGATTGGTCAGCAGATGGGCACCGATTCGACTCGGGCGGGGGTTAGATAACATGACGCATGGAAGGATGCAGACGATGACTCAGGGTAGGGATGGGATCTCGTGGGCGCCGAGGGGAGCGCGGAGGCTGATGGGGGTCGCTCATCGGCCGTCGTCTATCGGGGCCGTCGCGGCCGTAATGATGTTGTGCACTGCGCTCATCGCGGGGACAACCGGCACCAGCTACGCGAAGGAGGTGCTGTCGGACACGGTGATAGTCTCAAACTACGGCGCTGCGTTCGCCGGCAGCCTCGAGACATTTATCGCGGGTTCGCTCAACAATGCGAGTCCGTTCAAGGACGTCAAAGGCGGCAACACTCTGTTGGGTGCTGCCACCGGACCGGCCGGCGATGCGCAGAGCTCGATCACCGGTCAAATAGCGGTGACGAATCCTCTCCAGCTTATCGCATTCACCCCTTTCCTCAACGGTTGGATTTCGATCTTCTCCGCCGGAGCCAATGGTAACTCGCAGCCCGACGCAGTCATCGCGTCGCCGACCGGCGTGGGCGCGCCCGATTTAACCGGTCTGGACCTGCCGCAGGGTGTCGCGTATTCGGATGGGTTTGTGATTGGATCGGATGAAATCGCGGTTTCTAATTTCGCGGTGGTGGTGGTTGGCCCCGATCTCGACATCCCTGGCCTCGGGCTTTGCACGCCTAATTCGCCGGGTTTCAGTTTGGGCACGATAACCGAGTATCCCACCGATGGCTTGACTCCTTTTTCTCCTGGATTTAACGGCGTCAACGACATCCCTCCGACCAATAACACCCCGGTGACAGCGCTCATCACGCCGCCGCCCCCTGCGTTGCCTTTTGAAATCTCGCAGAACGCCACCATCGGCGGATGCGACACTTATCTTGCTGGTCCGGTGGGTGTTGCGTTCGACAGCACCGGAGATCTATTCGCGGTGAACGCCGGTTTCGTGCCGACGACCTCTTATGTAACCGCGTATGATCCGAATCTGCCTGCCCCGTACGGCGGCTTTGGCAACGCATTGCCAATAGCCATTGTAGGTGCGGGTCCGGCTAACGAGCTAACCCCTTCCCCGCTTGTCGACCCGGCGTTCGTCGCAGTCGAGACAGGTCCGGTAGTGGATGTAGATGATGTCCCGCTCCCGCAGGATATTATTTTCGTGACCGACGCGGGCGACAACAGCATCAAAATCTTCGCTCCTTTCTACCCAGCAAGTTGCTTTACGGAGGATCTCCCATTTGCCTGCGCAGGCCTGGAGCTGGCCGAGATTCAAGGTTCGAAGACGAAACTCAAGCGGCCGCAAGGAATTGCGATCGACCCCGCGGGCAATCTGTACGTCGTAAACAACACTATCAGTACGCTGGAGGAGTTTTCAGCAGAGACTGTTGAAAGTGTGATTGAGGCCGGCGGAACCCAAAACGTCCGCGCGTCGTATATGCTCCCCGGGGTCATCGGCAATCGTAACAAACCGAAGATGAGCCTCCCGGTCGGCCTCGCCCTGCAGGCGTTCACGCCCACGCCCGCGCCGACGGGCACTTCAACCGTGATTCCGCCAACGCCGACCGCGACCGACACGCCGACCGCGACGGCCACTCCGACCCTCACAGCCACCCCGTCGCCCACGGAAACAATCGGGCAGCGAGGCGCGCCCTAACTAGCCTCTTACCGAAACCATTAAACGGCGAACGCCGAATCCGACTACCGGATTCGGCGTTCGTGTTTCTGCGCCATTCTTGCGGAATCGCTAGCGCAGATCCTCAGCCAGCGACGCCGCCAGCAGACCGCTGATCTCGGCTCGAGCTGCCAGGCTCGGATGATCCGCTTCGACCGATACCTCGCCCTTGCCGGCGAGCTCCAGAAACTTGGCCGCATCTACACCCTCGAGCGTGAACCTGACAAACTGCACCGCGCTGATTTTTTCCTCTGACACCTGGCGTTCGTCGAATCTGGCCGCGATCTTCTTCGGACCGATTTTCAACCACAGATGATTCTCCAGCCCGACCAGCCGCGCCAGCGCCGCGTCGCGCTCGACCGCGTCCGCGTACTCGACCAACAGCGTCGCAACCAACTCGCCCGGCGCCGGAATCAACTCGTTATAGGTGTCGATTTCATGCTGAATCGGGTCGCGGTCCGTCATCTTCTCCGACCTGATCATCTCCTCGATCTGGTACCACGCGGTCTGCGCGTTCTCGAAGATAAATGTGAGATGCGACCCAACATGGAGCCGCCGCCGCTCTTTCTCATGTATGAACAGCGGCCGCAGCCGGCCCCGCACGCGTTCGTAATCGGCCAGCCCAAGTATTTCATCGGCCGAGATTTTCTTCATCGTCATTATCCTTGCGCCGGCTCGGGCGGCGGTACTGCATCCGGAAACCCGCCACGCTGGTACGCCCGCGCCAGCACTTCAATCGGATGCATCGGATGCACTCCGGTCGCCTGCTCGATTTGCACCGCAGCCAGCGGACAGTCGGTCGCCATCACCCGCGCGCCCGCCTCGAGCATCCCGCTGAAAGCCTTCTCACCCCATTTCATCGAGAGTGCGAAAAACTCTTTCTTCATCGCCCACGTCCCATCATGCGCGGTGCACGCATCGACGGTCGTCACTTCGACCCCCGGAATCTGGCGCATCAGGTCGCGCGATCTTAGCCCGATGTCCTGCGCCTTCAGATGACACGGCACGTGATACGCAACCGTGCCCGGCGTCGATTGAAATTCCGTGTTGAACTTTCCTGTGCGCCGAAGATGGTAGAGCAGCTCATGCGGATCGACGATCGCGGCCGCGAATTCCTTGACGTCATCGCCGGCCAGCAGGTTCGGATATTCCAGTCGCATCATCAGCGAGCAGGTCGGATTGATCGCGGCGATTTTGTAGCCCTCGCGCACCAACGGCAGCATCGAATCGACATTCGCTCGCGCTTCCTTGCGAGCGAACTCGACATCGCCGCTATCGAGCGCAGGCATCCCGCAACAATTCTGCTTCGGGCATTTCACCGCGCATCCGTTCTTCGCAAATACTTCGACCGCCGCTTTGCCGGGCGCGGGGTTGTAGTAGTTCACGAAACAGGTCGGAAAAAGCGCGACCTTGGCAGCCGGCTCCGCAGGCGGCGCCGGAATCGGATTGCGCTCGAGCCATTTGTCGAAAGTCTCGTCGGCAAAATCCGGCAACAGCTTGTCGCGATGTATCCCGAGCATCTTCTCCATCACCACCCGCTGAAATTTCTGATGGCATCCCCAGGTTGCAAGCCGCGGCGTGAGCGTTCCCACCTTACCGATCTGATCGGGATGACCCAGCACACGCTCGCGTAGCGGGACACCGTTTTCCCTGGCGTTCACCGACTTCGCGCGCATCATCAGGCGCGGGAAATCTAACTGGAATTCGTGCCCGTCATGCGGCGTGTAGGGACATTTGATCTCGCACAGCTTGCACCCGTAGCACAGATCGATGACGCGTTGCTTTTCGGCCGCCGTCAGCGCTCGCACATCGCCGTCATTGCGATCGACCGCGTCGAACAGCGCCGGAAACGACGGGCAAAGATTGAAGCACAGTCGACAGCCGTGACAGATGTCAAAGACGCGCTCGACTTCCTTGTCGAGCCCAGCCCGGTCCCAATACTTCGCCTCGGTAGATTTGTAGGAGAGGCCGTCAGTAGGCCGCGACTCGATTCGTTTGCTCATCAATTTTCGTGTCTGGTTCCCCCTCCCACCATGGGAAGGGGTTAGGGGTTAGGTTTGCCTGTCCTGGAAACAAAGGCGGGCCGCGAAGCCCGCCCATTTCCACTATCCGGATGCCGTTTAGAGCGTGGTCTGCGCCTTCGCGAAACGTCCCGCGTGCGACTTCTCAGCCTTGGCCAGCGTTTCGAACCAGTCCGCGATTTCCGCGAAACCTTCTTCGCGCGCCGTCTTGGCCATCCCGGGGTACATGTCGGTGTATTCGTGCGTCTCGCCATGGACCGCGGCTTTGAGGTTCAACAGCGAATCGCCCATCGGCAGCCCGGTCGCAGGATCGCCAACCTGCTTCAGATAATCCAGATGCCCGTGCGCATGCCCGGTCTCGCCTTCGGCGGTGTCGCGAAACAGCCCGGCGATTTCCGGCTGCCCTTCGACGTCGGCGATCTTGGCGAAATAGAGATAGCGGCGATTAGCCTGGCTCTCGCCGGCGAACGCGTCCTTCAGATTCTGATGAGTTTTGGTTCCTTTGAGATTTGCCATTTTCTACTCTCCCGTTTCGAATTCGTTTTGTTTGATTAGTTGCGTCGAAAAATCAGCCTCGCGCCTTTTTGGATCGATTCGCCTTCGATCGTTTCGCGCCGCATTCCTCACACAGCGCATGAATCTCCAGCGACGACCCGATCACCGTGAACTCTCCCAGCTCCGATTGCCCCGCGAGCAGCCGATCCAGCCGCGGAATCTCGATATCGCGGATGCGCCGGCATTTGACGCACACCACATGATGATGCGGAGTGATATTGCCGTCGTAGCGGGCGCTGTCGTGCAGCATCGTAACCTTGCGCGCCTCTCCGATTTCGCACAGCGTCTCCAGCGTCCGATGCACGGTGGCCAGCGAAATATGCGGATGCTGGATACGGACGGATGCGCATATCGCGTCGGCCCGCGGATGCTCGCCGGAATCAAGCAGGGCCTTGATGATCGCGAGGCGCTGCGGCGTGACCGCGAGCCCGCCGCGTCGGCACCTCTCGGCGAACTCCGACAGCCGCCTGGCCGCGTACGGTCCGCGCCGCCGTTCATTTACGAGCTGTAGTTCCATAACCTAGGTGATAATAATTACCATCTAGTTATGGCTGTTGCAAGCGGGATCTTGCGAAGACGTGAACTAGCTGGCGTGTAGCTGAAGCCCGGCACCCTCACCTACCGGCGGCTGCGCCCGCCGGCCTCCTCTCCCGTGAAAGAACGGGCGAGGTAGAAGAAGGAACCGGGATTCTTCGCTTCGCTCTGAATGACACAAGGACAGAACTTGAGAGCGAAAGGGCGTCCTCGACATTTCGCGATTTCTTTTCACTGGGTGCAGGGGTCACCCCTGCCGAAGGAAGCGTGAAACCCACCGCGGGTTTCACATTCGATTAGTGGAACTACAATTTCGGCAGGATCGGCGCGCGGCGGCAGTCCGGCTTCGTCAGCAGCATCTGCACGTCGCCGATGTAGCGTTCGCGGAAGCCGGCCTCGCTGTAGCAGAGATAGAACTCCCACATCCGGATGAATTCTTCGGGATAGCCGAGCGTGCGCACTCGATCGATATTCTTGAACATCCGCAGGCGCCAGTTCTTCAAGGTCTCCGCGTAGTTGGGCGTGATGTCCTCGAGATGGAACACCCGCAAGTCGCTCGAGCGCGTGAGCGAATCGCACAGCGCCGTGACCGACGGCAGGAAGCTGCCCGGGAAAATATATTTCTTGATGAAATCGACGCGCCGGGTCGCGGCTTCGTACTCGCGATCGGTGATCGTAATAGCCTGCAGCATCATCATGCCGTCGGGCTTCAGCAACTCTCCGCATTTGCGGAAATATGAATCGAGAAAATGGTGCCCGACCGCTTCGATCATCTCGATCGACACGGCCTTGTCGAACTGGCCGGTCAGGTCGCGGTAATCCTTGAACAGCACCGTGATACGTTCCGACAGCCCCTCGGCGGCGATTCGCTTGACGGCGTAGTCGTGCTGCGCGCGCGAAATCGTGGTGGTTGTCACGCGGCATCCGTAGTTCTTTGCCGCGTGAATCGCGAACCCGCCCCAGCCCGTGCCGATCTCGACCAGATGATCGTGCGCACGCAAATCCAGCTTGCGGCAGATCCGATCGACCTTGGCCGTGGCGGCTTCCTCGAGCGTCGCGTCGGGGCGCTCGAAGACCGCGCACGAGTACATCAGCGTGCGATCGAGCATCAGCTCGAAAAAATCGTTGCCGAGATCGTAATGCGCCGCGATGTTGCGCTCGCTGCCGGTCCTGGTGTTGCGATTGAGATAATGGATGAAGCGTCGGACGGGATTGGCAAGCCGCGCGAGGCCGCCGTCGAGCCCTTCGGTCACCGCGCGGTTTCGAATCATGATCTGCATGAGCGCGGTCAGATCGTCGGTCGTCCACGATCCGGCCATGTACGATTCGGCAGCGCCCATGCTGCCGGCGAGCGCCAGGTCGGAATAGAAGCGATGGTCGTGGACGCGAATAGTCGCGCGCAAATCGGCGTCCGACAAATCCTGGCCGAATGGGATGCGATAGCCGCCGTCTTCGATCACCACCCGTCCGGTTTTGATTCCCGCCAGGCGGCTGAGGACCGCGCCACGCGCAAATCGATCGATGATCGCGGGACGACGAGCCCGGGCCGCATCGACACCGGATGCGACAATAGAATCAGATTTGGCCATCGTAAGAATCCACCATGTGACACGTCCCCGATTTAGGACAGCACCGAATCGAATACACGCGGTCGCATGTTGGTGCAAGCATACGCGAGCCAAAAAATGACACCGCCCGGTCCACGATGGAGCCGGGCGGTTTGGAGCAATCTAGTGCGCTACGAGGTTTAGAGCATGTCCCGCCTACGCCGCAGGCGTCGCGGTGTCCAGGTCGGACGTAGCCGAGGCGGCTGTCGCGTCGCTCGAAGGAACGCCCGCCGCCGAAATCGCGAATGATTTCGCAGCGCTGGCAGCCGCGACCCGGGCGATCTCGATGCGAGACTTCGCCACGCGCGGCTCGAGCAGATGCTCCTCGAGCAGCTCCGGCGGCACCTGGCGCAGGTCCCAGATTATCCCGCACGCCTCGAGCAGCTTGAGCGTGTAGTAAGTGATGTCGATCTCCCACCAGTAAAATCCGTTGCGCGCGGCTGCGGGATAGTGATGGTGGTTGTTGTGCCATCCCTCGCCGAGCGTGACCATCGCAAGCGTGAAGCTGTTGCGGCTGTCGTCGTTGGTCTCGTAGCGCCGGCGGCCGAAAACGTGCGCGAGCGAATTGATCGTAAAAGTCCCGTGCGCGAGGACTACGGTCGAAATAAAAAATCCCCAGATGAGCATCTGCGCGCCGGTCGTGCGCAACCCCGGCGCATGCCGCTGGAGTAACGCGCCCAGCCCGAACAGCGCGAAGCCAAGAATGGTTGGCACCAGCACATCGAAGCGATCGAGAAACATCAGCTCGGGAAATTTCGCGAGATCGCGCACCACGCGCAACTCGGATCGGAAATTAGCCTCCGACGTGATCCATCCGATGTGACTCCAGATGAATCCATTCTGCCGCGGCGAATGAACGTCGCTCGGCTCGTCAGATCGCTGATGATGCAGCCGATGATGCGACGCCCACCACAGTGCCCCGCGCTGCACCGCGGTCGCGCCAATCGCGGCGAATATAAACTGGCCTGCGCGCGAAGTCTTGAACGATCGATGAGAAAAATAGCGATGGTAGAATCCCGTGATCGCGAACATCCGGATGAAATACAAAGCGATCGCGACGCCCACCGCGACCGGGCTCCATCCGACCCAGATCACGCCGAGGCACATCAGATGAACCACCACGAACGGGATGCATCGAAACCAATCGGTCTCTTGCGGCGCGTCCGCATCAGGAGGGCCGCCGGCCGACGTGTCAAACCATCGCGCGATCGCAATAAGAAATCTTCGGGATTTTCCCGCCGTTCCTGACGTCATTCTGTCTCCCCACCCGTGCCCGGTTTTCCCACCGCACGGAATAGTCATCATGGCCAGATTTGCAGTTCTATGTGAACAGGCACCAGGACGCGTCACTTGATGGCCGTAAGCGTCTCGATATCGTCGAACCGAGTATAGTCGACACTTCGGCTGCCGTCGGGGTGGAGCACCAGCACGTCCGCAAAGCGGGCGCCCCAGACGATCTCGTCAAGCTCGTAGGTATGTCGGGCGTGGACAGTCTGAGAGAACGTCTCGTCGAGTCCAATGATAGACACGATGATCTCGGCTGCGCAATTGGCCATCGATTCGCGCGTCTGGCCGAAGAGCGGAGTGCCCTCGACAATCTGATGGACCGCGGTCCACGACAACGCGAACATCGCGCTGCGGCTTCTCGTGAGAGTGAGATCGTAGAGGCGGCGAATGCTGTCGCCCTCGGCGGTGACTTCCTGGCGCGCAAGCACGACGTGCATATCAGCCTCGACGATCCGGTTCGCGCGCAAGTTGGCCGCGCGGATCATCAGGCTGTGCACGCCGTCGCGCGGACCGATCACCGCGTAGAGGCTGAATCTCACACGCGCAGTGGGGCGCGAGAATTTCGAGAATACCAGCCCCGTCATCAGCGCGAGCGCGAGCAGCCCGGTGAGCGCCTCGATCGAAACCAGGATGTTCGAGAACAGCGTGACCGGCTCCATCTTGCCGTAACCGATGGTCGCCATCGTCTGCACGCTGAAAAAAAACATGTCGGCGAACGATCCGGAATGCGCATTCTCGATTCCCTGATCGAAGTAGTAGCCGGTCGCGAACAGCAGATTGGCGAGGGTGAAGGCAGCGGCGATCAACCCGATCAGCGCAGGCCACGAACACGTCACCAGGAAATGGTAAAGGTCCTCGAAGATGCCGGTGGGCGCGCCGTGAATCGCGCCGTCGCCCTTCAGGCTACTGGTCTGCATGGTTCGTTTCGCCATCGCGGTGGAATATAGCGGAGCGCGCGTCGCGCCGTCAGCAGGGGAACCTGCGATTCGCGGCGGCAGGTCGCGAAATGCTAACTTGCGTGCCGAAGATGGTGGGGGAATCGTTAAATCGCGCCGACGCAAGAATCGTCGTCCGGCTTCAGACAATGGTGTTCCTATTCTCGCTGGTGGTGTTCCTGGTGGCGCCCGTCGTCGAGGTCTCCGATTCCCGATACACGGCTCTGCTGAGCGAGAGCTTGTTGCACCATCTCACGCCCAATCTGGACGAGCACTACAAGGTGCCGGTGCCGTGGGTCACGGGAGATACCGCGAATCCTGAAGATGCGTACGACTACCAACTGGTCAAGGCGCGCGGGCATGTGACTTATTTCTTCGGGCATGGCAGCTCGATGCTGTCGATGCCGCTGGTGGCGGCAATGAACGCGGTGGGGATTTCGGCCGCGACGCCGCACGGACGCTTGAGCCTGGCCGGTGAGATTCGAATCCAGCGCGCGATCGCGTCAACACTGATGGCAGCGCTGACGTGCGTATTCTTCGCAATGGCGCAGACGATGCTGCCGGTGACGTGGAGCGTGGTGCTCGCGCTTGGCGCGTCGATGGGATCGCAGATCTTTAGCACCGCATCGCGCGGCCTGTGGGCGCATACCTGGGAGGTCTTCATCGTCGGATTGATCGCGCATTCGACCTTCAGCGCCGAGCACCGCGGCGCGCGAATTCGTTCTATCTGGCTGGCGACTCTGGTGGCATGGACCTACTACGTGCGGCCGACGGGAGCCCTACCCATAGTGCTGGTCAGCGCCTACGTATTTTGCGTTCATCGCGAGGACTTCGTCGCGTACACAGCCGTACTCGCAGGATGGCTGGCGGCATTTGTCGGATACTCGTGGGCGGTGTTCGGCACGATAATCCCGCCTTACTACTCTGCTTCGCGGTTGAAACTTTATGACCTGATAGTGCCATTGGCGGGCAACCTGATCAGTTCATCGCGAGGACTGCTGGTATACGTCCCGACCACGATTTTCGTGGTGTACGTGGCGGTTCGCTATCGCGAGAATCTGGCGTACAAGCCGCTTGCAGTGCTGGCATTTGCACAGATCGTCGCGCTCGAGATCGTAATGTGTACGAACAAGATCTGGTCGGCGGGATTCTGCTACGGGCCGCGATTTTTCACCGACGCAATTCCGTGGTTCGTGGTGCTAGCGGTCCTGGGCCTGGATGCGATGCGCCGGACGCCGGACGCGTCGGGTCATCGGATGGAAATTGCGGCTGCAATCGTTCTGTTGGCAGTAAGCGTCGCGATGAACGCGCGAGGTGCGTGGTCCTATGAGGCGCTGAATTGGAGCGCAGGCAAGTATGGCGCGCATCAGACCGACGTCTTCTACTGGCGCTACCCGCAATTCATGGCGGGATTGATCGAGCCGCCGAAGGAGTAACCTCTGCGATTTAGCGCGCGAACGCTGCCCTCAACGCGTCAGCGGCCTGGCGCTGGCCCTCTTTGCCTTTGTCCAGACCGTCGGCGAAGCTGACGAAGCCGTGGGTGACGCCTTCGTAGCGCGTGCAGGTGGTTTTGACCCCGGCGGCTATCAGGCGCTCGGCGAATCGCTCGCCTTCATCGCGCAGCGGATCGTGACTGGCGGTGAGCACGAGCGCGGGGGGCAGGTTCTTCAAGTCCTTCGCGCGCAAGGGGCACGCGTACGGATTATTTTTTTCAGCGACGGGGTCGGTGTAATTTTTCCAGAACCATTCCATGTCGGCGCGCGACAGCACATACCCGTCGGCCGCGAATTCCTTCTGCGACGGAGTGTCGAGCGCGCAATCGGTGACCGGGTACATCAGCAGCTGGAACGCGATCGGCGGTCCACCGCGGTCGCGTGCCATCATCGAGACGACGGCCGCCAGGTTTCCGCCCGCGCTGTCGCCGCCGACTGCCAGCCGCGCCCCGTCCGCCCCGAGCGACGCCGCATTTTCGGAAACCCACTTGGTCGCCGCGTAGCAATCTTCAGCGCCCGCCGGAAATACATGCTCCGGCGCGAGCCGGTAGTCTACAGCCACGGCGACGCATCCCGCCTGGTTCGCGAGCGCGCGGCATACGCGGTCATGACTCTCGAGATCGCCGAGGACCCATCCGCCGCCATGAAAAAAAACCAGCACGCCCATCGGCGGATTCCCCTCGGGCGTATACACGCGCGCCGCAACCTCGCCGCCGGCACCTGGGATTTTGCGATCCTCGACGCGATAGATCTCCGGCGGCGGAATCGGATTCGCCTCGAGCAACGCGCGCATCTTGGCCCGCGCCTGCTCCGCAGTCTCTGCGCGCAGGAACATCGGCCCCGTCGCATTGAACGCATCGAGCATGACCTTCATCTGGGGATCGAGGGAAGTAGCCATTCGCGATCATTAGGTGAGGTGAGTCTGAGAGGCAAGCGCCGCAGTATCGATGCGTGCAACAATTTCCGCACGCAGAAACATTTGGGTATCATGCGCCTATTGAAAACGGGAATTTATGTTGCGCTGGGTTTGCTGCTGTTCGCGCTGCAACTCTGGTTAGTGTATCCAGTGCCGTTTTGGGGATTGAGGAGTCCGTTCCCGTATTCGATCCTGCGAAGCATCGAGTTTCCGATTCTGCTCGGCGTTTCTGGTGTAGTATCGGCTCTATCTGCCAAATCCTTGGCAGAACGAAGGCTCTTCTACTCGATTGTCGCGGCCAGTGTCGCGGAGATTGTGACCGTCAAGATAATGGTCTGGTTTAGCCAGCCATTGCTGGTGCTCCTGGTTTTCATTTGGAATGACTTCATAGCTATCCAGTTTCTTCGATATGGGGAGCTTATATTCGCGTCGAGACGGGTGGAAAAGGAATGAACGAGCGCCACAACTTTAATTCTCGAAACGATGAAAGTCCGCGCGCCAATGGGCGCGGAACCACGGGTCGCCGTCGCGAGAGCCGAATACATCCGCACTGACGAGCATGTCATTGCCGGCGATGCGGCAATCCAGATTGGTGATTTCATCGACCGCGAAGGTAGGCGAGAATGAGAACCCGTCGTTGTGGGTTTTGTATTCGTTGAAATCCAGCTGCGAGCGCATCGTGGCGTAGGCGCGCCCGTCGGTCGAGATAGGCACGACGCGGCCGCGCGGATTGATAATCTTGTCGTTCGCCTCGACCCCGGTTTCGGTGAACGTTAGCTGAAACGGTTGGTTGCCGATTTGTTCGTAGCACAACCTGTATGTCTTCGGCGTCCAGAACCCGATCTTGTGCGCGCCAGGTTCGCTCCTGATCCAATCGAGCTCGCTCACTTGCCCTTGCCAGCATCCGCGAAACACCGCCGGCAACGCTGGAGCCGCTTGCGCCGTCATCGGCGCGACGTTGAGGTGCGCCGGCGGTGCTGGTGGTGGTGTCGCCGCCGCTTGCGGCTGCGCGGGTTGATTCCAGCCGGGCAGCAACTGAATCGTGTTGCCGCTGTCACCGTCAGACGGCGCCAGCCTGATTACCGGCGGCGTTGCCTGCTGCGGTGGAATATAAGGCTGATACTGATTCGACGGTCCGGGAACTTCGAGCGACGACTGCGCACGCGCGGCTCGGACGCCAATCGAAACGAGGCCGCCTAAAACCGCGCAAAATATCAGGATACGTGTGAGCATCGAGCCGGTCGCTTCTTCCACTCTACTATATACGCTGCATATCCAATGCCGCTTCATCCCCCCGTTTGCAGCGTAGATTGCGCGCGGGGCGGCAGTTACCATCGAAAAAAGTTCGCAACGGTTTCGCGTGTAGGTTCCCGAAGAATATGAGCGATCAAAACATAAATTTCGAAGCGGCGTGGGCTGTCAGCCAGGCACCCGCAACCGGTCGGCGCGCCCAGGCGCATCGATTGGCCAACGCGATGCGTCGCGTGATTGACCATCTGGTGCAGGTCGCCGCCCCCGAGGAAGACCTGTCCGCCGCCGCCGACGCGCTGGAGCGCTACGCCAAACGTTTGTCGAAGTATCCGGTTTCGCGCAGCTACGAGGGTTTCGCCGAGAGCGCCAACGCCGGCGATCCGCACGCGTTTTTCGATCACAGCCCGCTGATTGGAATCTCGAATCCGCTCGCGCCGCCGATTCGGCTGGCCGTGCTCGGCGACAAGGTTGAAGGGCGCGGGACTTTCGGCGTCGCCTACGAAGGTCCTCCGGGGCACGTGCACGGCGGATTTCTGGCAGCCGCATTCGACGAAGTTCTCGGGATGGCGCAGTCGCTGACCGGAAATCCCGGCATGACCGGGACTCTTACGATTCGCTACCGCCGGCCGACCCCGCTGTTGACCGAGCTGGTCTTCGAGGCTCACGTCGATCGCGTCGAGGGCCGCAAAATCTTCACCCACGGCACCCTCTCGGCCAACGGCCTCCTGACCGCCGAAGCCGAAGGCCTCTTCATCGCAGTAGGCCAGGAGCGCTTCGCCGCGATGGCCGCAATGGTATCGGATCGCACCACCGCACCGCCAAAAAAATAGCTAGTGACTGTATTAATGAGTGTAGTGGACCGGGCCGCCATGGCGGGCACGGCGGCCCGCCCACTACTTACTCACAATCGGGGGCGAATCTTCGTTTAAGTCGGGAGTGTTGAAAAAAGCTTCGGCGCTATTTGCGCGGCAAGTTCCTCGAAAATACGCACCGGCCGCGGAATGTACCGATTGCCGAGATGGACGAGCGAGAGATTGAACGTGCGGAAGTGCCACTTCGGCATGACCTCGATCAGCCGCCCATCGCGCAGCAGCTCGGGATGCACCACCGGCGGAAGGTCGCCGATGCCAGCGCCTGCGACCAGTGCGTGCGCCAGGCCGGCGTAGTCGTTCGACAAAAAAGGCTGGAACGACACCGTTTCCTTCTTTCCGTTCGCATGAACAAAGCGCCAGTTATTCTCGGGCTTCCAAAATGAGAACGCCAGCAGCCGATGGCCGATCAGATCCTGAGGGGTTTTGGGCGCCTTGCATTTTTCGAGGTAGGAAGGGCTCGCTACCAGCTGATGCCGGTAGGTCAGGATCCTACGCGCGACGAGAGTTGAATCCTTGAGCGCGCCGAACCTGAACACCAGGTCGACCGCATCGGCGATATGATCGACGAACCTTTCTGTGACAAGAACCTGAACGCGGACCTTTGGGTACGATGCCTGGAATGCGCCGACCAGCGGCGCGATCAACGACTCGGAGATGCTGGGTGGCGCGGAAAGCCGCAACACTCCTGAAACCTCGGACCGAACGTTTGAGACGATATCGTCGACCGCTGCGCTTAGTCCGGCGCTACGCTGCGCATGCTCCAGAACTTCGGCCCCGACATCGGTGAGCCGCAAGCTCCGCGTCGAACGTTCCAGCAAGCGGACGCCCAGCTGACCCTCGAGCTCGGCAATGCGCCGGCTGACAGTCGAGGTCGGCATCTTGAGGCGACGCGCCGCTTCCGAGAAGCCATTCGCCTCGACCACCTTTGCGAAAATCACCAGCGAATTGAGGTCCGTCATCGCTATTTCCAACTATGGAAATCTAATTTCCGATTTTGCCGCCTAGTCGATAACTTGCCGCTCGCCTATTCTTCAGCAATCGGGTTTCTCGAAGCAAAAATCCGAAGGAGTGAAACCATGAACGCCAACGAAGAAGCGGTCGCTACTGTTCTCGCGAGCTACCAGGACGCATTGAACGCGTCCAATACCGATGCCGTCATGCGGCTCTACGCCGAAGACGGAGTGTTTATGCCGCCCTATAGCCAATCGGCGATCGGTGTGGATGCCGTGCGCCAGGCCTATGACGCCGTGTTCAAGGCCATCAAGCTGAGCGTCAAGTTCAACGTAGCCGAGGTTGTGGAGATAGCACCCAACTGGACCTTCGCGCGTACCAATTCTGCCGGAACCGTCACAGTCAACGCGACCGGCGTGAACAGCGCCGAAGCGAACCAGGAGTTGTTCATCTTCAAGAAGGGCGCCGATGGAAGATGGAAAATCGCACGCTACAGCTTCTCCAGTACCAATCCGCTGCCGCAGCCGTAACTCAGAAGCTAGTCGGGGCGCACCAGGCCCGACAATCCCGCGAATAGCAGCGGGGTGATTGTCCATCCTGCCAGGATGTGCAGCCATAGGTACCATCGCAGCAGGCGGCTCGGGATTGAGCTTGGATCGCGCGGCTCGCCGCTGCGCGTCGTTCTGCCGCTCACGCTGTGGCGAGGATTTGGGCGCCAGTATTTGTCCTGATGCAGCTCGACTACCGGCAGGAAATTCTCCAGCGAGTACACCACCGGGTTGAAAACCGGGTAATGCGGCGGCGCTTCTCCGGTCGCGACGAATTCGCGATACGCGGCTTCCTCGGTCGGCGTGATGATACGCATCCGATAGCCCCATCCAAATAGAATCGCGCCGAGTCCCACGAAGCCCGCGATCCACCAGAGCGCGCGCAGCGGCACGTAGCCGAAGCCAATCGTGTATTGCAGCATCAGGCTCCATATCCGCTGCGTGAGGCTCTCGTGACCGAGCCGGCGCTGCGCGATTTCCTTGGCGATGCGCACCTGGGTCGCGCCGTCGTCGCGCCCCATCTCGCTGAGCACCTTTGCGAGTTGCCGATACGGCTGCGGATGGTATTCCGCCGGCTGCCGTCCTAACCATCGCAGTCGCGAGTCACCGTCGCTGGGACCGCCTGCGATGTCGCCATACACGAACCCGTTGAGCATCAGGTTGCCGGGCGCGGGCCAGCTCGCCTCGTCGTCCCAGATTGCTCCCGCGTGCGCGTCCTCGAGGTCGAGCGCGGTCTTCGCCGTATGCTTCACGTCAACCCAATAAAACGTGCCGTCTATTGTGGAGCGCTCGGCATCTAGTTCTCCATCGCCCCGGAACTCGGCGCCGTGAACGCTGAAGTCGTGCCCGATCTTCGCCAGCCGCGCGTACACGATACCGTCGGTCGTGAAGCCGTCATGAAACAGCACGTCGCCGGCGACGTTCGCCTCGACCAGGTTGACCGAATCCTCGCCCGCATCGAGGATTCGCGCACCGGTCAAATCAAGCGTCCCGTCGATTCGGGCCCGCAGGAAGCTCACCGGCCCGAAGTCGCCCATTATAAAGGTGGCGTCGCCGTGGATGTTCGCCATGTTGCCGAACACTGCACCGATCCGCGAACGCCTTACCGTGATGTCCTGCAGATGCGCCGACAGCAGGTTGATTCCCTCGGGCACATAGCAGCGGATCAAAGTCAGCTGCTTGCTTACCGTCGCGTACGATAGATCGAGATTGCCGGTAATCCGCGCGCCCGCTAATGCGAGTCCGCTCGGATGAATGTACTGCGAGGCCTGCGCATCGCCGAGCAGCCACGCGACAACTTCGGCCCGCACCGTGCGCTCAGCACCCCACTTATCGCCCTGCGCGGTATCGTTGCTAGCGTTGTCGGGATCATCGCTCGGGCCGAACCACGGCACGTCGCGCATCGGAGCTGCATGCATCAGCTTTCGTTCAGCCGCAGTCAGTGCAGGGCCGAACTTCTGTTGCGCCATCATCTCGAGCGTGGCAGCCGGACTCGGGCCAGCCGTATCAGATTCATCTCGATGCGCCTCGGCCGCGAACGACGCCGGCGCCGCAAACATCAGCAACACGATCGCGACCGCCGCGGCGATTGCTTTTCGTTCTATGAACATCGGCGGGATCAATGCTCTGTCTCCGCGTCGGTGCGAAGGTCGAACCGGGAATATCAGCGGCGAGCCGGAAGATGCAACCGGGGAATCGAATCGACTGCTCTCGACGCACCTCCTCGCGCGCGAAAAAAAGCCGCGCCGGATCGATTCGATTCGGCGCGGCCATGCAAGGTCAAGCGATCAGGTTACTGTGTCAGCTCTCTGGTTCCCCTAGCCTGAAGGGATAGGGGTTAGGGGAGAGGTTTTGCTAGCGCCGCACTCCCCGGCGAACGACCGGCACCGGCTTCGGTATCGGGTCGCCGATTATCGCATTGTTGATATCGAAGCAAAAAGGACCGGAATCGTCCGCATCGTTCAACCAGATCGACATGGGATTAGACGTGATCGACGACAGGTCAAGCCCAGTCGCCTCGACGTTCAAGTTCCAGGTGCCGCAACCGTTGGGAGGAACGGACAGCAGGACGATTCTCGCCGTTACTGTGCCCGGTCCCACTCCGATGGGATTAAGTCCTGAGAATGTTCCGTAGGTCTGATGGCCGACAGTATGCGAGACGAACGGGTTGATCACGTAATCGAACGGGAATTCCGAGACGATTGGTGGACTCGTTACCTCGCAAGGAGCACGGCCGGCGCAAATGTCGCAAGTCTCCGGAGACAGCGCGACTTCGACACCCGAAGCGATCGCGTCATCCTCGCCGCCGTCGCAATCTCCCTCGCCAAAGTTGGTGAAAGTAATATTGAAATTGGTGCTGTCAGAAGTGCCGCCGCCGTTGTGGACGATCTGGACTCTGTCTGCGTTCAGAACGATTTCCTGGAGCGTAACCGCCTGTGCCTGCGATACCGCCTGAGGAGACAGGCCGAGCACCGCCGCTCCTAAGGAACCTATCAAAAGACCTCGTAACGAGAATTTCATCGCTATCCTCCGTGTCAGCTTGCGGATCTTGCTTGCGTACGAAAAAAACCCTACCCCGCCAGAATAGTGACGATAAACTGTCTCCAAGTAAAGACTGCTCAGCTCTCAACCATCTTTGGGCCGTTTGAGCTTAATTCTGCCCGTATTAAATGTTTTAGATGCCGTCATGTCGCTAAATGACGGTACAAGATGAATATCTGTTGGAAATCGAGGATCGCGCCGATCAGATCATTTCAGCCCATCGACGCTCGAGCGCCGTCTCTGGACGCCGCGCGATATGATCGGCGAGCGCCGCGCGCGCTTCTGCCTTGCGACCCGCTCTGATCAGCGAAACGAGATGTGACTCGGCAAAGACGCCGCGCTGCTCGTCGCTCCCGCCGACGCATGGCACGTCATTCAGGATTGGCTGCAGCAGTTCGCTCGCGCGATCGTAGTGGCCGGACGCGAACGCGACGCATCCGCGCGCCAGCGGCACGCCGATGTCGTTCCATACATGTGCCAGGCCGCCGGTTTGCTTTTCGGCGTGCCGAGTCATGCCGTCGAGCGCGCTCGCAACTTCCCTGGTCTCGCCCGCGCGGGTGAGCGCGTACAAGTAGATGCAGTTCAGGAAAGGGAACAGCGTGTCGCGCGCGTTAGTGCGGATATGCGGCGCGATCGCGCGCCATTCGGACTCAACTTTTTCGCCCGCCAGCTCGAGGTACCACAGCAACAGGATCGCGTCGGTCTGCTCAACCACCGCGTCGGGTGAGTATCTCCAAATATACTTTCGATATGCATTTCGGACGTCGTCAAATCTCAGATCGCTCAAATACAGAGTAGCCAGATGGAACCAGTTGTGCGCGACTGTGTAATGGCTGAATTTATTCCATGACGGCGCGTATTGCTCCATCGCGGCGATTCCTTCCGCAATCCGCGACTGTCCGGCGAACACGTGCGCGCGGCAATGCTGCGCCCACATCGTGTCCGGATCGATCGCGAGCGCAGCCCGGGCAACCTTGTCGGCGCGCTCGCGCTCGGCGTTGAGCTCGAGTGCGAACGCGTGCATCGCGATCACATGACTGACGTCGGGATTTGCCGCTGCCGCCTTGCCCATCATTTCGAGCTGGCGCGAAGCGAGCCCGGTCTGGAAAAAATGGAACTCGGCGAGCTTGGCCGCGACCATATCGCGCGGCCATCGATCGATAATTCGCTCGTAGAGTTTGAGTGCGCCTTCGAAATCGCCAGCGCATCCAACTTTCACCGCATTGATGAACATCTGCTCGCGCTCTGTGAGATCGCCGAGCCGAGTCTCTGCGCGAGCGAGATAAGGCGCCGCCCTTTTCGAGCCAGCCGTCGTCTGCGTATAGAGAAAGGTGGACGCGCAGCATGCCTGCAGCATCGCGCAGTCAGGATTCGCGTCGGCGGCAGACTGAACAGCGACAGCATCGGTGCCCAGCGAAAGCAATTCGTGAGCGTAGTGATCGATCGCGCGGACCGCGTCGTCAGACTCGCTACTGACTTCGAGGCCTCGGCTGTCAAATTTCATCGAGCGAGTTCACCTGAAAAACGACCGTGCCACGACCCTTCGCGAAGTGTCAATCGACACGTTCGGCATTTGCTTCAATCGTATCGTCAATGCTTAGAATTTTTTCTGGCTCAACTTGCCAAAGGAGTCATCCGTGGAAGCTGCACAGAAAGACAGAGTCGCCGCGATGCTGGCCGAGGTCCAGGTCGCAATCCTCGTGACACAAGGTGATCAATGGCCGACCGCCACGATGCAGGCGTTCGCGGAAACGCCGGAGTTCGATTTGTTGTTCATCATGAACGACACCACCGAGAAATTTCAGAATCTGCTCAAGCATCCGCACGTCACTGTCTTCCTCGACGCGCGCGAAAAGGGCAAGGTCGAGACCTTTGAGATCTCGCGCTTGCTGATCCAGGGAGTCGCTATCGAAGTCGAGCGCGAGAGCGCCGAATGGGACGCGATGAAGGCCGTGTTCCTGAAGAAGAGCCCCTTCGAAGCGCCGTTCTTCAAGTTCCCGACGCTGCGCATGATGCGCGTGCGCCCCAAGCGCCTATCCTACGCCGGCGCCGATCGCGTCGCGTTCAAAGTGGAATTCTGAGAATTGCGGGTGCGCATCGCGTATTGTAAGAACTGGACTGTGACAGTGACTAGGATTCACGAGTGACGACTCTCGCCGACAAACTCGCGCCGTACGCCACAGCGTTCCGACGCGACGGCTTCGTCATGGTGCCCGACTTGCTCGGCGCCGACGAACTCGATCGGTACGGCGCCGCGGTCGACGACGCGGTCGCGCGCCGCAAACGTTTCGACAATCGCAAGCTCGGCGACAAGACGCCCTACGAGCAGTCCTTCATCCAGTGCATCAATCTGTGGGAGGACACGCCCGCGGTTCGCCCGCTCACGTTCCATCCCGTCGTCTGCGAGACCGCCGCGCGATTACTCGGCATCGACAAACTCCGCCTCTGGCACGACCAGGCGCTATATAAAGAGGCCAGCGGCCGCCTGACCGACCCGCATCAGGATCAACCGTACTGGCCGATGGTCGAGACCGACACGATCACCGCGTGGATTCCATTCGACGGCTCGTCGCACACAACAGGATGCATGGGCTACGTGCCAGGCTCGCATGCGGTCGGGCTGCGAGTGTTCGTGAACATCTTCAAGCCCGAGGACGCGCTCGAGATTCTCAAGATGCCCGAAATCAAGGACACGCCGCCGGTGTATGTCGAAGTCCCGCGCGGCGGAGTCGCGTTCCATCACGGTTTGACGGTGCACATGGCGAAGCCGAATCTCGGCTCGCGGACACGCCGCGTGCATACCATGATTTTTTTCCGCAATGGATCGACCCGCAAGAATAATTTCCCGCATGACTCCGTCGAGCGCTATCACATCGCGATCGGCGCACCGATCGACAGTCCCGTCACCCCAATCGCATGGCCGCGAGCGGCAGGCGATCTGCCGGAACCGCCCAACGCTCCCATCTCCGAGCTATTCGCGAACGCAGTCAAGCTCGGCGCGTTCCCCGACAAGGCCGGCCGCGCCGACCGCTAGAATTTCGCCTGTGCCAATTAAATCTCCGGCGGGAGATTTTGACGATATCACTATGCGTACTCGTCTAGCGCGACGCGCGAGCCGCACGACGCGAATCTTCGTGATGGCTTTTGCTGCGATTCTCACGCTCCCCGTGGGAGCGCATCCGATGGTCACGACCGTTCTTAAGGATGGTCGCGTTCTTCTGACCAGCGACCCGAACTTTCACGCGGAAGGATACGACCGCGACCCTCGATCCTGGAGTGCGAGGCTAATCGGCTGGCTGGAGGGCGATAGACCTCCACGGCCCGAAGCAGCGATGGGCCCGCAGGAAACGCTGAACGCAGTTCTATTCGATCCTGCGACTGAGCGGTTCAGTTACGCGGGCGCGATGGCTGCGCTGAAGCAAGACTACACCTCGTTGGTACTCTCGGATGGGCGAGTAATATTCACCGCCGGCCGAAAGCTGGGACCGAAGGATCCCGCACCGGCGCCAGAATCGTTTGATCCTGAGACCGGCGAATTCGAGACGATTGAGTCGTTGCGCGGGTTCACCGCGTATTGCACTCCGACACTGCTTCAAGACGGCAGAGTGCTGATGGCGGGTGGATGGGATCAGCCTGCGGTGGTCTATGATCCGGCGACCGGTAGCACCAAAGTGATCGGCCATTCACTTCAAGGCATGCTGAATCCGGTGACTGTCTTGCTGAAGAACGGCAAGGTGCTCATTTTCGGCAGCAGTTCGAGCGCAGAAGTGTATGACCCGCGATCGGAGTCCTTCTCTTCCGTCGGCAATTTTCCCGAAAACTGGGCCCCATCTTCTGCGGTGACGCTGCGCGACGGACGTGTGTTTATTGTCGGCGGCGAAGGAGGCGCCGGCGAGCATGCCATAGTACCGCCCCAAGGCGTCGAGGAAATTTACGATCCGGTCAAAGGAAAGCTCGTGCCGACGCCTCACACCACGGTGGCCCGGTGGCATCCACTTACTGTGATGCTGAAAGACGGCACCGTTCTGCTGGTTGGCGGATATGGGAATCCAAAATCGAACTGGCCCTCTCGGTCATTAGAGAGCGCGGAAATCTACGACCCGGAAGACAATACCTTTCGGGAAACTGGAAGCCTCCCGAGCGAGCTCGCTGATTTTCGCGGCAACGGGAACGAGAAACTCACGCTGCTCCAGAACGGCCAGGTTCTTTACACAGGTGTCTCCATTTCGCATCCGTACACGGCAGCGCTTTATGATCCATTGTCCGGCAAGTTCGAAGCGCTCGAAGGAATGAGCTACGCGGCCAGTCCCGTGGCCGAGCTGAAGGACGGACGTGTCTTGCTGTTTCCGCCTGGAATGGCAGGAGGATACGGATGGATGGGAACTCACATGACGGGAATTCAGGCAAGTTCGATGGCGCAGGAATTAAGCAAAACCGCCTTGATATTCAATCCGAAGAACAGACTATTCGAGTCCATCCCTGTGTGCCTCACCGAGCCTGCCTCCTGGTCTCGCACGATCCGTAATGCCCTGTTCCCCGACAAGGCCAGCCGCGCCGACCGCTAGCAGTGAAAGAATTAGCCAGCAGAGTCGGACGCGGCCCGCGAGTTCCTACATCATTGGCATCGTGCCGTACGGTCCAACTCCGCCTCCTCCTGAACCCATACCCGGAGATTTCTTGGTGGTGACATCGAACTTGCCGAAGATACCCTCGGTCTCCATATTCGGGCCTGCCGTGAAATAGAGCGAGGTGGTCGCCGCATTGTTGCTGCCATTGCCAAAGACCAGCGCCCACAGTCCATTGGCATTCAGCGGCGTGCCCTTGCTGTCGGTCGGCTGGCCGACATTCGTGCCTGATGAATTGAACGCGTTGATATTCCCGTCGCCGAAATTTCCAATCCAGAAATCTCCGCCCAACGGACCGAAGCTCGACGGCGTCAGCACCATCCCCCACGGCGCGTTGAGGTTCCCACCGGTCGCGAAACGCTCGACGAAGACCCCTTCGGTCGTGAACATATCGATATAGCCTGCGCCCACCTGATGCACCGGGTCATGCTTGGCCGCATCTTGCATCGCGTATGACACCCACAGATTGCTGGTGCCGAAGAGCGTAATTCCGAATGGCGCGAAGCCTGCGATCGGATTCGGATCGGTAAAGGTCCCGGTCAGCGATGTAACCGGGTTGTAGGAGCTATCGAAGACGTCGACATCGCCCGACCGGAAATTTGTCGCATAAATAAACTGGTTGCCGCCGACTGTCGCGATCGCCAACCCCTTGTACACCGCACCGTTGGTCGAGTTAGGGACCTGGGAGTTATCCACGTGGAGTGTGGCGCTGGTGCCATCGGCCTCTTGCCAACCCGAAATCGTCCCGTCCTCGGTCGAGAAGATAAACATGTCGCCGCCAAAATCCGCCGTCACGCCGTTGAAAACGATTCCATCCGGCGCCGCGACCACGTTGCTGCCGTTAGGCGGCGGAATCGTGACGACGAAGGGCACCTGCTTTTTGCCGTCAGCGACTGTAAAAATCTTCCCGTTGCCATCGTAGAGAGTTGATACTCCCGCATTGTTGTCGGAAACCCAGAACGGCGTCGGCCCCTGCACCAGGCCCCAGGGGTTGGAAAGATTCTTGTCGCGGATCTTCCCCTTCAAAGACTTTTGCGAAACGACCAGGTTGGTCTGAGCGTAAGAAGGCGTTCGCCGTCTTGCTATCCGGCATCGACGGCATCTGCGCGAATGCGGCCGCCGCCGCGCTGAGCATGAGAACACACGCGCCCAGCAAGGTTAATGTTTTACGGTTCATCGTTTCCTCCATTTGAAAAACCAGCGCATGAAAACTTGGCCGGCTCCTCGTGGCTAAACCGACGATGAACTCAGATGGTTCCCGCGGTCGCGTGAATTGGTAAGCGGCTTGATAAAATTCCGTCTTGACTCTCGCGAGCCTCAAACAGAATACTAGTCGCGAGCGGAAGGATTACTCAGTAGCGAAAAAAGTGATAGTAGCAACTACTCAGTGCAGCATGCGCGATTATAGCACGCTGGTCGCTACATACTATTGAAGATATAGTCAGTTCGTCAGTCGATCGGCGAGCGACACTCGCGACGAGAGGCCATTCTCCGCCAACCTGAGAGCGAAAAGTCGTCCTCGACATTTCGCGATTTCTTATCACTGGGTGCAGGGGTCACCCCTGCCGAAGGAAGTGTGAAACCCACCGCGGGTTTCACGTTAGAACGTCGACTATTTGCAGTTCACGCTCTTGACGACGTCGCCGCCGGCGAAGTGCATGTTGTGATCGTAAACGACGTCGCATCGCGAGACGCTTGCCGGCAATTGCCGCGAGATCTGCGCGGTGGTGTTGGCATAGTTGCACTGGAGCCAGTATCCGCGATCGCTTTTCGGCAATTGCCAAATCTGAATTATGTTGTCGCCGCTCGGCTTCTCGCTGTCGGGCACCAGCGAGGCCTGTCCGGATGGCGGCCCATCGAAAATTGTGACGCCCGCAACCGCAGTCTGGTAGCCAGAGTAGGAAACTGTCCAGTCGGGGGCAGGTGCCGAGCCTCTTTGTTCGACCGAAATAGTCGCAGGACAAGCGGACTCGGCCTGCGCGAAAATGCACCGGCGCAATTGCGCACGTGAACCCAATCAGAATAAGTGTCAGTCGCTTCATCTCGTGACCTCGCGCAGCCGCGACGCAAGTCTAGAATGCCGCGCGAGGAAAAACGAGCGCGGGGCGGACTCGCGATATGTTTCGCGTTCCCGCCCCGCGGATAAGTCGCTCGCGGCGTGACCGCCGCGCGCATGGTCGAATCGGGTTTACCGCTCGACACCTGGTCTTTTGAAGTAGGTTCTGGTCGGCCGCGCGATTATCACAACCGCTATAGCCAGTCCTGCCAGCAATGATAAAACTTCCATCATACTAACTCACTTGCGCGCGTCCCGACTGTGATAGTCAATTTCCAACCGCGCGCGATTTCAGATCGATTTTACTTTGCTCCCGGGCCGCACTGGCTAATCGCCAGTACCATTCGTGCCGCGACGCGCGCATCTGTCGAAGAGGTTTTTCAGGAACGCTGCGGGAACCCGAGAAACCGATTCGAGAGTCGATTTGATTCGCCTGGAACCGGTGTCTTCCCGCGCGTAGTACGCGATGCGTCTTGGTTTACAGGCTCACGAACGAGAGAATGATGTACGCCAGGGTCAGGAACGCGAACGCGACACCGGGCAATTCGCTGAGCATACTGTTCTGCGCGATTCGATCCGCGGCGACAGTCTCGGTCTGCTCCTTCACATTCTGAAAGCCTGCGAGCGTTTGATTAATCGTGGTAGCAGCCATTGTCCTTGCCTCCCGTAAAGTTCGTTTGACAGTGGGGGTAGAGCAAGGCCGATGCCAATGACCGAAGCCTTTGTTTAGTTCAACTATTTTTGTAGGTGCAGTCTTTTCGATTTGCGTTTCGCAAAACGGCGCCCTTTTCTCGCGAAAACTCCGCTATTTGCGGATACTCATCGCAGCAGCCGCGCGACTGCATGCAGCGGATCGACGCCGCCGACAACGCGCCGATTGTTACGCGCGCGTTACGGACGCCGCGGCATCTCGATAGCTCCCACGGCGTACGCGACGGCTGCCGATGACGTCAGCAAATCCGCGCGGCTCTGGACAATCGTGTAGCGCGCGTTCGCTAAATCGCGATCCGCCGTCAGCAACTCGACGATCGTGCTCAGCCCCTGGCGGTAGGTGTCGAGGTTGGCGTCGTACGACTCCTCCGACGCTGCCAGCAGCGCCTTCGCATACTGGTACCGGCTTAGCGCAGTCTGGAACTCGTAGTACGCGCGCCACACCGAGCTTATCGCGTCGACCTCGAGCGACTCGAGCTGCGCACCGGCGGCGTCGCGATTAGCCTCGGCCTGGCGAACGTCGTTGAGACGCTTGAATCCGGTGAAGATGTCCCAGTTGATTGTCAGCACGGCTGTGTACTGCGGCTGGTTGGCGTCGACGGTCCGCGTACCGTCGTATTTATATTGCCACGCCTGGAGGCCATAAGTGCCGGCGACTCCGACGGTCGGATAGAACTGCGCCTTGGCTTGATCGACGGCGGCCCGGCGCGCATCGAGCGTCGCGACCTGCGCCGCCAGATCAGGACGACTGCGCACCGCCGTTTCGATCAGTTGATCCACTTCGCTGCCCAGTCCCGCCGGAATCGGGATACTGGCGAGATTCGGCACGTCGAGTGGAGTATTGGCTGCCACGCCCAGCGCTACGGCCATATTCGCCTGCGCCTCGCGCACCAGCAGATGCGCGCTGGCGAGATCGTACTGCGATTGCGCGACGGTCTGACGCGAGAGCAGCAGCTCGGGCTCGGTGGCCAGTCCGAGATCGACCCGGCGGCTGACCGCATCATCGTCGGTCTTCGCCAGCTCGACGTTTTCTTCCGCCGCCTGCACTGCCGCCTTGGCCGCGCCGATCGAATAGAACGCGCGCTGCGTCGCAAACACCACGTCCTGCAGCTTGCGGTTGAACGAGAAGTTGGCGGCCGCGAGTTGCGCGCGCGCGGCGGCTGCGCCGGCGTCGCGGCGTCCGAAGTCGAGCAGGATATAGGTGAACTCGAGCATCGGAGTTATCTGCCATTGCCGCAGCACCGCGTTTTGTCCGGGCAACTCAAATATTTCGCGCTCATATCCACCCGAAACCGGCGAACTCACGACTGGATAATACGGTGCACGCGAGACCCCGTAGGCATCCGCGGCGGCGCGAGCCTGATCCCACGTCACGCGAGTGTCGGGATTGTTGCTGAGCGCGATATCGATCAACGCGGACAGGTCGTACTTGGTGCCCACCCCCGTTACGCGCGGCTCCGGCAGCGTACTTGCCGGCCGATCCTGCATCGGTATCGTGTATTCGATGGCCCCGCCGTGATTCGGCGTCCACGCGCGATCCGATTCCGCCGCCGCGAATTTGTCGGGATAGACTTCCGGCTGCTCGGCAAAATAAGTACAGCCGCTCGCGCATAGCGCCAGGCCGATCGCGGCCACCACCAGCTTCCGTCGCGTGCAACGCTTCTCAAAATCGGCTTTCATAGAACATCCCCAAATGCTGCAAGATGCGGTCGGGGAACATTGAATCGCGCGACGTGCGTTTGCACAATCCGGCGCGTAGAATCTCTCCCGCTATGCGATTCCTCTTCGCGACCACACGCAGATTCGCAATTCCGGCCGCCGCGGCATTCCTGCTTGCCGGATGTGATCCGGTCGTCAATATTGCAGGCGCTAACTTTCCGAGCTGGCTGTTCTGCGCGATCTGCGGCGGCATCCTGACCGTCGCGATTCGGCCAATCTTCGTCGCGACGCGCCTCGAGCCCTACCTCTGGCCGCTGCCGATCGTGTATTCGAGCCTCGCGGTGCTGCTCGGATGCATCGTATGGCTCATCTTTTTCAATCGAATCTGATGAATACCGCGACCAGGATCGAGACCGAGACCGAATCCTCGATAACCTTGCGCTTCGCGGGTCACCTGCTCAGCGCCGCGATTGTAATCGCCGCCATCATCGTGGCTCTCTACGTCGCGCGCCTCTACTACCTATATCCGCGCACCGACGACGCATACGTCCGCGCCAACATGGTCGGAATCGCGCCGCACGTGAGCGGGCCGATTACGGAACTGCCGATCGTCGATAACCAGTACGTCAAGCAGGGCGACTTGCTATTCGTCGTCGATCCTCGCCCCTATCAAGCGACGCTCGACGCGGCGACGGCCAAGCTGCAATTGACCGAGCTCGATATCAGGGCGCTCGAGGACGCAATACGGACCGCGAAGTCCGATCAGGTACGGCTCGAAGCCGACGCGGCTTACGACAAGCAGTATCTCAATCGCATCGAGCCGCTGCTGGCCAAGCATTTCGTCACCGCCAACGACGTCTTCAACGCGCGCTCGCGCGTCAGCGCTGCGGAGGCCGCGGTCCAGGCCGCGCACTCCGACGTTTCCAAGGCGCAGAACCAGCTCGGCCAGTACGGCGATATCAACGCACTGCGCAAAGCCGCGGAAGCCGCGGTCTACGACGCCAAACTCAACGTCGGTTATTGCTACGTGCGCGCGCCGTACAACGGATGGGTCACCAACCTCAACATCGCGGAGGGCCAGTACGCCAACGAAGGCCGCGAAGTCGTCAGCCTGATCGACGACCGCAAATGGTACGTCATCGCGAATTTTCGCGAGACGTTTCTCTCGCACATCGAACCCGGGATGACCGCCGAGGTTTTCATCCTGGCCTATCCCAACAAACGCTTTCGCGGCCGCGTGCAAGGCGTCGGATGGGCCCTCTATCAGCAAAACGGAGCGACCGTCGAGGGCCTGCCACAGACCGAGGCAACGCTAAACTGGGTGCGCCTCTCGCAACGCTTCCCGGTGCGCATCGTGCTCGAAGATCGCGACCCGAAGTTCCCGTTCAGAACCGGCACAACCGCAGTAGTAACAATCCAAGGCTTCCGCGATCAGGATGATCGCGAGCAGAGCAGTCACTGAATTTTTTTGTGTCATCCTGACAAAGCGAGCAACGCGAGCGGCAGGAAGGATCTCGGACAGCTTCGCGATAGCGAAGCCGGTTCCGGTTTTGAAATCGCGAAGCGGTCCCTTTGGTATTCTCACTGGAAGCGGCAACTCAGAACCGGAACCGGCGGTGCTTGCGCCCCGCTGTCCGAGATCCTTCCTGCCGCTCGCGTTGCTCGCTACGTCAGGATGACAACTATGCCGCCGGTTGACCGCACGCCAGCACTCGGCCTTTAATGCCCTCCATGGCTGGAATTGTTTCCTACGGTTCATACGTCCCGTACCGACGCTTGAAGCGCTCCGCGATCGCCGCTGTCCTTGGCACGCCTGCCGGCAAGGGCGAGCGCGCAATCGCGAGCTTCGACGAAGACAGTGTCTCGATGGCGGTAGAGGCCGCCCGCGACGCGCTGAAAGCCGCGCCGCTGGGGGAAGTGCAGGCTCTAATCTTCGCGACCACGACGCCGCCGTATGCTGAGAAGCTCAGTGCCGCGGTGATCGGAGCCGCCGCGCAACTTCCGGCAGAGATTCGCGCGTCGGATATGACTGGCTCGGTCCGCGCCGGAATGTCGGCGATTCTGCAAGGCGCCGACGCGGTCAGCGGCGGCGCCAAGCGCGCGCTGGTCGCAATCGGTGACAGCCGCCTCGCCGCGCCTGAGGGCAAGGCCGAGCAGACCACCGGCGATGGCGCAGTCGCGTTCGTGCTCGGTGCGGACAATGTGATCGCCGAAATCGAGGCGACCGCCTCGCTCACGCGCGAGTTCCTCGACACCTGGCGCGCGAATGGCGAGCGCTTTGCGCATTCGTGGGAAGAGCGCTTCACTCTCACGCAGGCGCATTCTCCGTTGCTCGGCACCGTCATCAAGAACGTGCTCGAGAAGGCGAAAGTCGCGCCCGGCGATCTGTCGAAAGTAATCCTCGACGCGCCCAACGCCCGCGCGGCCGACGAAATCGCGCGCGCACTGAAAATCGATCCCACAAAATTTTCCGATTCATTCGCGTTGACCGTCGGGCAGACCGGCGCCGCGCATGCGGGCCTGATGCTTTCCGCCGCGCTGCCGGCCGCGAAACCCGGCGACCGAATCCTGGTCGCGACAGTCGCCGACGGCGCCGACGCAATCCTGTTCCGCGTCACGCCCGCCAACGCCGCCTTCAAGCCGGTTCATTCCGTCGGCCGCATGATCGAGTCCAAGGGCGACGTGTCGTACGCCAACTATCTCAAGTGGCGCGAGATTCTGCCGACCGAGCCGCCGCGCCGTCCCGATCCCGACCGCCCCGCGGGACCGCCGATGATGCGCTCCGAGAAATGGAAGTTCGGCTTCATCGGCTCGCGATGTACCAATTGCGGCACGCCCCAACTTCCGCCGCAACTGGTCTGCGTCAAATGCCACAAGCGCGGCTTCATGGAGCCGTACCAGTTCGCCGACCGCACCGCGAAAATCGCGACCTACGCAATCGATCGCCTCGCCTATTCTCTTAATCCGCCGACTGTTAACGTCGTGATAGACTTCGAGGGCGGCGGCCGCTTCCTGTGCGAGATGACCGACTGCGAGCCCGACAAGGTCGCGATTGGCGACGAAGTGGAAATGACGTTTCGCCGGCTCTTTACCGCCGACGGCGTTAACAACTATTTCTGGAAAGCGCGCCCAAGGCGTTAGCACCGAGGAGAAAATCATGGCGAGCAGAGGAATCAAGGACCGCGTCGCGATCATCGGGATGGGATGCACCAAGTTTGGCGAGCATTGGGACAAGGGTCCCGAAGACTTGCTCGTCGATGCGGCCTACCAGGCCTACGAATCCGCCGGCGTCGAGCCCAACGACGTCGACGCGTACTGGCTCGGCACGATGGGCTCCGGCATCTCGGGCCTGACGCTGAGCGAGCCGCTCAAGATTCAGTACAAGCCCGTCACCCGCGTCGAGAATATGTGCGCGACCGGCTCCGAAGCGCTGCGGCAGGCATGCTACGCGGTCGCCTCGGGCGCATTCGACATGGCGATGGCTATCGGAGTCGAGAAGCTCAAGGACTCCGGCTACTCTGGCCTCGTCATGAGCGCGCCGCCCAACGACGGCACCGAGGGCAGCATGACCGCGCCTGCGTCGTTCTCGCTGTTGGCGCCCGCCTACTTCAAGAAGTACGGACTCGACCCCGACAAGGGCAAGGACGTGCTGACGCGCATCGCGTGGAAGAATCACAAGAACGGCGCCAAGAATCCCAAGGCGCAGTTCCAGAAGGAAGTGTCGCTCGAGACTATCAAGAACTCGCCCAAGATTGCCGACCCGCTCGGAATCATGGATTGCTCGGGCGTGTCCGACGGCTCGGCGGCCGCGATCGTCGTCCGCGCCGAGGACGCGCACAAGTACTGCAAGAATCCCATCTACATAAAGGCGCTGTCGTTCATCGCGGGACCGGCCGAAGGTCCGCTTTCGCAAGACTACGATTTCACCACCTTCCGCGAAGTCGTCGCCACCGCCAAGGACGCGTACGCGCAGGCCGGCATCACGGATCCGCGCAAGCAGATCAGCATGGCCGAGGTTCACGATTGCTTCACGCCGACCGAGCTCGTCCTCTACGAGGATCTCGGCTTCAGCCCGCGCGGGACCGCATGGCAGGACGTGATGGACGGATTCTTCGACCTCGAAGGCAAGCTGCCGGTTAACCCCGACGGCGGCCTCAAGTCGTTCGGCCATCCGATCGGCGCGTCCGGTCTGCGCATGATGTACGAAATGTGGCTCCAGATGCGCGGCGAAGCGGGCCAGCGTCAAATCAAGAACCCAAAGGTAGGACTCACGCACAACTTAGGTGGCGCCCCCGGCCGATGCGTCAGCTTCGTCTCAGTAGTAGGCAGCCAGGTCGGGTAGGTTTTGTGTCATTCTAGAGCGAAGCGAAGAATCCCGGTTCTTTTGCTAGACTGATCACAACGGCCGGCATCATAGAATGCCGGCCGTCTTTCTTTTTGCGCGACCAAAATGCAGGACGTGAGGCGACTACTGAAACGAATCGCCATCTCAGCAGTGGCGTTACTAATCATCTGGTACATCGGCGACTACCTTTCGCTGAAACTAAGACGCGAGCCATTGAGCAGCATTCAGGTTAGCAAGTTCTACGCAGTCCCCCAGAAGGACGGCAAGACGTCCTACGAGCCCGGTGACCAGGAAACTCAAACCTGCGTCAATTCGATGTTCCCCCACATGGGCTACAACCCATGCTGGTACGTAAAACGTCACAGAACCCAGCAGGTGAATTTGTGATCCCCCTCTCCCTATAAGGGAGAGGATCGAAGGTGAGGGTCCTCGCTCCGCGCGCGTTTCGCGCGCTTCTGTCATCCTGACAAAGCGAGCAACGCGAGCGGCAGGAAGGATCTCGGACAGCTCCGCGCAGCGAAGCCGGTTCCGGTTTCTGAAATCGCGCAGCGCTCCTTTGCTGATATCGTCGATGCAATCCAACACAAAAAGTGAACACACTGGCCTTCGCGCCGCCGCCCAGAACCCTCACCTACCGGCCGCGATGCGGCCGGCCTCCTCTCCCGTAAACGAACGGGCGAGGTATTTCGGATCGATCTACTTGCGCGTCTCCAACCCCATCCGGCGCGCGATGATCACCTTCATGATCTCATTGGTGCCCGCATAGATCGATTGCACTGCCGCATCCGCATAATCCGTCGATACCGGATACTCCATCATGAAGCCGTAGCCGCCGTGTAGCTGGAGGCATTGGCTGGTGATCTTCTTCTGCAAGTCCGTCGTCCACCATTTAGCCATGCTCACTTCCGCGACGATCTCGTCACCGCGCACGTGCGCCTGCAGCAGCTTGTCGACGAACGCCTGCCCCACTTCCACTTCGGTCATCATCTCGGCGAGCTTGAACTGCGTATTCTGAAATTCCGCGATCGGCTGCCCGAATGCTTTCCGATTCTTGCAGTAGGCGATCGTGTCCTCGAGCGTGCGCCGGCAACTCGCCATCGACGACACTCCGATACAAAGCCGCTCCTGCTGCAGCTTCTCCATCAGCATCTTGAAGCCCGTCCCTTCCTTACCGAGCAGATTCCCGGCCGGCACGCGGCAGTCCTCGAAAAACAACTCGCTGGTGTCCTGCCCGCGCAGCCCAAGTTTGTCGAGCTTGCGCCCGCGCACGAAACCGGGCGCGGTCGCGTCGACCAGCATCAGGCTGACGCCCTTGTGCGGCGGATTCGCCTTGGGGTCGGTCTTGCACACGACGATCACCAGATCGGCAATCTGCCCGTTGGAAATAAAAATCTTCGATCCGTTGATCACATAATGGTCGCCGTCGCGACGCGCTGTGGTCTGCACCGCAGCGAGATCGGATCCGGTGCCCGGCTCGGTCATCGCGATCGCGAGGATTATCTCGCCGCTGATCGCACCCGGCAGGTAGCGGCGCTTCTGCTCCTGGTTGCCGAAGCTCGTGATGTACGGCATGCAGATATCCGAATGCAGCGACATCATGAGGCCGTGCGCGCGCACGCGCGACAGTTCTTCCATCACGATCGCGTCGTAGATGAAATCCACGCCGCCGCCGCCGTATTCAGATGGCGCATTGGCGCCAAGAAAGCCGGCCTCGCCCATCTTCCGCCAGCTCGCGCGGTCGCTCATCCCCACGCGATTCCATTCGGGCACCTTCGGTTCGATCTCGGCATCGACGAACCGCCGCACCTGCGCCCGGAACATCTCACGCTCTTCAGAAAAAATATCTCGTCGCATCATTCAGGCATCTTCATGTTGCCGCGCACCACAATCAAGCCCGCCAGATCTATAATCGCCTGCGCGGCGGGCGGCAGGGGTGACCCCTGCACCCAGTGTGAAGGTGAGAAACGCAAAGTTGCGCGAGGCGCTACTTTGCTCTCAGGGGCGGTGACTCGAAGGAAGTTGGAGATGCCTCCCCACATTAAGTTCTAACAGGGACGAAAGTCCCGCATCTTCTCTTAATACTAAGGTGCAGGGCTTAGCCCTGCCGAAGGAAGCGTGAAACCCACCGCGGGTTTCACATTCAATAAAATGATTTACAGGTTCCGGCCGCCGGCCGCGTCAGTGAAACCTCTGATGCCGATACCGCCTTCGCAAAGGATGACGCCGCCGGTCGCGGTGGAAGAATTCTCGGCCGACGCCAGCAGGACATACGATCCGGTGTAGTCGCGCGGCTCGGGCAGCTTGCCGAGCGGAATTCCGCGCTCGACCGCCGCCTTGAGCGGCACCGAAGCGATCGATTGTTCTCCCATGTCGAGCGAGCGCGGGCCGCGCAAGTCAGTTGGGATCGCACCCGGCGCCACGCCGTTGACTCGAATCTTGGGCGCCAGCTCGTAGGCCAGTTGGCGAATCAACCCGACCACGGCGTGCTTCGAAGCCGTATATAGAGGACCGCCGCCGCATGGGTAAAAGCCCGCGTTCGAGACCGTGAAGATGATACTGCCGTTGGTCTTCGCAAGTTCGCGGTACGCAGCCTTCGCGCCGAGCAGATAGCCCTTGACGTTCACGCCGAACAGTTCATCGAAAGCGTTGCCGATTCGATCGTCGGGCAATGCTGCAAGCGAAATCGAGAAGTCCCAGATTCCGGCGTTGCCCACGAAGCAGTCGAGTTGTCCGAACTTCGCGACTGTCTCCGCAACCGCTCGCTGATTGTCGGCAAGGTCCGTGACGTCGCCGACGATCGCCGCGACCCGCTCACCCAGCTGCTTCGCCAGTCTTTCGGTGCGCTCGCGCGCTCGATCCAGGATCGCGACTCGCGCGCCCTCGTCGACAAATCGCTCGACGATTGCCCGCCCAAGCCCCGATGCGCCGCCGGTGACGAGCGCCACTTTGTTTTCCAGCCAGCCCATATCAGAAGAAGTTGCTCAGGTTGCGCGACAGCAGCACGGTCTGCTCGAGAAAAATCTTGCGATCTGCGATCTGGAACGATCCTTCGACGCGCCGCAGCAGGTCCCGTCGCGATCCGATCCACGAGCTCTCCTCCGAATTGAGCCTGGTCCGGTAAACGTGGAAGTTCGACTCGACTTCGAGCTCGCGGCCGCTATCGCGAAGCACTCTCACATTGGTGATCAGATGACGCGTGCGCGAGGGTGGATCCTCCGCCCATGAGCGCCCCGATTTGAGCTTCGCCACCCTTCCGGCGAGCAGAGTTTTGTCGTCATGGAAGAAGGCCATCTCACCGGGCTGCGTGAATTCCTTGTTCAGCTCGCGTTGCATTCGAGTACGGCGGATCGGCATGAAGTAGTGCGCGTCGTCGCTGAAAAGTGCGATCCACTCCTCGTATCGATGCGCGTCGAGCAACGCTGCCTCGTCGTAGTAGAAGCGCTCGACCTCGTACTGGCGAACCATCGCCGCGATTCGGTCGTCGTTCGGACGCAAGCCTGAGTCACCGGACATCTATATGACTCGCTAGATATATTCGCCCGGCGTGGTCGCCTTGAGCAGTTCTTCCCAGCCGAGGCCCTTCATCCACTGCGCCCACGAATGATACGTCCACAACTGGCCATGCTCGTTGGTGAGACCCTCGACCCGCGCCAAACCGCCTTCCTTGATAATCTTGCCCCGGCCCAGACCCATGGTGAGCTGATGCTTCATCCGCCTGCTTGCGACGCCGCGCGTCTGCGCCGTGGCCTGCGACCAGTTCTCGCCGTCGTCTTGTTCGAGCACGCCGGCCGGACCGAAAACGCGGCATGCGGAGCTGACAATGAAATCGCGTGTCTCGCGGGGCAGGTTGCGATCGACCAGGGTGAACCACCAGATCTCGGTCTGAGCGGGGCTGCGCGGTATTCGTAGCGATAGCTGTCCGGTCACCGAGGTCACCCACGTGGTCGGAAAGATATTAGGGTGTCCTGCCACTTCCACTCCGACCGGGCCCAGGGCGGCCCGAGCTTGCGGCGTGGCGCGCCAGCCTTTGTCGAAGTCGGGATTGCCCAAAGAAGACGCGGTAGGCCCGCCGATCGCGTGCCCATATTCGCCGAGTACCACCACCTGATCGAACTTTGTGCCGATGATCCCGATGCCGGGCATATCAAGCGCGCCGCCGCTGTCCATGTTCACGTCGCTCATGTCGATCTTCTCAGTCGTCGTGCGGCCCGGATCGAGGCCGAGGACACCGGGCGAGAATGCCGACACGTGAGTGATCTGCGGATGATACCAATCGAAGAGATTGTCGACTGCGATTTTCCAGTTGCAATCGATGATGAACTTCTGGATGCCGGGGACCACGGCCATGTCGCCCCGCGCTGCAATCATATCGAGGCCGAGCCGCCCGGTTGCGCCGAGAAACTGTTCCAACGGCGGTGCGGAAATGTCGTGCGTCCCGAATATGAATCCCTTGTAGCTTGCCACCTGGGCCACTTGTGCCAGCCCGTGTTTCGATTTGTCGAGCTGACCGGCGTAGAAGGTCTTGAACCCCGGCACGCCGAGAAGTTTTCCATCGATGCCGTAGGACCACCCGTGATAGGTGCACAGGAAGCTCTTGGTGTTGCCTTCCTCGGCCCGACAGACGGCGTTACCGCGATGCGCGCAGGTGTTGAGCATGGCTTTGACAGTTTGATCCTTCTGCCGCACCACCAGCACGTTGTCGCGCCCCATAACTGATTGGAAAAAATCACCGGGCTCGTGAATTTGTGATTCGTGGCAGAGGAACAGCCACGAACGGGCAAAGATCCGCTCCATCTCGAGTTCGAAGATCGCGGGATCACTGTAGATACGGCGATCAATCTCGCCCCGCTCGAGCGAAACCATCTCGTCTATCTCAATGCTCTGCGACATCATGCAGAACCTTCCTTTTAAGCAGCGTGCCGCGACGACGAATCCGCCGCAGGTCCGGAACGGATCGATAACATAAATTTGAATTGCACCGGTAGCGGAAGGAGTGTAGCCACGTGGCACAGGCTTCAGCCTGTGTTTCTTTCCTGGATCCGCATGAACCAGAAAATCACAGGCTAAAGCCTGTGCCACCAAAGTCCGGAACCTGAGAGCGAAAGGTCGTCCTCGACATTTCGCGATTTCCTTTCACTAAGGTGCAGGGCTTAGCCCTGCCGAAGGAAGTGTGAAACCCACCGCGGGTTTCACATTAAATAAAGTGATTTCCCCTTCCCGCTCTACGCCCGCATCGATGCCCGCGAATTACCGAGCAGCATCTCCGCGACTGCCGTCAGATCGTTATCGTCGTAGTAATCGATTTCGATTCGCCCTGGATTACGCCCGCGACGTTTGAAAATCCGTACCTTGCGCTTGAGTGCCCGCTGCAGGCCTTCGGCCAGCGCGTTGAGGTTCGCGTCACCGCCGGAAGACGATCGCGATTCGGCATTTTTGGTTTTGTGCGGGCGATTTGCGGTGGCCATTTCTTCGGCCCCGCGCGAGGAGATTCCGACTGCCGCGATTCGCCGCGCCGCCGACAGTTGCGCCTCCGTCGATCCTATCGAGAGCAGCGGCCGCGCCTGTCCTGCGGTCAGCTCTCCTTTCGCGATCATATTTAGAATCGGCTGCGGAAGTTCCAGCAATCGAATCGTATTGCCGACGTAGGGGCGGCTCTTCCCGACCCGCGTCGCGATCTCGTCATGAGTGAGCCCGAAATGGTCCACCAGGCGGAAAAACGCGAGTCCTTCTTCGACCGCGTTCAGATCCTCGCGCACGATATTCTCGACCAGCGACATCTCGAGCGCCGCGCGATCGTCGAGTTCGCGCACCACCACCGGCACCGTCTCGAGGCCTGCGGCTCGCGCCGCACGCAGTCGCCGTTCGCCCGCGATCAGTTCGTAGCGCGGCCCGTCGGCTTCGGGCGCGTCGATACGCCGCACGATCAGCGGCTCGATAATCCCCTGGCTCTGGATCGCGCGCGTAAGTTCGGCGAGCCGTTCCTTGTCGAAATTTATCCGCGGCTGAAACGCACCGGCCGCAATACTGCCGACGGGCGCCATCTTGAATTGCGAGTCGCCGCCGCTGTCGACTGCCGCGCCAGTTTCAGTTCCCCCCGCCGCATTGCCGATCAGCGCATCAAGCCCGCGTCCCAATGGTTTCCGCATCATCCTGTTAGTCCTCTAAAATTTTCGATCATCTTCTCCGTTCATTCAGCGTCGCGCTTGAAGCGGACAACCTAACCCCTAACCCCTTCCCGAACGGGAAGGGGAACCGGACGCAAAAGAAAACCTCTTCCCTTACAAAGCTCTAACAGGGACGAAGTCCCGCATCTTCTCCGGTACTAAGGTGCAGGGCTTAGCCCTGCCGAAGGAAGCGTGAAACCCACCGCGGGTTTCACATTCAATTGGTTCCTGCTCCATTCTCCCCACGCGCGACGATCTCCGCCGCCAGCGCGCGATACCCATCCGCGCCTGACGACTTCGGTTCATATTCGAACACGGACAGTCCATGACTCGGGCTTTCCGACAATCGCACGCTGCGCGGGATCACGCTCTGAAAAACTTTTTCCGGAAAATGCTTTCTCACTTCGTCAGAGATTTCATGGCTGAGACGATTTCGCGAGTCGAACATCGTGAGAACCAGACCCTCGAGCTCGAGCTCCGGCCTCAGCACCGCCTTGACCTTGTTGATCGTGCCGAGCAGAGAGTTCAGACCCTCGAGCGCGTAGTACTCGCATTGCATCGGCACCAGCACGGAATCCGCGGCGACCAGCGCATTCAACGTGAGAATCCCCAACGAGGGAGGCGTATCGATTAGAACATAGTTATATTCTTCCCGCACTGGCTCCAGGAGCGCTCGTAAGCGTCGCTCGCGTCCTTCCATCGTCACCAGCTCGATCTCAGCGCCGACCAAGTCGTCGCCCGCCGGTGCCAGCGACAACGTCGGCCTCACCTGCCTTACGATTTCCGCAATCGCCAAGCCGCCGACCAGCGCCTGGTAAATAGTCTTGCCCTCGCGCCGTGACGCACTCACGTCCTCGGGCGTGGCGATACCGGAGGAGGCGTTGCCTTGGGGATCGAGGTCGACCAGCAGGACCTTGCGACCGCTATCAGCCAGCGCGAACGCCAGATTAATAGCCGTCGTAGTCTTGCCGACGCCGCCTTTCTGATTAGCGATTGCGATTACCCGCCCCACGACAACCCCACAGCTCCGAGCGCACGGTGACGTTTCAGGTTTAAACGTTCCGGGCTGCGAATAATTAAATGCGCGCTCGCAATTAAATGCAAACCGCGCGATCCGATTCACGCAACTACCTGAATTTATTGAAGTTTCGCGACAGAACGTTTCACGTGAAACGTCGGAGAACCAGGACTAGCGACGGATCCAGGTCGCGGCGGCGCGATGGAGCACGTCGCGGCCGTGCCTCAGGTCATAGACCGATCGGATTCCGTCGAAGAGCCCTACCTCACCGGACCCTTCGGTAATCTGCTCGAAGGTCTGGTCCGCCGTGACGTAGAGCATCAGCACGCCCTCGACCCGCAATGCGCGCCCTGCTATCTCGAACAAAGCCGCCGGGTTTCCCACCGCTCGCGACGTGACCACGTCATACCCGTCACGCACGTCGAACGACTCGGCGCGCGCGCATTCGACCCGCACGTTCTGCAAGCCCATTTCGATCGCAGCCTCGCTCAGGAACGTCGCGCGCTTGCGCCGCGCCTCGACCAAGGTCACGCTCGCGTTGATCGCCGCCGCGATCACCAGTCCCGGAAAGCCGGCGCCGCTGCCGATATCGAGAAATCGATGCGTCCTACCCAGCCGCAGGATCTTCGCGCTGACCGCGAGTGAGATCGGGATGATGCTGTCGAAGACGTGAAACACGATCTCGTCGGGGTCCTGCGGATGAGCCGTCAGGTTGATCTTCGGCCCCCACACCGCGAGCATCGCCGCCATCCGCTCGATCCGGTTCAGGAACTGGACGGTATTGCTGACGACTCCGAGCGGCGCGATCGCAGGCGCGAGCTGAGCGCGCACCGCAGCCGCAATCTGATCGGGGTTGAGAGCCTTCTTCCGGGCCGCAGGTTTGGCCGGTTTCCGCTTTGCGGGGGCTTTTCCCGTGCTTTTAGGTTTCACGTGAAACGTCGGATGCTAAAAGTTAAGTGCCTGATTTTATTGATTAATCGCGCCAAAACGTTTCACGTGAAACGTCGGAATCAGCCTTAAATGGCGCGGGCATTGCGGTCCCGACGACTCTTAATATGGACCGCCAGAATGGAGATTGCCGCCGGCGTGATTCCCGGCATCCGCGCCGCCTGCCCCAGCGACCTCGGCCGCACCGCGCATAGACGCTCGGACACCTCGGTGGACAACCCCATCACACCCTTGAAATCGACCCAGTCCGGGATCGTCGTGTCCTCCAGCCGCGCGAACCGCTCGACTGCCTCGACCTGCCGCCGAACGTAGCCCTCGTACTTGATCTCGGTCTCCAGCTCAGCCGCCTCATCGAGGTTCAAGGTCGAGGCCACCCCGCTCATCTTGATCAAAGCGTCGTAGCCGATTTCGGGGCGCTTGAGCAACTCGATCGCGCGGACCGGCTGCGCGATAGGCGTCGATCCATGCGCCACAATCATCGCATTGACCTCGTCGGATGCCGGTATCAGCGCCGACTTGAGGCGCTCGATCTCTTGCGCCACCGCTTCAGTCTTGGCACGGACGCGCGCACCCGCCGACGCGTCGAGTAATCCCAGCCCCTCCCCAATCGGGGACAGCCGCCGGTCTGCATTATCCTCACGCAACAGCAGCCGATACTCGGCGCGCGAGGTGAACATCCGGTACGGCTCGCCGCCAATCCCGCGCGTCACCAGGTCGTCGATCATCACTCCGATATAGGCCTGATCGCGCCGCAGAATCAGCGCCGGCTCGCCGCGAACCTTGAGCGCCGCGTTGATTCCCGCGATCAAACCCTGCGCTCCCGCCTCTTCATAGCCGGTGGTGCCGTTTATCTGGCCCGCAAAGAACAGCCCGCGCACCAGCTTGGTCTCCAGTGACGGCGTTAACTGCGTCGGGTCAGAGAAATCGTACTCGATAGCGTATCCAGGCCGCATTATCTCAGCCTGCTCGAGCCCGGCGATCGACCGCACCATCGCCACCTGCACGTCGAGCGGCAGGCTGGTCGACAGCCCGTTGGGATAAACCTCGATCGTGTCGCGTCCCTCGGGCTCAAGAAAAATCTGATGCCGCTCCTTGTCCCGGAAGCGCATCACCTTGTCTTCGACCGACGGGCAATACCGCGGCCCCTTGCTCTGGATCACGCCCGAATACATCGGGGAGCGGTCGATCCCGCCGCGGATTATCTCGTGAGTGCGCGAGTTGGTGAACGTCAGATGGCAGGGAATCTGTTCCTGCGTGATTCTCTCAGTGCGGAACGAGAACGGCGGCGGCGGCTCGTCGCCCGGCTGGATCTCCAACGCAGAGTAGTCGATGGTGAGCGCATCCAGACGCGGGCACGTGCCGGTCTTCAGCCGCCCGATTCGAAAACCCAACTGCGCCAGATTCTCACTGAGACCCATCGCGGCAAAATCGCCGGCCCGTCCCGCCGAATAATTCTTCATCCCGATATGGACGAGGCCCTTGAGGAATGTGCCGGTGGTGAGAATCACAGTCGGCGCCTCGAACACCTCGCCAATCTGCGACTCGACCCCCCGCACCGCGCCGTCCTCGACGATCAGGCGCTCGACGCTCGCCTGCCGCACCTGCAAGTTGGCAGTGCGCTCCAGCACACGCTTGCTCCGCGTGCGATATGCGGCCTTGTCGGCTTGCGCGCGACGCGCGCGCACCGCGGGCCCCTTGCGCGTGTTCAGAAATCGAAACTGGATCCCGGTCTCGTCGGTCGCCAGGCCCATCTCGCCGCCGAGCGCGTCGATCTCGCGCACCAGGTGCCCCTTGCCAATCCCGCCCACTGCCGGATTACACGACATCTGCCCGATATGGTCGAGATTGAGCGTGAGCATCAGGGTGCTGGCGCCCATCCGGGCCGCCGCCAGCGACGCCTCAATCCCGGAATGCCCGGCGCCCACAATGATCACGTCATACTTCATAGCGAACCAGCGATTATGGCCCGCATCGACGCGTCGCGCAAAGCGGCGCTGACGCAGCGTCACGCCTGATAGTAGGGAAATTATACTACTAGATTGTATGCGAAACCCGCGGTGGGTTTCACACTTCCTTCGGCAGGGGTGACCCCTGCACCCAGTTAGAAGAAAATCGCGAAATGTCGAGGACGACCTTTTGCTCTCGGGTTCCGGACTTTGGTGGCACAGGCTTTAGCCTGTGATTTTCTGCTCCATGCGAATCCAGGAAAGAATCACAGGCTGAAGCCTGTGCCACGCATCACTTGCCGATACAGAAGTCGCGGAAGATTGCGTCGAGGACGTCCTCGCCGCTTACTTCGCCGGTAATCGAGCCAAGTGCGGATGCGGCCGCCATTATATCGACCGCTACGATCTCCGGCGGCATCAACGATAGCACAGCGTTGCGCGCGTTCTTGAGCGCTTCCAGAGCCATCGCGAGCGCATCGCGATGACGCTCGCGGGAGATTGCGATTTGATCATTAGTGGGAATTGTGGCCGCGGCCGCAGAACCCTCACCTAACCTCTCCCGTGAAATAACGGGCGAGGGATCAGCAATGAGCGCGTCGATTGCTTTGATGAGCTCCGCACGTAGCGTCGCGGCTTCGTCGAGGTTGATTGCTGAGAATGGGAGGATCGGAATCCGCAAGCCTTGGTCGCGAAGATCGGCGGACGCGATTGCCGCAGGTAAATCGCGCTTGTTCAGGATTGCGAGGCCTGGGCGGTCGTTCGTTATCCGAATCACATCGAGGTCGGACGGCTCGAGCGGACGCGAGGAATCGAACATCGCGATCAGCAGGTCGGCGTCGCGGGCAGACCGGAGCGTGCGCTCGATTCCGATTCTCTCTACGTCGTCGGTCGATTCGCGCACACCCGCCGTATCGTTGAGGACGAGCGCGTACGGGCCGAGCTGGACCGAGTCTTCGATCACATCGCGGGTGGTGCCGGCGATCGCGGTCACGATCGCGCGGTCGGCGCCGAGCAAAAGATTCAGAAGGCTCGACTTACCGGCGTTGGGCTTGCCGAGAATAGTCGCGCGGACGCCGTCGCGCATCAGGAGGCCGCGCGCAAAGCTGTCGTGCAAGACGGTAACGTCTGCGATTAAGCGCTCGATTTCGGCGGCGACTTCGCGACGCGACGGTAGTCGGATGTCCTCGTCGGAGAAATCGATCTCGACCTCGAGATGCGCGCGGATCGCGATCACCTGTGCGCGCAGTTCATCGACGCGTTGTGAGAGTGCGCCGGAGAGTTGCGATAACGCATTTGCGAGCGCGGAATCGCTGCGCGCAGCGACGATATCGGCGACTGCCTCCGCTTCAGCCAAATCCATCCGGCCGTTGAGGAATGCGCGTCGGGTGAATTCGCCTGGCTCTGCGACGCGCGCGCCCGCATCGAGGGCAAGCGCGATGATTCTGCGGACGACGTATGGTCCACCGTGGCATTGGATTTCGGCTACGTCTTCGCCGGTCAGGCTCGCCGGATGCGGCATCACGACTGCAAGCGCGCGATCGATGCGCGCGCCGGTGGCGGGATCGACAACGTCGCCCAGGCGCATCATGCGCGGCGTGAACTCGGCAGAATGCATGGGGCGGAAGATAGCGTCGAGGATTTCGAATGCGCGCGGGCCGGACAGGCGGACGATCGCGACGGCGCCGAGGCCAGGTGCAGTGGCAGGGGCTACGATCGTGTCGGGGAGGTACATGGAACTCAGGAATTGAATTGTAGTGGAACCCTCCCGGGTTCCACACCTCCGCGGGCAGGGCTAAGCCCTGCACCTTAGTGAAAAGAAATCGCAAAATGGCGAGGACGCCATTTTGCTCCGAGGTTTTGTTCTTGTGTCATTCTAGAGCGAAGCGAAGAATCCCGGTGCTGTGTCCAATGAGTGCAAAAGAGCCGGTTGGCAGTTCTCGCATTTCGCGGCGGTTGTGTTGGCTGGATGGATTCTCATCGCGCCGACGATTGATTGTGCGCGGCGGGGGTTGCAGCGGGAGACGCCGCTGTCGGAGTGGGAGCATGTCGATGGTTTTTCGTCGCGGGAGAGTTGCGAGGATTTTCGCGCGACTGTGATCGATACGGAGAAGAGTGATAGCGAGAACGTGTATGTTCAGCGGTATTCGTATTCGATTTGTGTGCCGGATGATGATCCCCGGTTGAAGGGGGAGTAGTGACGCGGCGAGCGTCGTGGATGAGGCCTGAGAACCTAACCCCTAACCCCTTCCCGAGCGGGAAGGGGGACCAGAATGCCGTGTAGCACGTGGCACAGGCTTCAGCCTGTGATTCTTTCCTGGATTCGCCTGGACTAGAAAATCACAGGCTAAAGCCTGTGCCACCAAAGTCAGGAACCTGGGAGCGAAATGGCGTCTTCGACATTTCGCGATTTCTTTATCACTGGGTGCAGGGGTCACCCCTGCCGACGGAAGTGTGAAACCGACCGCGGGTTTCACATACAATCAAGTTCCCGCTCTCTGCTGGCCTTTGGCGCTTGCTCAATGGCGCGCGGTATGGTTCGATTGCGTGTTCGGGGTCGTTCGAAGTTTATATCCACCTCAAAAACTGAAAGAGATCGCGCCGAAAAGATACCCGACTTATTAACCGACCTTCGCGGTCGGAATTCTAAAAACGAGTGAAGCTGGCCCCGAGTAATGAAAAGGACCTACCAACCGCATAACCGCCGACGCAAACGAACCCATGGATTCCTGGCGCGGATGGCCACGCCGGGCGGACGCAAGATACTCAAGCGCCGCCGTGCGAAGGGCCGTGCACGCCTTGCAATCTCGATCCCGCCCAAGCAGCCAGGCTAACCATCCGGTGCGCGCGCAATTGAGCTTCGCGGCGGCAGACCGGCTGCATCGGAGCGCGGAATTTTTGCGCCTCCAGCGAAATGGAGTGCGCTTTCAGAGTCCTCATTTTGTCGTGTATGCGTCGCGACTCGAGCACGAGCCGGAGCGGTCGCGGTTGGGGGTGACGGTGTCGCGCAGGATCGGCAACTCGGTGCTGCGGAACCGGGTGAAGCGACGGGTGCGCGAGATTTTCAGGAAAGGGCTGCGGGCATCTCTGCCAGTCGGGACCTCTTTAGTGGTGATCGCGCGCGGCGGCGCAGGTGCGCTCGAATCGGCGACGATCGATGATGAGCTCATGATGGCGGCGCGGAATCTTAAGGGGCGAATTGGCGGGCGGGGTGATTGATGGCGAAGAACCTAACCCCTAACCCCTTCCCATGGTGGGAAGGGGGACCGGATGGCACGACGCGAAAGATTGGTGCCTTGCCGCGATTCGTTGCGGTCGGGGTGGTTGCGATTTATCGCGCGGCGGTGTCGCCGGTGATTCATGCGATACACGGGCCGGCGTGCCGGTTCGAGCCTAGCTGCTCCGTGTATGCGCGCGACGCGATTGGGGAGTACGGGATCGTTCGCGGCGGTGCGATGGCGCTGTGGCGAATCGCGCGGTGCAATCCGATGGGTGGGCATGGGTTTGATCCGGTGCGCGGGCATGGGGTGGGGAGATGAGGAGATCGGATGATCTTTCTTTGTGTCATCCTGAGCGCAGCGAAGGATCTCGCGCGTCGGCGCGCGCTTGCATGGATGGCGCCGGACGCCGGAGCGTCCGTCGAGATTCTTCGCCGCGGCGGCTCAGAATGACCCAAAAAAATGTGCGTGCAGACTTTTGCGAGGTGATCACGGAACCCTCACTTGATCCGGCGTGCGGGCGTGGAGTCGAGAGATGAAGGGATCGGGTGATCTTTCTTTGTGTCATCCTGAGCGTAGCGAAGGATCTCGCGCGTCGGCGCGCGCTTGCATGGCTGGCGCCGAACGCCGGAGCGTCCGTCGAGATTCTTCGCTGCGGCGGCTCAGAATGACACAAAAAAATGTCAGTGCGAGCTTTTGCGATGTGATCACAGAACCCTCACCTACTGGCCGCGATGCGGCCAGCCTCCTCTCCCGTGAAATAACGGGCGAGGCATTTGGAGCGCACGGATTCAGCTCGATGCCGGGCAACCTAACCCCTAACCCCTTCCCTCGAGGGAAGGGGGAGAATCGCAGGAACAGAAATAAAGTTGGATTCTAGTCGCGTACTGCTTGCGGTTATTTTGTCGATCATTCTGGTGGTGGCTTACCAGGAGTTGGTGCTGAAGCGGTTTTTTCCTGCCCCTACGCAACAGCAGCAGCAGGCGGCTGAGCAGGCCAAGGCGGCCAAGGCTGCGCAGGGGAATGCGGCTGATAACGGGACGAACGCATTCGGGACGCTGAGCAACTCGACGGCTCCTGGAGCAGCTGCGACGGCGGGAGCAACCGGGCAGCAATCTGCCGGCATGACGCCTTCGATGGCGCTGGTGCCGGAGCGCACTATCGAAGTTGATTCGGATTTGTACGTCGCCGTGTTTACTACTCATGGCGCGCGGCTCAAGAGTTTCAAGCTCAACAAATACCGGCAGACTGCCGACAAGAATAGTCCGCCTTACGAGATGGTGCAGGTGTCGCCGGGAGGGCGACTGCCGCTCGGCGCGGTGCTGACGCGTGGCGGGAATGTCGTCGACGACAGCGATTTCAATTACGAGACGAACGCGCCTGAGAAAATAACGACGGCGGGGGCGGATGCGACCGCGGTGTTCGTCGCCAAGGAGGCGGACGGCACTACTATCACCAAGACTTTCACGTTCAAGCCGTCGGGCTACGTCTTTACGATGGACGTTGCGGTCACGGGCGGGCCGCCGCTGAATCAGCTTGGCGTGTCGATGAGCCAGCCGCTGACGGCGCATCAGGGGTACTACGATATCCCCGCGCTGGAGGCTGACGTGGCCGACAAGTCGTTCACCGAGAACGAGAAAGACCTGAAGAAGGGCGTGCCTCCGAGGTCCGGCCCGATCACGTATGCCGGTTTTGGCGATCAGTATTTCCTGGCGGTATTTTTGCCCCTGGATCCGAAGGTCGGCACGCTCGCGATGGCGTACATAGGTGACGAGGCAATCGCACGGCTGTTGTTCGACGACACGACGCGAACCCGTCAAGAAATCTACATGGGGCCGAAGCTACTCGAGGCCCTGGAATCGGTGAATCCGGCGCTTACCAAGGCGATCACTTTCGGCTGGGCGGGAATCCTGGCGATCATTTTTCTGCGCATCCTGAAACTATTTCACTACATCGCGCCCAATTACGGGGTCGATATTATTCTGGTGACGGTGGCCTTGAGGGTCGCGCTGCTGCCGATCTCGATCAGAAGCCAGCGATCGATGATGAAGATGCAGCGGTTGCAGCCGCAAATCCAGCGCTTGCGCGACAAGTACAAGGACAACAACGAGCAGTTGCAGAAAGAGATGGTCGATCTCTACAAGCGCAATCACGTCAATCCGCTCGGAGGATGCGCGCCGATGGCGCTGCAACTGCCGATTTTTATCGGGATGTACGAGGCGCTGCGGAACTCGGTCGAGCTGCGGCATGCGCCGTTCGTCGGCTGGATCAACGATTTGTCGACGCCCGACTGCCTGCATATTTCCTGGATGCCGCAACTGCCGCTGACGCATTGCCACGGCCTGCCGGTGCTGGTGCTGCTGATGGGGCTGACCAGTTTTATCCAGCAGTACATGACGCCGACGACGCCTGACCCGAATCAGCAGCGGATGATGATGCTGACGCCGCTGATTTTCACGATCATGTTGATAAACTTTCCCGCGGGCCTCGCTTTGTATTATTTTTCGTCTAACCTGCTAGGCGTGATCCAGCAATACTTTCTCAACCGCGAATTCCAACAATACACGCCGACTACATGAGCAATATGGACTGGAAAGAAGTGGAAGCCGCCTCGGTGGAAGAGGCGACCCGGGAAGCCCTCGAGCAGCTTGGCGCGCGCGAGGACGACGTTACGATCGAAGTGATCTCGACGCCGCGTGCGGGCGTGCTTGGACTGGGCGCACGTCAGGCGCGAGTGCGGGTTACGCGCAAAGGCGCGGAAGGTGTCGGCGCGGAGCCGGCGGCGACGCCGCCAGCATCGCAAGCTCCGCGAGAACGCAACGAAGGCGCGTCGGATGGGCGTGGTCGCGGGCGTGAGAATCAACGGCGGGGTCGCAACGACGGCAGCTCACGGAGCCAGAGTCCGGCGGCGTCCAGCGGCGGCGACGATGACGGCGGCGCGGCAGGACGCAGGAGCGCGGACCTCGAGGAGCAGCGCCGCGAGGCGATGGTTATCCTCAAGCAGATTCTCGAGCAGATGGGCGAGCCGACCGAAGTGCGGCAAATTGAAATCGATGCGGAGACGGTCGAGATCGAGATCAAGGGCGATGGATCGGGGATTCTGATCGGACGACATGGGCAGACGCTCGACGCGCTCGAGTACCTGGTGAATCGAATCCTGGCGCGGCGAATCAAGGACGCGGCCCCGATTTCACTCGAGACCGAATCGTATCGCGCACGACGCCGCCAGCAACTGCATCGGATGGCGCTCTCGATGGGCGAGAAGGCCAAGCGTGAGCATAAGCCGGTGCGGCTCGAGCCGATGCCGCCGCGCGACCGCCGCGTGGTACATCTGGCGTTGAAGGACGATCCGATGATCACGACGCGCTCAGGGGGCGACGGAATAATGCGCGCGATCGAGATAGTGCCGACGGACAGCAGCGGCGGGCGTCGCGAGCAGAAAGGCGACGGGCAGAATCGCGGGCGTCGGCGCGAGCCCGAGCGCGAGAAGCCTCGCGAGCGCGAGCGGGAAGTGCAGGAAGTGCAGAGAATCGAGCCTGAGCGCGGCAACGAGGCGATTGGCGAGCAGGGCGGATTCAAGCACGGGCAGAAGCGGATTGTGTGACCCTCTTACTCCGTCATTCTGAGCGAAAGCTGCTGTGATTGAGCCGAAGCCCTGAGCGAAGCCGAGGGGGAAGAATCTCGACGGACGCTCCAGCGTCCGGCGCTACCAGGCTGACGCGCTGACGCGCGAGATCCTTCGCCGCAGCGGCTCAGGATGACGTTTAAAAAACGGGCGCGGGAGATGATCCCGCGCCCATTTTAAGTTACGGACGGTTGCGACTGGAGCTTAGAACGATGCTGCGCGGACCATCGCCTGGGTGGTGAAGAAACTGCGATCGACCGCACCCATGTTGATGTACCAGCATTCACGCTCGGGGGTTTCGAGGCCCGGCAGATAGCACATAGTCGCGAGGCCCGACTGCACGTCGGTCGAGACCGCGCCTACGACGAACGATCGCTTGAACGGATAGATTGCGACCTTGGCGTCGGGCACCGGGCGGTCGCGAGTCGCCAGCCAGTAGATGTGCGAGCGGAACAGATGGCCGGCCCGGTCGTACGTGTCGATGTAGGGCTCGAACCACATTTCGCTGTCCATGAAGATGACGGTGCGCGAATCAAGCGCGTTGATGCGCGAGCGATCAGGCAGCGCCTGCACGATGTACATGTGGCGCATCTCCCAAGCCTCGGGGCATGCACTGGCGCCGCCGTCGGTGGGGCATCGCTGTTCGGGCGAGTGCTCGGCGTGAATGGTCGCGAGCATGTTCTTCTCGCCCAGGAATTTATAGAAGTACTGCTCGGTCTTGGGATTGAAGCCCGAGTAGTGATCCGGATCCCACGCATGAGCGGAGGTACCGCCGGCCGTGGTCGAGGAGCTCATGATGGACTCGTTGACGCGGCGCAGCCGGCGCGATCCGGCATCAAGACTCCAGATGTCGTCGCCGTGTCTGGGGTCGGCGTAGCGGTATCGGATGAAGCCGGTTCCTCGAATTTCCTGCGGCGCCAGAATCGGGTACAGGCCGAACAGCCAGTAACGGCCGGTGGTCTTGAAATCGGGATCGGTCGGCAGCGGCTCGACCTCGGTGCGGCCGACCAGGTCATAGCCGGCGTAGTGCCCGATTTGGAAATACTCGATCTGGCCGGTCTGCGCGCCTTTCTTCTGGTACTCGGAATCACAGTCGTAGTAGCGCAGATCGTAGTCGTCGGAAGTGATTGGGCGGAAGACGTTGTTCCAGATGACTTTGACGGCGACGTCAGGGTCGTTGGCGTCGATCAACGGGAACGGCTGACCGGCGACGTAGCCGACGATCGACTTCTTGTCCCGCGACAGCTGTACCTGCGACGAATACTTCTCGGTCGCATCTTTATAAGGAGGCGGCCAATCGACACGCTGAGTCGGCACGATCTTCATCGACATGCCGCGCTGGACTTTATAGTAGACGCCCGGGCCTACCAGGTCCTGGACCTTGGATGCGTTGTCGGGCGTGATGAAATCACCCGGCTTGACCTGGGCGTAACCTTGAGTGCTGAACGCGCAAATTGCGAGCAACACCAAGGTAGCGACGGTCGTCGAGATCGTTGACGACAAAGCCTTCTGCCTTCGCATACGATAGCCTCCCGAGCGGCCCGTGGCCGCGGTCTTAATCAATTGTTTCCGACATTAGGGGAGGTCTGACTGAATCGTCAATATAATTTCTTGCAGATTGCGATTTACGGGGCTCAGGATTATGCGGCAGTTCAGGTTGGCTAATGGCCAAATTCCGACTTGCCATCTGAATGACGCGCCGAACCCAACGTCACGGAGGGAACCATACTGGCCGCATCGAGCATGCGAGTCAGTGTACGCGGAACGATTCGCGCGAAGATTTCTGAGCCTCTGGCGATGATTTCGGAAAACGTGACGCTGAAAAATCGTCGACTGCCTTTAATCACGACTTTTCCGGATCATCAGTATTATTAGTATTATTTCACCGACGAGTGTCGCCTCCTTCTCGCCGAAAAGGGCTCATGGCCGATGAGTGCCTTATTTCGTACGACGATAGCGTTTGCTCAATTCGCATAAGGCATGCTGATCGGGCAGATCTAAATATCAATCAACCACTCCTAACAAACGTTAGGTAGGGCTGGCTCGTGCGATTATCATTTTCTCGACAGCCTCATAACGGGCAGTCCCGCGCGGCGCGCCCCGACGATCGGAGAACTGCCCGTTAATCGCCGTCCGTTGTCCTCTATGCGAATCGCCTAGAACGACGCAGCGCGGAACATTGCCTCCGTGGTGAAGAAGCTGCGATCGACCGCACCCATATTGATGTACCAGCATTCGCGCTCGGGCGTTTCGAGGCCCGGCAGATAGCACATCGTCGCCAGGCCCGACTGCACGTCGGTTGAGACCGCGCCTACGACGAACGATCGCTTGAACGGATAGATTGCGACCTTGGCGTCCGGCACCGGGCGATCGCGAGTCGCCAGCCAGTAGATGTGCGCGCGGAAGAGATGGCCGGCGCGATCGTAGGTGTCGATGTAGGGCTCGAACCACATTTCGCTGTCCATGAAGATGACGGTGCGCGAATCAAGCGCGTTGATGCGCGATCGATCAGGCAGCGCCTGCACGATGTACATATGCCGCATCTCCCAAGCCTCGGGGCATGCGCTGGCGCCGCCGTCGGTCGGACATCGCTGCTCGGGCGAATGTACCGCGTGGATGGTCGCGAGCATGTTCTTCTCGCCCAGGAATTTGTAGGTGTACTGCTCGGTCTTGGGATTGAAGCCCGAGTAATGATCGGGGTCCCACGCATGGGCCGAGGTTCCGCTGGCGGTGGACGAGCTCATTATGGCCTCGTTGACGCGGCGCAGCCGGCGCGAGCCGGCGTCAAGACTCCAGATATCGTCGCCACGTCTCGGATCGGCGTAACGCCATCGGATGAATCCGGTCCCGCGAATTTCCTGAGGAGCAAGAATCGGGTACAAGCCGAACAGCCAGTAACGGCCGGTGGTCTTGAAATCGGGATCGGTCGGGAGCGGCTCGACTTCGGTGCGGCCGACGAGATCGTAACCGGCATAATGCCCGATTTGGAAATACTCGATCTGGCCGGTCTGCGCACCTTTCTTCTGGTACTCGGAATCGCAGTCGTAGAAGCGCAGATCGTAGTCATCCGAAGTGATTGGGCGGAAGACGTTATTCCAGATGATCTTCACCGCGACGTCAGGATCATTGGCGTCGATCAACGGGAACGGCTGCCCGGCGACGAAGCCGACGATCGACTTCTTGTCCCGCGACAGTTGTACCTGCGACGAATACTTTTCGGTCGCATCCTTATAAGGAGGCGGCCAATCGACGCGCTCGGTCGGCACGATCTTCATCGACATGCCGCGCTCGACCTTGTAGTAGACGCCCGGGCCTACCAGATCTCTGACCTTGGATGCGTTGTCGGGCGTGATGAAATCACCCGGCTTAACCTGAGCATGACTGGGAGTGGTGTAGGAACCAATCGCGAGCAGCACCAAAGCAGCCAGGATCATCGCGAAACGTAACGACGCGCTTTTCACCCTTCGCATAACGGGCCTCCCTGATAAGTTTGAGACGACCAATTGCCGCTATTGAACTTATCGAAACATAAGAAATTCAGGTGGGCTCCGTCAAGTTTTTTTGATTGATATCGATGCTAAGGAATTTTCTTTATACGACAATTTAAATCAGCAAACGGTTGTATCTGACGTTAAGAGACTCTTTACGATACGCATCGTGGGACACAATAGTCAGTTTGGGACAGATTGGGGGGAGATTCCCGATGAATCAGAGGAAACACCCCGATGGCACGCGCGGTGCTTTGTGAGTCGGAGCAAACTGAAGATGAGCAGAAAAGTTTTGCCGGCGACGCATCAGGCTGTCCGCCGGGATAGTGCCAACAGAATGTTTACGCTGGCGGCGAGCGCAGGCGGCCAGGTGATGGTGCTGGTTTGCGTCTCGCTGATCGCGCTCATGGGCATGATCGCCGTGGTTACAGACTTCAGCTTCATGCAGCATCAAAAGAACATGATGCAGACGGCGGCGGACAGCGCGGCGATGGCCGGCGCCGAAGAATTGAACTACGGCGACCAGGTGGCGGCGGGGCAGACGGACGCGGCCAGCAACGGATACACCAACGGCGTCAGCAGTGTCACGGTAACGATCAACAATCCGCCGAGCACGGGACCGAATACGTCAAACTCGGCGTATGTCGAGGCGATCGTCAGCAAGCCGGAGCCGACTTATTTTCTGCGCGTGCTCGGAGTCAGCACGATGACGGTGTCCACGCGAGCGGTTGCGTACGAGGGCAACGGGCCGAACTGCATATATGTGTTGAATCCGTCGGCCTCGGGCGCGTTCTCGGCCAACGGCAATGTTTCGGTCACCAGCAGCTGCGGCCTGCTGGTGGACTCGAGCTCGTCGAGCGGTTTGTCGGTGGTCGGCAACGTCTCGATTACGGCGCCGACTATCGGGGTGGTGGGAGGATATAGTGCGGGCGGCAATTCCAGTCTAACGCCGACGCCGAAGACCGGCGTAATTGCGGCCAGCGACCCGCTGGCCTACCTGCAGGCGCCGACTGTCGGTTCATGCGCTCACACCAATTATTCGCTGAACGGGAACAGCGGAAGCGCGAGCACTCCGCTCCAGCTTTATGCCGGCACCTATTGCGGCGGTATCACGGTCCACGGCAATGCGTGGCTGAAATTCAACGCGGGAACTTATGTGCTTGCCGGCGGCGGAATGGCGATCAGCGCCAACACGACCATGACCGGCACCGGGGTGACCTTTTACAATACGACCGGAACCGGCGGTTACGGCGCGATCAGTATGAATGGAAACACGCAGGCCAATCTCAGTGCCCCGACCTCGGGTCCGCTGGCGGGGATCCTGTTCTTTCAGGATCGCTCGATCCCGAGTAGCGGCGCGGGCAGCACGATCACTGGAAATTCGAGTTCGACTTTCGATGGAGCGGTCTATTTCCCGACTACGGCGCTTAGCTTCAACGGAAACAGCAGTGCCAGCGGCTACAGCATCGTGGTGGCGAATCAACTGACGCTGAGTGGCAACGCGTCACTTGGCAGCAACTATTCGTCGCTGGCCAACGGCTCACCGATAAAAGGAACGATACTGGCCGAATGAATTCATCGCGCAAATCCGTCGAGATGAGGCCGAATCGCGCGCACCGGTGTGGGCAGGCGTCAGTAGAGCTCGCGCTCAGCTTGCCGTTGCTGCTGATGATGTTCCTGGTAGTGGTGGAAATGGGGCGCGCATTTTACATCGCGATTTCGGTCGCCAACGCTGCGCGCGCCGGTGTTCAATACGGCTCACAGAGTCTCACCACCGCCGCGGACAATGCAGGGATGCGGACGGCGGCGACCAACGACGCGCCAAATCTCGTCGGCATGACGGCGACCGCGACTCATTTCTGCATATGCTCCGACGGAACCGCCTCGACCTGCCTGGCTACCGACTGCGCCAGCAGCCATCGTCTGTTGTACACGCAGGTGAACACCAGCGCGTCATACGCGCCGCTGATAAATTTCATGGGCATCCTGCCGTCGATGACGGTGCCCGGCAAAGCAATCATGCGCGTGGTGCAGTAGGCATGATGAACGCCGGCGGCATCAAGTTGTGGCGCGGGCGCATGTGCGCGGCGATCCGACGCTCGCACCCGGGACAGGCGATGGCGGAGTTCGCACTGGTGATCACGCCATGCCTGATGTTGTTCTTCGGCTTGATCAACTTTGCGCTGGCGCTCTACTGCTACGACTTCGTCTGCTACAGCGCCCAGCAGGCAGTCAGATATGCGACAGTCCACGGCTCGACCGCGACGACGGCGGTGACGGCATCCAACGTTCAGACTTACGTAAACGGTCTGGTGGTCGGCGTGCTGAACACGAGCGCGATGACCGTCAGCACGACCTGGTCGCCGAACAACAAGCCCGGGGGTGTAGTCACAGTGGCGGTCACCTACCGCTATCCGCCCCTGACCAGCCTGGTTTCCTCCGTCACTATCCCGCTCACCCGCACCGCCGCGATGGTCATCACGCAGTAAACGATAGGGGAGCATCCGCATATCCTGGACGCGAAAGTGTCCGAGGTGCACTTCGATGCTGTTGTGAGTGAGTTGCTCAAAGAACCTGCCTCAGATGAGAATCCACATTTCTATTGTCGCAAGTGCGGCGAGTATCACCTGAAAACGCATCCGCATCACACTACCTAGGTTGAAGTAAGTCCTGCGTGCCCATGCACCACGCTGCGAACACTCCGTAAAGCGAAAATAGAACAAGGGCGACAAACGTGCACACGAACAGCGCCATAGCGCGGTCTTCGGACCGTTCGGGAAATTCCAACGGCAGGTGAGCGCCGCCTTGATGTTGGCCGTATTGGTTACCGCAAAATTGCGGAGCGGGTGGCGCGCCAGGTGGAAAGTTAGGGTCCTTACAATACATCAGGATTTTTCCATCCGGCTCGCGCGCCAGCAGCAGTGAGACAGCCCAACGCCCATCAACGGCTTTCTCGATTGCAAGTAGTTCCTTGAAATAGACGTCTTTCGGGTCACCATCCCAAGAGTCTATATCGACTTCGTAGTACTGTTGCTGCGCGTTCAGTTCAGGTTTCCAATTAAACATGCGGTTTTCAAAAGAAGCATTAGGGTCGATTTCTGGATAATTTAGTTCGAATCCCGTGAAGTACGGTTCTATCCCGGTATCTTTGTTGAAGTGGGGATTGTTCCGAACGTCTTTTTCTTTAACCCGATCTCGAAAATGCATTGCAACACTTTTGGCGGGAGCGGGTCCGTAATGAAGCACGACCATTTCCCAATTGTCCCCTACCCACATGTAAGGCATTACATATGCAGTGCTTGGTTGCAGATGCTCCGCCATCCACTTGACACGCAAGGGATTCGCTAAGGGACCGAGAATTCCAACCGTGAGTAATACCGATGCTCCTATGCGGGAAATAGGACGCATAACGATCAGTCGGGAGCACCAGCAAGCATGTGTCACGAAAATGATGAGACACGCTAAAAACAAGCACTGCCAGAAGAAACTGACTCCGTACATGATCGAAACCAGCACGGAGATTAAGAAACCGAGAATTCCGAATAGGTCGCGTTGGTCAGTGGACATTTGCTAGGTAAGAGCAGGTTGCCGCTGCCTCCCACCAGCGGCCATTCACTTTTTGATGACTTATCGACTAGAGTTTCAACACATTCGCTATGAAACGACCAGTGATCGGGCTCCTTGTAATTGCTGGCTGTTTGGTGCTGAGCGCAAAGAACTCTGCCCCCGCATCGCCTCTGGTGATTAGACGGGCTCTTTACGCAGGTGTCCAACACCGGACAATCCCCTAAACGATACGTTGCGAACGTTACGGGTGTAGAGACGATTTTCACCTCTCGCTTCGAGCGGTTGGCGCTGCTAACCCTTGGTCAAGGAACCGATTTTTCATGAAACGCATGATTCCCGCCGATCGCCTTGGCCGCCCCGACAGTTTCATCACGATGAGCGTTGAGAAGATGCGGGCGATTCGGGCCGAGCAAGGATTGACGGGAGTGATCGTTACGCTCGACGAAGAAGCCCTCCGCACGCGTCTCCACACGATTTATACGGGCGAGCTACAGGCGATGGAAGCGGCGGGGCGCACGCTGTTCGATTTTCCCGAAGCGCCATGGGAATTCCAACTCGAAATGGCGCGCCAGGTATGGGACGAATCGCGGCATACCGAGATTTTCGTTCGCCTCGTGGAATACATGGGCGCGACGCCGGGTGACTATGTCGAGACGGATCTGCTTTGGCGCTGCACGCTGACGGATGATCCCGCAGCGCGGGTTGCGGGGATCAACCGTGGGCTCGAGGGCCTGGCCTGCGATGTGTTCGAACATTTGATTCGAATTGCGCAGAAAAACGGTGATTCGATTATCGAAAGAGCCGTCGACTACGTGCTGGCCGATGAAATCACGCACGTACGCATGGGCTCAAAATGGATGCGCAAGTTAACCGAGGGGAATCCAGAACGTCTGGCCGCCGCGCAAGCCTTTCAAGAAGGCCTTGATACAGAGCTCAACTATCGGGGCCGTCGCCGGGCGAGCGAGGATATTAGCGCGGACGATAATAGTTTGGTTGCGATCGCGCGCGAATCACGGCTCCTTGCGGGCTTTACCGAGGACGAAATTCAGAGACTCGTCCAGTCGGCGCGCCGCAGCACCGCTTACTAGCCCGAACAGAGAAATCCTGCCTCAGATCGAATCGATCTGTTGATTTGTCATGCGGACGGCACAGTCGGTTGGACTTCACTGCTTGATCGACGCAACCGGCTCTGCGACTTCGAAGGTCCGGCTTTGCGGAGTCTTGAACCCGCTCGACAATGAATGCCCGATGGCGACCAGTGGCCGCTCGAGCAGATAGTAACTGGCGGCCGCGCAAACGAATACCGCCACGATGTTCAGCGGGAATTCCTGCAACCTTCCGAGGGGAAGCGGACCGCGAATCGTCCCGAGAAATAGCTGTTGCCAGATGTAGAGGCTGTAGGAAATTTTTCCTATCCAGCGCAGCGGCGAGGTCTCGAGAATTCGGCTGAACAACAGTCCGGGATTGAGAACTGTTCCAATCAGGATCAACGGCACCAGGAAACTCTCCAGCCCGGTCTGCAACGGAGGGTTCAGCGCGATCAATGAGATGAGCATAAGCAGCAGCACGCCGATAATGAGACCGGACCAGGGCCGGGAGAAAGACGCGCGGTAAGCAGGAACGCTGGCGATAAGCGCGATCCAGCATCCCCATAGCAAGCCGTCGAAGCGCGTATCAGTTCTCTCGTAAATGAGGTTCGAGAGGACGCCAGGCCAGATTTGTCCGTGGAACCAAACGTAGTCGATCACTCGCCACATCGCGACGGCGATCGCGAACCATGGCGTGAATCGCCTGGCGCGAGTGGCGCCGAGAGCCACCAACGTGGCGGGCCAGATCAGGTAGAAGTGTTCCTCGACCGCGAGCGACCAGAAGTGTCCGGTGTACCATCCGGTTTCCGGCGGCATGATGATGTAGTTGCGGGAAAAGAACAGGCTGCTGAGCCATTCGCGCGGACTCACGACGATAATGCCGGCGATAGCGAGCAGTCCGATGGTCGCGAGGTACGTGAATGCGGGCGGCAGAATCCTGAAGACACGGCGAATGTAGAAGCTGCGCAGACTTATACTGCCGGTTCTCTCATTCTCGTCGAGCATTCGGCCGCAAATGAGTAACCCGCTGATACCAAAGAACAGGTCGACCCCGAAGGTGCCGTGCAGGCTGATTGCGTACCAGGCTGGGTTGGGAAATCGACCACCCGGCTCGAACAAAGCACCGCCGGCATGCTCGAACATCACCAGCAGGATGGCGATCGCGCGCCATCCGTCGAGAGTCGGACGGTAGTCTTTCGAAGGACGGCTCACGTCGACAAAGAGCTGTGCGTAATCGCATCGGGCGGTGTTGAAGGAGTCGTCGCGATCCTGGGCGGTCTCGGCGTTGGGCGATCGTGTTCCGGCAGCAACGATCGACCCAATCGAGGATCAAACGCAGGCCGTGATGATAACGCCTCAATCCGAGCGGCCGCACGTGATAGCTGCACGCGGTCGAAGACCATCACCAGAAGCGCCGAGCGGCCGGCTTTCTCTGAAGTTCCCGAGAGTTGCTCCGGATAAGGGAAAAAGATCTGGCTCGCCGAGCCGCGATATTTGTCGATGAGCGGTCTGATTGCATCATATGAACCTTCCACCCCGACGCTGGCTTCGCCGTTGGTCCACGGACCAATCCAGAGTCCCTTGTCGAGCCGAAGCTCCGAACCCTGACTAAAATAGTATGGCGGCACCGGCGGTCCTACGAGCCAATCGGCGGGGAGTAGTCCCAGGCGATAGGCCACGGGCGGAGTCAGACCGGCCAGCGCGCCGGTACGCTCAAGATACTTGTTGGCAGCGACGACCAGAGTATCGAAACGGGTTGAATCGGCCTGTCGCTCCAAATCAAGCGGGGTCTGACCTTTGTAAGCGGCCAGCAGGAGCGGCGGTATTTTGTAGAGCGACACGCCGCCGACGTCGACCGGCGTGACTCCGAAAGTGGAGAGCAGAGGTCGCCAGGCGTCCTCTTCAGGGTCGCTGACGAGTACCGCGCTCACGTCATGATTGGCCAGGAATGCCTTCAACTGAAGATCAGCGTCTGGAAGATAAACTCCAGCGTAAATCGCATCCACGATTGGCCAACATTCGAACTCAGGAGGAACGATGCCCGTATAGCCGCCCGCCATGCGGAAATACATGTCGGTTTCGGCCTGCCAGAGCAGGCTGTTGCCTCTGAACCCATAGGGCAGGACCACTACAGTTTGGTCGGGAGCCAGATAGTTCTTGTACGTCCCATCCAGAAAGAAAACGGGCGTATCCACGGGAGCGATCCAAAAACCGGCGGAAAGATTCGGCGTGAGAAACAAAACCGCCAGAACCGAGATAGCATACTTCGAAGCTGATTTTGTGGAGCTGGTGGCCAGCCAGATCGAAATTAGTATTGCGAGATCCAAAAAAGAATAGAGCATAAACCGCGCCGGCAAAGCGTTATCGAGGATCGGCAGCCGAGCAAGCAACTTTCCGGGCAGGCCAATGCCAGGCTTCCCTGCCAAATGAAGGAGAGGACCCATTGACAGGACGCAGATGATAACCAGGGAATCGATCAGCAATTTGCCAAGGGGCTCGCGCCAGTGGTAGCGGGCGAAGATGGCCGCGATCAGTACCAGCGGAAGTCCGAGATAACCTCCGGCCTCATAGGCGTTGCCCAGGAACCTGTTGGAGATCGATTCAAATGCGCCAACCCGACCGAGGACGTTCAATCGAGTGGGAATTACGAAGTTGAGGAGATCCCCGGAGAACGCCGACAGCGACCACATCGGCTGATGCGGAAAGCTGAAGGCGAAAAGGTAGTACAGATAGGGACTCAGCAACACGACTGCGATCGCATAGCCGGCCAGAATCGGCGCGATCAGGCGCAAGAGGCGGCTTCGCAGATCTCCCGAGGTAAATGATATGCCGAGCGCGATTGCCATCGCGCCGAACATCGTCATGGTCGCGACGATTTCGATTGTGAGTAGGAACTGCGCCACCAGCACCAACGCCAGCAGCATCGCGAAGCTCGCAGTCCTTATCTCACCGGCGAGTTTACGCACGACAAGATACACGACGAGCGGAACCGGAAACACGAGAAGGTGGGCCAAGTTCCCAAACATCTGGCCGAGCATGTACGACGAGAAGCCGAATATGTAGCCGCCCAGGAGCGAGGGCCAAAAACTCTTTGTCACATACCGGCAGAGGATAAACGCGGTCCAACTCGCCAGGGCCGGGGCGATCAGGCACAGCAGATTGTAACTTACGACTGGCCCAAAGATGCGAGTGAGCGGGATCGAAACCCACGCCGCCAGCGGAATACAGGTTGCCCAAGCGAGGTTGAAACCGGAAGGCGCCCAGATCGCGTGCGTCACAAATACGTTCAGGCGGCGACCGATGGCATGGGACCACCATGCCAGCATCCACATCATGACCGACGGGTCGGTACCGGTGCCTACATGGAAGTTCGAAAGATGACCTGCGAGGGAACGGCCGAAGAACAATACCGACAGCGCCAGATAGATCAGCAGGCTCGCAAGGCTGGCAAGGATGTTACGAGTTTGCGGACTAACATAACTGACGGTAGGCACTAGCTGGGCTTATACTTGGGCGTTTGATGTCGAGCAAGTAGCACCGTCGGAGAGGCCGCGATCGCGCTGATTGGTTTGTCACAGAAATGCGGCGGTACTAGCATCAAGCTTCTGCGAACCATTTCGGACCTACCAGCCAATTCAAGGAGGGTCGCAAGGTGGCTACAGAAAACCCGAACAAGATACTCGCCCCAGGCACCGCAGCGCCGGACTTTTCGCTGCATAGCACGCCCGATCAACTGGTCTCGTTGAGCGACTTTCGCGGCGCTCCGCTGATCGTGGCATTTTATCCGGCCGACTGGAGTCCGGTGTGCGGCGATCAGATGGCGCTTTATAATGAAGTGCTGCCCGAGTTCCACAAGTTCAAGGCTGCGATCGTCGGTATCTCGGTCGATGGATCCTGGTGCCATGCAGCGTTCGCGCGTGATCGCAAGCTGCACTTCCCGCTGCTGTCGGATTTCGAGCCGAAGGGCGGGGTCGCACGCAAGTACGGCGCGTATCGCGATCACGAGGGGGTCAGCGAGCGCGCGCTCTTCGTGATCGATCCGAAGGGGACGATTGCGTGGAGCTACCTGTCGCCGGTCGGCGTCAATCCCGGCGCTGACGGAATTCTCGAGGCGCTCGAAGCGCTCGCCGCGAAAAAGTAGGAGGCGGTTGGATGAGTCCATCTGCGAAGCTCAAGCCGCCCGTCGGCGCGAGGGATCACGTGCAGGGTCCGGCGAAGGCGCCGATCACGCTAGTCGAATATGGTGACTACGAATGTCCCTACTGCGGTGAAGCGTATCCGGTGGTGAAGGCGCTACAGAAGCGCCTCGGCGATCAGGTGCGTTTTGTTTTTCGAAATTTCCCTCTCGGAGAGGCGCATCCGCATGCCGAGCATGCCGCCGAAGCCGCGGAGGCTGCCGGCGCCCAGGGTAAGTTCTGGGAGATGCACGACATGCTTTACGAGAATCAGGATGCGCTCGAAGATGAAGACCTGGTGCGATACGCGCGCGCGCTTCATCTCGACATGCCGCGATTCGTCAAGGAGATGGAATCGGGAGCGTACCTCGAGCGGGTGCGCGAGGATTTCAGCAGCGGAGTGAGGAGCGGAGTGAACGGCACGCCGACTTTTTTCATTAACGGCGTGCGTCACGACGGACCGTTCGATCTTGCTTCGCTGCTGGCGGCGATCGAAGAAGCGGCCTGATCCCTCGCCCGTTACGTTACGGGAGAGGTTAGGTGAGGGTTCTGGGCGCAACCGTAATGTTCGGAGCAACTCGCCTCTGCGAATCCCCTCAGTGAAAGTCGAAGTACCGAGCATCGAGAAAGATTCGGGGTCCCTCGACTTCTCTCCAGATGACACACCAAGCACACCAAAATAGGAGCCGACAGAAAAAGGAAGGCGTCAGAACTACGCGCTTCCGACTTGAACCGCGGAACCCTCACCTACCGGCTGCGATGCGGCCGGCCTCCTTCTCCCGTAAAAGAAACGGGCGAGGTAAATCAAAATCAACTGTTCGGGTCGAGGCCCCACTTTTTCTTGTTTTCGGCGACCTGCTCGGGGGTTGGGTGATCGACCTTTTTGAACGGCATCACCTTGAACTGATCTTTGATCTCCAGCAGCGCGTGGTTTAATGCGATGTCGTCCTTGAGGACCTCGGGAACCGCGGGCTCCTCGAAAATCGCCTGCCATGGGCATTCGGGCTCGCAGGCGCCGCAATCGATGCATTCGTCGGGATCGATGTAGAGCTGGTTGGGGAATTTTTCCTTGTCGGGGCCGATGTATTCGTAGATACAGTCGACCGGACATACGCTGACGCATCCGGTGTCAACGCAGTCGCGGCAAAGGCGGGTTATAGTCCAGGGCATGGTTGGCAGCCTCGCTTAGGATCCAGTCCTTAGATTATCTCGATTTAAACTCGCACTCCCTATTGTCGAGAGTACGCGCATAACCTATATCGGCACAGCGCCTCTGAAAAGGGCAGCGCGGGCGATTTCGCGGGGTCGGGAAAACCCTGTCATCGGGGGCCAGCCGGGCTAGAATATTCGGCGCGAAGAATCGGAAATACAACAGGAAATCGAAGATGGCATCAAAGTCGAAAGCGAAGATGCGCAAGGGCAGCGTCGCCAAGCGCGCGGTGACCGCGAAGGCGGTTGCGGCCAGCAACGCGCCGAATACGGGCAAGCGCGTCGAGTCGGACAGTATGGGCGCGATTGAGGTCGCGAACGATCGCTACTGGGGAGCGCAAACCGAGCGATCGCTGCTGCACTTCGCGATCGGATTCGATCGGATGCCGCGATCGGTGGTGCGCGCATTCGGAATTTTGAAAAAGGCGGCGGCGGAAGTTAATCGCGATCTCGGCAAACTGCCGGCCGACAAGGCTCGGCTGATGACCGCCGCAGCGGACGAAGTGATCGCGGGCAAGCTCGACGATCATTTTCCACTGCGCATCTGGCAGACCGGCAGCGGCACGCAGACCAACATGAACGCCAACGAAGTCATCTCGAATCGCTCGATCGAGATGGCGGGCGGCGTGCTCGGCAGCAAGAAGCCGATTCATCCGAATGACGACGTGAACATGTCGCAGTCGTCGAACGATACGTTTCCGACCGCGATGCATATCGCGGCGGCGGAAGAAGTCACACACGACCTGATCCCGTCGGTGCGAAAGTTGCGCGACGCGCTCGCGCGCAAAGCCAAAGAGTTCGCCGAGATCGTGAAGATCGGACGGACGCATCTAATGGACGCGGTGCCGTTGACGCTCGGGCAGGAATTTTCGGGATACGTCGCGCAGCTCGACTACGACTTGAAGCGAATCGAGGCGGCGCTGCCGGACCTGCTCGAGCTGGCGATTGGCGGCACGGCGGTCGGCACCGGACTGAATACGCATCCTGAATTTGCGGAGCGCGTCGCGAAAAAGATCGCGGAGTACACCGGGCTGCCATTCAAATCGGCGCCAAACAAATTTGCAGCGCTCGCGGCTCATGATGCGATCGTGGCGGCTTCTGGAGCGCTCAAGACGCTGGCGGTCTCGTTGATGAAAATCGCCAACGACATCCGCTGGATGGGATCGGGACCGCGCGCCGGGCTGGGAGAATTAATCCTGCCGGAGAATGAGCCGGGATCGTCGATCATGCCGGGCAAAGTGAACCCGACGCAGAGCGAGGCGATGACGATGGTCTGCATCCAGGTGATCGGCAACGACGTGGCGATCACGACGGCGGGGTCGCAGGGGAATTTCGAGCTTAACGTTTTCAAACCGCTAATCATCCACAATTTTTTGCACTCGACGATGCTGCTGGCGCATTCGTGCGCGTCGTTCAGCAAGTATTGCGTCGAAGGGATCCAGCCGAATCGCGAACAGATCGAGCGCAACGTGAAAAGTTCCTTGATGCTGGTGACCGCGTTGAGCGAACCGATCGGCTACGACAACGCGGCCAAGGTCGCGAAAAAGGCTCACAAAGAAAACATCTCGCTGCGCGAGGCAGCGATCGCGCTGAAGCTGCTCTCGGGAGAGGAGTTCGACCGGCTGGTGCGGCCAGAGAAAATGCTGGCACCGGAAGGCTGAGGCGGGATGCGGCCGGGGATCGTTCTTTTTGCGATCGCGATCTTTTTTATCGCAGGCGCGGCGCTTTCATCGGCGACGGCGGGCGTGGCGCAAACTCCGGGTGGCATCGCGACCGATCCGATCCTGCAGCCGCCACCGTACAACGGCCAACCGCTCGAGGTCACCATCGGCCTGCACATCGTAAATGTCGCTGCGATCGACGAAGTCAGTGAACAGTTCCAACTCGACGCGTATATGTTCGAGCGATGGAAGGACCCACGACTCGCATTTAGTCCGGAGGGGCCGCAGGACCAGGTGCGTAACTACGCGTTCGGGCAGATCTGGATACCTCAACTCGAGATGATCAACGCCTCGACGCCGCGCCAGCGTGACGAAATCTCGATCATGGTGAGCCCGGACGGCACGGTGAGATACGCGGAACGCCTGCTGGTAACGCTCTCGTCAAGTTTCGAGCTGAGGCGTTTCCCGTTCGATGAGCAGCGGTTGATGGTGATCATTCATCCATTCCTGGTGGACGGCCCGCATATCAAGTTCAAACTCAACAATACCTCGACGTGGACCGCCAGCGAATTCAGGAGTTACTCGTCGCTCGCGCAGTGGCACCTGATCTCGATGACTTCGCAGTTGCTGGTCGCGCCGACGTACGGCGGACTGACGATGCCGGAAGCCAGATTCGAGATCGACGTCAAGCGACGATCGAGCTTCTATATCTGGAAAGTGTTCCTGCCGCTGCTGCTGATGGTGTTCCTGTCGTGGGCGGTTTTCTGGATCGAGGCGAGCGATTTGTCGAATCAGATCACAGTCGCGGTCACCACGATTCTGACTGTAATCGCGTTCGCGTTTGCGATCTCCGCGACGATGCCACGCCTGCCGTACCTGACGTACATCGATGCGTTCTTCCTCGAATGCTACATCTACGTTTTCCTGGCGGTGGTGGAGTTGATGACGGTCCACGTGACCCATCGATCGGAAGTGCGCCGCGACTTGGGGCTACGGATACGCAAGTACTCGCGCTTTGTCATCCCGGGAGCGTTCGTGGTGACGAACATCATAATCGCAGTGCATTTCCTGGGACGGTGAAGAAACCGCTAGCGGCGTTTGGCGCCTTGCAGAATGTCGAAGGGGGCGCGGCTCTTCTCGCGCTTCAACAGCACGTAAGTAGCGCCCGCGCCGCCGTCCGCCGGCCGCGCGCTGGTGAATGCGAGCACGTGACCGCCGATTGCGCCATGCGAGAGCCATCCTGCGGAGGCGTGCTTGAGGACAGAGTGCCCGTTGGGAGAGCGCAGCCCGCGTCCATGCACGACGAGCACCGCGCGCAGCCCTTTGCGCACAGACTTGATGATGAATTCCTTCAGCGCTTCTTTGGCGGCGCTCTGGATCATCCCGTGCATATCAAAATGATCCTGCATCGCGAACGCGCCGCGGCGAAGCTGTGACACCAGGCGCGGGTCGAGACCGACGCGGTAACCCTCGACGTATTCGTCGGACTCGGTGATGTCGAACGGTGCCTGTCCCGATACCAGGTCGGACAGCAGAGCGATTACCTCGGCATCTTCATCGACGATCGTGTGAGTCGTCGGCGGGTCGAGCGGTATTCGTGAGCGAGCGGTCCCGTTGCGATGCAGCGGGCGCACTCCCTCGATTGCTTGCCGAAAAAAGGATTCCTCGTCGAGTGGCTGCGCAACCGGCGGCGCTGCTTTTTCAACGACTGGCGCCGCCTTGGCCGGAACCTTGGGCTTGAGTATCGGCTGCGACTGAGGCAGGACGCGCTCGCGATCGGCAAGCATCTTTTTCAGATCTTTAAATGGCGACGAGAAAACCCGCGCGGGAGCGGGAGTCGCCTTTCCTTCGCCCTCTCGTTCTTCGGCGAGGCGATCATGCTTTCGCTTTTTTGCCATCGGAAGAGGCCCGCAGGATCCGGAGCAACGCCTGCTCGACAGACTATGCCGAGGAGGCAACGCGGTTCAAACCGCGAACGTATCTTTGGTGGCACAGGCTTTAGCCTGTGATTAGTGGTCCATGCAAAATCCAGGAAAGAATCACAGGCTGAAGCCTGTGCCACGTGCAAGGGAGCGGAACTAAAGTCGCCACCCAAAATGGTGCGCGTCCAGCGCGCATCAACTACACTTGCCAGCGTGTCGCGAACCCGCTTCGAAGCTGGCTGACGTGAGGGTCCTCATATGCGCCGTGTGATCGTAGTTGCCGCCGCAATTGTCGGAGCAGTCGTGATTTTCGCCGGCGCGATCATCTTCTATGCCGCCACCAACCTCAACTCGATAATCGCCGAGCGCCGCCAGTCCATCCTCGACAAAGTCAGCACCGCACTCGGACGCCAGATTCACGCCGACGACATCAAGGTGAGTCTCGGTTGGGGAATCATGGCCGATGTTACCGGAGTGCAGGTGGCTGACGATCCCGATATCTCGACCAAGCCGTTCATCGAAGCGAGCAACGTCTACACCCGGCTGCAACTGCTGCCGCTGCTGGCGCGCCGAATCGAAGTGACTGAAGTCGTGCTCGACAAGCCTGTGATCAGAATCGTCCAGACGCGCGACGGTACGTTCAACGTGTCGACGCTCGGCAGGAAGAAGGTTCACGCCGAGGAGGAATCGAGCGGCGAAGGCGAGGGCGGAAAAGGCGGCGGCGATAACGAAGAGTCGCCGATGGCGGAAGCGGGCCGCGCGCCGGCCGCGTTGGGTTCGTTGCTGGTGCAGAATTTCTCGATCAACGGCGGCACGTTGATTTTTCAGACCGAGGGCGCGCCGGAGAGCTCGACCGTCAACGCCATCGACCTGAAGGTTCGCGATTTCGGCTTCAATGCGCCGTTCACCGTCGCAGTCACTTTCGCGGCGCTCAGCGATCAACAGAACTTCGATCTTTCGGCGACGATCGGCCCGCTGATCAACAACGCCGTTATCGACGTCGACGCGATTCCGCTGTCCGGCAAGGCCAAGGTCGGTCCGATTCTGCTGACGCAGCTCGAGACGATCCCGATGGTTGCGAAGGCGATACCGCCGAAGCTTTCTGTTTCCGGCCCCGTCACCTTCGAGGCCACGGCTGACGGCAATATTCAGTCGATCAAATTCAACATATCGAGCGATTTGAGCGCGCCTGCAATCGCTTTCGACGACAGCTTCAACAAGCCCGCCGATACGCCGTTGAAAATTTCGGCCGAGGGAACGCGGACATATGATGTAGTCGGACTGACGGTCGCCAACGTGACGCTCGGCGACCTCGAGGCGAAAGCGACGGATATCAAAATCGGCGGCGGCACGAGCGAGGCGCACGTCGATACCAACAACTTCGATCTTGCGGCGATCGCGAATATGATTCCGGCGCTGGGCAAATACAACCTGACAGGCAAGACCGAGATTCACACCGCCGCGACCCTTGTGAATGGCAAAGCGTCGGCGGACGGCACCGTCGCGCTGGCCGGAGTCGGATTGTCGATACCCGATCAAAAGGCGCCGCCGCTGAGCAATGTCAGCGGCAACATCAAGCTCACGGGGACCAGCGCGGACGTCGGGCCGCTGACGTTCAACCTTGGCGCGCAGCAGGCGACGTTGAAATCGCATATCGATCAGTTTCAGCCGCTGGTCATGAGCTACGAACTGAATGCCGCCGCGGTTCGCCTGGCGGACCTCGCGCCGTCGCGCCCGCCCGACGAGGTGATCAACCAGCTTTTCGCCAAGGGCGCGGTGTCGATTGGATCGATGACCGGCCCGACCGTCGATTCTGAAATTACGTCGCCGTCGGGCAACCTCGCGAATGTTCCGTATCAGAATTTGCGGCTGTCGCTGTCGCTCGCGGACAAGCTTGCGCGAGTGACTACGCTCAGAGTGAAGGCGTTCTCAGGCGACATCGTCGCGACCGGGAACACGCGGCTCGAGGCGTCGGCGCCGATGGAGGCGTCGATCAGTTTCACCAATCTCGACCTTCAGCAGGCGCTCGACTCGCAAAAATCCAAGGCAGCCGGGACCGTTCGCGGAACGCTCGGCGGGAAAATCAAAGTCAGCGGAAAGACCGGCACCTTCGACGAGATGAAACCGACGTTTAAGGGCAACGGCAATCTCACGCTGACCAACGGCAAGCTGGTCGGCGTCAACATTGGAGGCCAGGCGCTCAAGAAGGTGCAGCATCTGCCCGCGATCGGCAACCTGGTTCCGGATGCGGTCGTCAAGAATCATCCCGAACTCTTCAGCAACCCCGACACTGATATCCAGCTTGCGAGCCTCACGTTCGTGCTCGACGGTCCGCGAATCACGTCGCACGATGTCAAGGCGCAGACGGTGGACTACAATCTGCTCGGCGACGGATGGTTCGACATGGACAAGAACATCGACCTCGCGGCGGAAATCGTGCTCTCGCCGCAATTCAGCAAGGAACTGGTCGAGCAGAAGAAAGAAGTCGCGTTCATCGCGAACAAGGACGGGCAAATCGACATCCCGCTGCAAGTCGTCGGGCAATTGCCCAAGCCGCAGGTCCTGCCCAACGTGACGGAACTGGCGCAGCTGGCGACAAACAACGCGGCCCAATCCCAGGGTCAGAAGTATCTTGGGAAAATTTTCGGCAAGAAGGGCATCCCAAAAGGATTGAGCAAATTTCTCGGAGGCGACTCGAGTGGAACTGACGGCTCGGGCAACGGATCAGGCAACAGCAACGGCGGAGGCAACTCCAATCCGCCACCGAATCCGCTGGATCAGCTGAAGAAGTTGTTCTAGCACACTCGCTACAGATTCATCTGGACAATGGTGGCGCCGGCGCCGCCGTGGTGCGGTTCGGCGCCGCGGAATGATGCGCAATAGGGCGACGTGCCCAGGTATTCTGCGACGGCTTTGCGCAGCGCGCCGGAGCCGATGCCGTGGACGATTCGCACTTCGGCGCGATTGGTCAGGAAGGCGGTGTCGAGAAAGTCCTCGAGCGCGCGCAGCGCGTCCGTCGTGCGCATCCCGATCAGGTTCAACTCGGTGCCCTCGCCGCCCTCGACGCTGAAGGTGACGGTCGCGGCTTTTGTCGGAGCGGGGCGCAGGTCGGGCGCGCTTGCGGCTGACCGCCGCAGCCGTTCAGGCGCGACCTCGATCCTCAGGCCACCGCGACTGATGACGGCGCGTCCCGCTTCGAGCACGATCAACTCGCCGCGGATGTCGCCGACCTCGACGCTGTCGCCGACTTTCAGCGGTGCGTCGGACTCCGATGCGGCGTCAGCCGGCGCGAGGCTCTCGAGCTTCGACGACGCTGTCGTGATGAACCCCTTCAAATCGGTGCGCGATTTCGCTCGCGTCTTTAGTTCGTCCATGAGCGCGGCGCCGTCACGTCTTAATTCTTCGATCAGGTCCGCGACTTCGGCGCGCAGCCGCTTGCGTTCCAGCTCGGCGCGCTCGCGCGTTCTTTCAGCCTTCTGCAGGACGTCTTGCTCGATCTGAGCCAGGTTGAGTTCGCGCTCGCGCAACTTTTCTAGTTGCGCATTCAGCTTCGCGCGCTCGGCGTCCAGCCTTTTTAGAGAGTCGGTCAGCTCGATAGTGCCGGTGCCCATCGATTGTTCCGCAGCGCGAATTATTTCCTCAGGCAGACCGAGCCGGCGCGCGACGGCGAGTCCGTAACTCTGGCCAATCGTATGCGGCTTCAACCGATACAGCGGCGCGAGATGCTCGGCGTCGAAATCCACCGCGGCGGCCTCGAAGCCGGCCTGCGAGTATGCGTGCAGCTTCACCGCGGTCGAATGCGTCGCGATCGCGAGCATGCAGCGGCGCGTTCCGAGATGGTTCATCAGGCCGATCGCGAGCGCGGCGCCTTCGGCGGGATCGGTGCCGGCGCCCGGCTCGTCGAGAATCACCAGCGCCGGTTCGTCCAGCGACCTGATGATCTCCGACAGATTTGCGATGTGCCCCGAGAAGCTCGACAGGTTGGATTCGATCGACTGCTCGTCGCCGATGTCGGCGAACACGCTGCGAAACACCGTCGCCTTGCTGCCGGGGAGCGCCGGAATCAGCATCCCCGCCTGCGCCATCAGTGACAGCAGTCCGACCGTTTTGAGCGCGACAGTTTTTCCACCGGTGTTAGGACCCGAGATGACGATGCCCCGCTGCCCGGCGCCGATCTTCACGTCGATCGGAATCACGTCGCGACCGCTGGTCAGCAGCAGCGGATGCCGCGCGCCGATAAAATCGATTCCATCGTCGACGATCTGCGGCTCGACGCATCTAAATCGCTCGGCGAAAAGCGCGCGCGCGTTGAGCGCGTCGAGCGCGACCATCGCGTCGAACGTGAGCTGGAGTTCCGGCGCGTAGCCACCAACCATCGCCGTAAGCTGCGCGAGGATTCGCGTTTCTTCCGCCTCCGCTTCGCGCTCGAGCATCATCAGCCGGTTGTTCAGCTCGACCGCCCACATCGGCTCGACGAACAGCGTCTCCCCGGAAACGCTGCGGTCCTGCACGATTCCCTCGAACCGTTCCGAGTAATTGAGCTTCATCGGCAGCACGAAGCGTCGATTGCGTATCGTCACGATATAGTCGGAGACGAACGACTCCATGCCCGAGGCGTTGAGCGAACGGAGCAGGCGCGTCTCGAGTTCATTGCGCTCATCACGCAGCCTGCTGCGCAGACGCTTCAGCTCGGGACTCGCGTCGTCGAGGATTGTGCCGTCGTCGGCCAGCGCACTGAGCATCGCGTCGGCGAGCTCCTTCGGCGCGAGCAGGTTCTGCACCAACGCCGCGACACGCTGGAAGCGCTCGACGCGCGATCGCAGGAATCCGCTGACATGGCGCGATCCCACGATAAAATCGCGCACCTTCACCAGCGCTTCGCCGCCGAGAATAGCACCTGCGCGCGCGGCAGCGAGCAGATAGGGCCGCTGATCGGCGAACTCGCTTATCGGGATTGAGCCGGCGTGCGATCTGAGCTCGACCATTTCGGCGGTCGCGGTCAGGCGGCGTTGCACTTCGACTGGATCGATCGACGGGCGCAACTCGGCGGTGGCCTCGCGCCCGGGCTCGGAGGCGCACAGCTCCATGACGAGGTGAATCACCTTGTCGTATTCGAGTGCTTTCAGATCGCGTTCGCGCATCGCTAATATCCAGCCAGCTTTCTAAAATTTAGCCCAACTTCGGGTCGCAGGCATCCTCGATTCTTAAACGGACCTCAAGGAAAAATGAAATGGATCGAATTGAATCGCGGCTGAACACCAACTCCGACGAGTTCCGCCGCAACCGCGAGGCGATGGAATCGCTGGTCAAACGCCTGCGCGACGAAATCGAGCGGGTTCGCCAGGGTGGTTCCTCCTCCGCGCGCGAGCGCCACGTCGAACGCGGCAAGTTACTCGCACGCGACCGCGTCAAAAAGCTTCTAGACCCCGGCAGTCCGTTCCTCGAACTTTCGCCACTGGCCGCGTTCAACATGTACGACGGCGACTCGCCGTCTGCGAGCATCATCACCGGCGTCGGCAGAATTCATGGCCGTGAAGCAGTGATCGTCGCCAACGACGCGACCGTAAAAGGCGGCACGTATTTTCCGATGACGGTGAAGAAGCATCTGCGCGCGCAGCAAATCGCGATTGAAAATATGCTGCCGTGCGTTTACCTGGTCGATTCGGGCGGCGCGTTCCTGCCGATGCAGTCCGAGATTTTTCCCGATGAGCATCACTTCGGGCGCATCTTCTACAACCAGGCGCGGATGTCCGCGAAAGGCATCGCGCAGGTCGCGGTGGTGATGGGCAGTTGCACGGCGGGCGGCGCGTACGTGCCTGCGATGTGCGACGAAAACATTATAGTTCGCGAGGAGGGAACGATCTTCCTCGCGGGGCCGCCGCTCGTCCGCGCCGCAACCGGCGAGGAGGTTACTGCCGAGGAACTTGGCGGGGGCGACGTGCATACGCGACTGTCGGGCGTGAGCGATCACTTGGCCGACGACGACGATCATGCTCTGCAAATTGCGCGCGCGATCTTCGAGAATCTCGGCCCTCGCACGCACACGTCGATCGAGCAGGACGCGCCCGAGGATCCGTATTACGATCCCGCCGAACTCTACGGCATCATCCCGGTCGACACGCGCAAGCCGTACGACGTGCGCGAGGTGATCGCGCGCCTGGTTGATGGGAGCAGGATGCACGAGTTCAAGGCGCGCTACGCGACCACGCTCGTCACCGGATTCTCGCGAATCTACGGCTACCCCGTCGGCATCATCGCCAACAACGGCGTGCTGTTCAGCGAGTCTGCCCTGAAGGCCACCCACTTCATCGAGCTGTGCTGCGCGCGGCGCATCCCGCTGCTCTTCCTGCAAAACATCACGGGCTTCATCGTCGGCAAGCGTTACGAGCAGGGCGGCATCGCAAAGGACGGCGCCAAGATGGTCAACGCTGTCGCCAACGCGCAGGTGCCGAAATTCACGGTGATCATCGGCGCATCGAACGGCGCGGGAAATTATGGCATGTGCGGACGCGCATACTCGCCGCGATTGCTCTTCATGTGGCCGAACGCGCGCATCTCGGTGATGGGCGGAGAACAGGCCGCGAACACCCTGCTCACGGTGAAGCTCGATCAGTTGAAACGCGAAGGGGCGACGATGACTGACGCGGAGCGACAGGAATTTCTGCGCCCGACACTCGAGACCTACGAACTCGAGTCGAGCGTCTATTATTCGAGCGCGCGGCTGTGGGATGACGGCGTGCTTGATCCGGTCGAGACGCGCGCAGCGTTGGCGCTAGGCATCGCGGCCTCGATGAACGCGCCGATCCCGGAGCACGCTAACTTCGGTGTCTTCAGGATGTGATCTTTTTAGAAGTGATCTTTAAGTTCGCGGGCTTTGGCGAAAATCGCGATTGGATCGTCGTTCACCGACGGATCGCGCTTCTTCAGATTCGCGCGCAGCTCCGGGCTGTCGGCGCGCAGGAAGGGATTGGTCTTCTTCTCGTCGCCGATCGTCGATGGCACCGTGAACTTGTGCTCCGCGCGGGTCTTCACGCTCCAATCGTGCTTCTTTTTCAGCGCCTCGTTGCCCGGTTCCAGCGTCAGTGCGAAGCGCAGATTTTTCTCGGTGTACTCGTGCCCGCAATAAACCTGGGTCGAGTCGGGCAGCGCCGCGAGCTTCTTCAGCGACGAGACCATCGTCGCCGCGTTGCCCTCGAACACGCGGCCGCATCCGCCGACGAACATCGTATCGCCGGTGAACACTGCGCTGAGTGTCGGGAAATAGTAGGCGACGTGGCCGTTGGTATGCGCCGGGATTCCGATCACGCGGCCTTCGAGCGCGCCGATTCGAACTTTGTCGCCGTCGGCGACCGGATTCGTCAGCGCGGGAATCTTACCGCCCTCCGCGCTCGCGCCGTAAATCCTGATTCCCGGCACCTTCGACGCGATGTCGTTGTTGCCGCCCGAATGATCGCCGTGCCAGTGCGTGGTCAGGACCTCGACGATCTTCGCGCCGTGCGATTTCGCCGCCGCGATAACCTTGTCGGCCTCGGCGCAGTCGACCACCGCGCATTCCTTGCTGCCGTCGTCGATCACCAGGTATGCGTAGTTGTCCGATAGCTGGGGGACGATAACTATAGCCATCGCAATACTCCTTGCAGCTATATGCCGACGATATTGTAGCCCACATCCACGTATACAGTCTGGCCGGTGACGCCGCTCGAAAAATCGCTCAGCACAGCGGCCGCCATCTTGCCGACCTCTTCGATCTTCATCCCACGCCGGAGCGGTGAGCGCGCCTCGACCTCATGCTGCATCGAATGGAAGTCGCGAATCGCCGACGATGACAGCGTGCGCGCCGGCCCTGCGCTGAGCGCGTTGACGCGAATATTCTTTGCTCCGAGGTCTACCGAAAGGTAGCGCACGCAGGCTTCCAGAGCCGCCTTGGCCACACCCATCATGTTGTAGTTGGGAACCGCGCGCACCGCGCCTAGATAGCTGAGCGTCAGGATCGATCCGCCACCGCGCGCTTCCATCAGCGGTTCCGCGGCACGCGCGAGCGCGACCAGAGAATAGGCGCTGATCTCGAGCGACTTCTTGAAGCTCTCGCGGCTCACCGTGAGGAATCGATCGCGCAGATTTTCACGCTCTGCAAATGCGACCGCGTGTACCAGCAGGTCGAGCCCGTCCCATTTTTTCTTGAGCGCTGCGAACACCGACGCGATCTGCGTGTCGTCATTGACGTCCAGCTCGCCGATCACGTCCGCTTCGATTTGCGCCGCCAGCGGACGCACGCGCTTTTCGAGAATCTCGCCCTGGTACGTCATCGCGATCTCGGCGCCTTCCGCCGCCAGCGTCTGCGCGATCGACCACGCCAGGCTTTTGTCGTTCGCGACGCCGACGACCAACGCTCGCTTGCCTTCTACTATGCCCATGAGGAGTTCCTTGTCTGCGCGGGTGTGCGAAGGAGTCGATCTCGATTCTTATATCTTGATCTTCATTCCGTCATAGCCCATTTCGAGCGCGATCTCATCCTCGCGGCTCAGCACTTCGCGCCCGAGATGCGTCAGCACCATCCGCCGCACCTTGAACTTATCGCGATTCGCCGCCAGCAGCGGATAGTTGAGATGAAACTTCAGATGCGCGCTCTCGAAGTACGTGCATTCACACAGGAACAGATCCGCGCCTTCGCTGAAGTCCACCAGTTCATCATTCCACCCGCTGTCGCCCGAGAAAACTATCGACTTGCCGCCGCCGTCGACTCTTAAGGACAGCGAAATGTCCGGCTTGGTGTGCGGACTGCGAATCGCGCTGACTTTGAACTTGCCCAGCCGCGTCGAACTCCCCGGCTCGAGCACCACGAACTTCAGTTTGTGCTTGATCTGGTCGAGCTCGAAATGCGGGAACATCGTGCGCACCAGCGTCCAGGTGCGCTCCTCGAGCTTGGCCGGCCCCGCGATCGTCAGCGCCTTCTTGCGGCGCGTCTCCCACATGTAGTCGAGGATTAGAAACGGCAGGCCGCCGAAATGATCGCCATGCAGATGACTGATCAGCAGTAGATCAAAGCTGTCGGTGGAAATCCCGCCGCCCTTGAGCGCCTGCATCAGCCCGGGACCCGCTTCCATCAGGATTCGGCCCGCGGGCGCGTCGATCAGATAACCAGCTTGTGAACGGCCGAAACTCGCGAACGCATCACCGGTGCCCAGCAGAGTGACGGTCACCTTCGTACCATTCGCGCCATTCGATGCCGTAGGATTCTGATTCATTCAGGCGAGCTATGCTATTATCATCAGGAGAGCCGCGCAAACATGGGAGAGAACCGCGATGAAACAGGTGAAAATCGGTGTCGGTTTCGGACTCTGGCGGCTTGGGATGCCCGCCGCGGAAACGATCGCGCACGTCGCCGAACGCGCCGAAGACTGGGGCCTCGATTCGTTCTGGCTCTCAGATCATCTGCTCGCGCCCTCGCCGGAACTCGACGTCGTCGCGACCCTGTCGCTCCTCGCCTCGCGCACCTCGCGCATGAAACTCGGACCGAGCGTGCTGTTGCTCAACCTGCGTCACCCGCTGATGGTTGCGAAATCGTTCGCGTCGCTCGACTACCTGTCGAACGGCCGGATGGTGATGGCGGTCGGCACCGGCGCGAATCTCGCCGACTACGCCGCGTGCGGAATCCCGCTCGAAGGGCGCGGCAAGCGCCTCGACGAAGGAATCGAGGTGCTGCGCACGGTCTGGCGCGAGCGCGTCGCGAGCTATCACGGACACTTCTTCAACTTTGATAACGTCACGATCGAGCCGCGTCCGGTCGCGCGCACCAACAACGATTTCGGCACGATGGACATCTGGGTCGGCGGCCGTTCCGATGCGGCGTTGAAACGCGCGGCGCGCCTGGCCGACGGCTTCTTCGCCTCGTTTCAAACGCCCGAAGAATTCGGCGCGAGCATGGCGAAGATTCGCGACTACGCGGCCGGCTACGGACGCGCTAACGCGCACATCGAATCGGGACTAATCCTGCTCTGCCGCATCTCGAAATCGCGCGAGCGCGCGCTCGAGGAAATGCGCCCGATGCTCTCCGCGATGGGCCGTGGCGCGGAGGCCTACCTGGAGCGCACGGTTTACGGCTCGCCCGATGACGTAATCGCACGCTTGAGCGAATACGTTGCGAAGGGTCTCGACAAGTTTGTACTGTGGCCAATTGCGGAACCCGATGCGTGGCCGAAGCAAATCGAACTGGTCGGCCGCGAGATTGCCTCGCACTACGCTGCGGCCTGAAAAGTTCGCGCGGATCGCGATCGCGTTCTCATTCGTGGTCGCTATTTTTTCAGGATGTGCAAAGTCCCAGCCGCTCAAGCCGCCGCCCAGCATCTACGCCAGCGCCGAAGATGTCGAGCTCAACTTTCGCGACCGCACTTTCGTGCTCGGTGACAACAATGAAATCGCCGAAGTGCGCCCGCTCGATTGGCGCAAGGATAAGTTCCTCAAGCTGCCGTTCTGGTTCGGCGTCAACATCCTCGTCCCCGGAGTGATGGCGCCGAAAGAAGGCGACTTCTACGTCATCAGTGAGGCGACTCTCGAAAAGCCGCTCGACGCGCCCGGCGAATGGATGATTGAAGCGGGCAGCTCGCTCGTCAAACAAGAGACGGTGTTCGTCACGACGCGCACGAACTACTTAGGCACCGGAAAAATTCTGCCGACGATCGTGCAATACATGGGCAAGCGCGAATTCAAACGACCCGACGGCAAAACGGTTCAGATTCCAGTGCTGCGCGAGGTTTCGTTGCCGATGAAATGGACGCTCGGCGGCCATATCCCGAAGGATTACGCGAGATACAGCACATGATTCGCCGCGGCAGAACGATCGTCCTCGCAATCGCGCTGGCGCTCATCGCGGTCGTCGCCGGATGCACGCCGGACAAGGCGCTCGACTTCGGACCCACCGGCGAAATCAGCACGCCGCCCGAGGATCAATTGAGCCGCGACATCATGCGCGACTTCGACGGCCGCGACTTCATCCTCGCCGCCAACGATCACGAGGCGCACGTCAGCCTGACCGACTGGAAGCCCGGCCGCCGCATCGTCATGCCGTACTGGCTCGGCGTGAATCCGCTGTACCCCGGATTTTTGCGCCCGACCGTCGGACATCTATATGTGATTAGCCAGTCGACCCTGGTCCGCCCGCTCCCGAATAACGAGTACCTGATCCGCGCCGGCTCGAAACTCTTCAAGGCCGACACCGTCTTCGAGGCCACGCACACGCACTACACCGACACCGGCGGAATGCTGCCAACGGTGGTCCGCTTCGTCGGCACGCGCGTAATCACAGTGCCGAAGGACGCGCCGGCAACGGGAACGATCACCGAGAAGGTCCCGGTACTGCGCGAAGTCTCGACGCCGATGCACACAACGTCGGATCAGGACCTGACCGGCTACGCCAAGTTCGAGGCAGTCAAATGAAATAACAATCATCGGAGGACTACCTCTCATGCTGTCGCATACCAAATATCTCACCATGAAGGTGCCGGAGCGGATGGATTTCGTGAATATCACCGGTGACGTCGAGAAGGCCGTGAAGGAAAGCCGCGTGCGCGAGGGACTTTGCCTCGTCAATGCGATGCATATCACCGCATCGGTCTTTATCAATGACGACGAGCCCGGGCTTCACGAAGATTACAAGCGATGGCTCGAATGGCTGGCGCCCTACGACCCGAGCCCCGAGCGCTATCATCACAATCGCACCGGCGAGGACAACGGCGACGCGCATCATAAGCGCCAGGTGATGGGCCGCGAGGTGGTGGTCGCAATCACGGATGGCAAGCTCGACTTCGGCCCCTGGGAACAAATCTTCTACGGCGAGTTCGACGGCCACCGCCCCAAGCGCATATTGATAAAGCTGATCGGAGAGTAACTTCGCTAGGACTCCTCGGACTCCTGCAGGGTTGCGGTCTGCAGCAGCTCTGCCGGGACGTCTTCGAGGAAGCGCGAGACGCGGCCCATCACGAAGCCGAAGGTGCGGTCGAACATGTGTATCGGATACGACAGGTAGAGTTCGTCGCGCGCGCGGGTGCTCGCGACGTACATCAGGCGGCGCTCCTCCTCGATTTCATCGTCGCCGACGCTTTGCGGTCCCGGGAAGCGTCCGTCCGCGGCCCAGATCAGGAAGACCACTTTCCATTCGAGCCCCTTGGCGGAGTGAATCGTCGAGAGCGTCAGGTGCTCGTCTTCAGAATCCGTCGCGAGCACGCCGTCGAGCGAATCGGTCGGCGGCTCGAGTGCCATGTCCGCGAGAAGCTGTTCAAGGCTCTTGTAGCGCTCCGTGAGATTCTGAAAATGCTCGAGGTCGCGTTCGCGCTTGGGGTAATCGTCGGCGTACGCCTCGCGCATCACCGGCAGATAGTATTCGAGCGTCATCGCAATCTGCTCTGGTGGACGTTTTTCACCGCTGCGTAACTCCGCCAGCAGCGTGCCGAGCCGCTTGAGACCACCTTCCGCACCGCCGCGCGCTTTTTCAGCAAACTTCGCAATAGCGGCCGCCGGATCGTCAGTGGCGACGAGCGAATCGATCGTCCGCTCCGCCGTGCGATGCCCGATACCCTTCACCAGCGTGAGTACGCGCAGCCACGAGACGGCGTCCGCCGGATTCGCGATGACCCGCAGATGCGCCAGCACGTCCTTGATGTGCGCAGTTTCGATGAACTTGAACCCGCCGCGCTTGATGAACGGGATGTCGCGCCGCTGCAGCTCCAGTTCGAGATCGAACGAGTGAAAGCTCGATCGGAACAGCACCGCGATCTCGCTGAGATCGACGCCCTCCTCGCGCAGCTCGAGGATTCTCTGCGCGACGAATCGCGACTGCATGTGCTCGTCCTGCGCACGCACCAGGAACGGCCGAAACCCGCCCTCGCGCTGCGTGAACAGCGCCTTGGTGTATTTCTCGCCGGCGCGTGAAATCACGTCGTTGGCGACGTCGAGGATTCCCTGGATTGAGCGATAGTTCTCTTCGAGCTTTACGATCTTCGCGCCGGGAAAAATCGAGGGGAAATCCATGATGTTGCGGAAATTGGCGCCGCGAAACGAATAAATCGACTGCGCGTCATCGCCGACCGCCATCACGTTGCGATGATTCATCGCGAGCAGCCGCACCAGGTCGGCCTGGATCAGGTTGGTGTCCTGGTATTCGTCGATCATGATGTAGCGATAGCTGTCTGAAATCCTTCGCCGCACGTTCTCGTACTGTTCGAGCAGCTCGGCGAGCCGATACAGCAGGTCGTCGTAGTCAAGCAGGCCGCGCTCGCGCTTGTAGCTCTCGTAATTTTTCGCGAGCTCGAGAATCTCCGTCTCATGCTCGCCGAGATGGGGAAAATCGATCTCGATTTCCTCTTCCAACGCGCGGCGCTTGTTGCGCGCCATGCTGATCGCCTCGGCGATCGTGCTCTTCTTGGGAAACCGGCGCTCGCGCGACGCCAGTCCCATCCGCGTCCGCAGCAGGTTGATGACGTCTTCCATGTCGGAGCGATCGAGAATCGTGAAGTTGGACTTGAGGCCCATCGGCGCCGCATGCCGCCGCAGTATGTTGTTCGCGAAGGAATGAAACGTTCCGCCCGCGACCGCGCCTGCGCGATCTCCAACGAGCTGCTCCGCCCGACGCAACATCTCCTGCGCCGCTCGACGGGTGAACGTCAGCAGCAGGATCGCGCCCGGCGGCACGCCGCTCTCGATCAGTCGCGCGACGCGATAGATGAGTGTGCGAGTCTTGCCCGATCCCGCTCCCGCCACGACCAGCAGCGGGCCGTCGCGATGTGTCACGGCGGCGAGCTGAGCGGGATTCAGCAGCTCGGCGTACTTGATTTTGAAGTTGCGCTCGTCGACCGGCGACGCCGGCTTTTCGCGCAGGTAAATTACCTTGTCGGCCACGGCAAGCGCGATCCTACCACGCCGCGCGCCGCAAGTTACGATGCCGCCTAGGGCAGCATCGGCCCGCTGCCAGAGGGTGTCTGCCCGCCGTTCTTGTAGATGCCCTGCATCGTCTTATTCCAAAGTTGGTCGGGACTGTTTTGCGATTGCGAACCAGCCGTGCCTGAACCTTGCTGCCCGCCGCGCATATCTTCGATGTGCGGATCGAGCAGGATCTGATCGACCATATTGACGCTCGGATCGTTCAGGTAGCCGATCGCGATTCGTTCGGCGTCATTGCGCCCAAACTGTGTCGTTACAAATCCCGTGAGTATCAATTGTTTGCTGCCGCCCGGCGACGTCGAGAACTGCGCCGTCACCATCGGCAGCTCGCTCATATGTAGATACTTCGTAAGCGCGTCGCTGGTGCGCTGATCGATCACATAGTCCTGCGCTCGCCCGATACCGCATGTCGCTACCACAATTGAGAGCGCCAGGATGAATGCTTGCAGTTGTCGTGTCACAGCCCTCGACCATAGCTGAAGCATTCGACGAAAAGAAAAAGCGCGGGCGCCTATGTTCGACGCCCGCGCGTCTTTAGACTGACGACGATCGCGTTACGGAACCTGGATCTCCTGAATCTGCGCAGTCTCCTTCTGGACGACTCCGGCCGGCAGCGGCGCGTACTTGAGATCCGGCGCTTCCTTCTGTCCTTCCGTCAGCGCCCAGCCCAGGAACTTTTTGATCTGATCACCAACATCCTTTTTCGTCTGCTTCTGATAAACGAGCAGGTAGGTAAACGACGAGATCGGATACGCATTTGGGCCAGGCGCGTCTGTGATCGACACGCGGAAATCGGCCGGAATCTTTTCAGCCATCGAAGCCGCCGCCGCCGTAACCCCCGCCAGGCTCGCATCCACCCAGTTGCCCGCTTTGTTCTGTAACTGCGCGAATGGAATTTTGTTGTTGAGCGCGTATATCAGCTCGATGTATCCGATCCCGCCGGGCGTTTGCTGGACCAATGCCGTCACGCCTTCATTGCCCTTGCCGCCCAGTCCCACAGGCCACTTAACCGCAGTGCCCTTGCCCGGGTCGGTCGCCCAGCTCGGACTAACCTTGGAAAGGTAATCGGTGAAAATGTACGATGTGCCGCTGCCATCCGATCGGTGGCATACGACGATGTCCTGACCCGACGGGAGCGCCACACCTGTATTCAGTGCCCTGATCTTGTCGTCGTCCCACTTGGTTATTTTTCCCGAATAAATGTCCGCGATGACCGGACCCGTCAGACGCAGCGTGCCGGTAAATCCGGGCAGGTTGTACGCGACTACTACCGCGCCCATCACGCTCGGGAAGTGCAAAATTTTGCCGGGCGCGTCGGCGAGCTGTTGATCGGTGAGCGGAGCGTCGCTCGCGCCGAGGTCAACCGTGCGATTCGAGAGCATCCTGATTCCGCCGCCCGAGCCGATCGATTGATAGTTGAACTTTATACCGGGATTTTCTTTCGCGTAAACGTCGAACCACTTGGAATAGATCGGATACGGGAACGTTGCGCCGGCGCCATTAATTAACAAGTCGGCGAATCCGATGTTGGCGATCCCGGCAATCGACGCGATTGTGAAGAGAACCAGAATGAGTCGTCGTTTGAGCATCTTCTTGAATTTGCCTCGAAGTTAGTCGTCCCCGCTCCGTGGATCTGAATGGCGGCGCGCAGAAGCTATGCACTCAACGTTAACAGCGTATGAACCCGGCGTGTCGGCGGGTTGAAATCGTTCGGCCCCGGGGCGCAATTCCGGAGCATAATCATGCGTTGGCACGATCGTTTGCTTTTCTTGGCATTGCTCAACGACAATTCAAATCGCAGACCAACCATTGGCAATTTTCAATGAGCAAATCACTCGACGGAATCAATATCATTGAATTCGATTCAAACATGGGCGCGGCTTACGCGACGATGCTGCTTGCGGAAAACGGCGCGCGCGCCATCAAGGTCGAGCCCCGCGGCGGCTCGCGCGAGCGCGGCACGCCGCACTTCCACGTCCTCAACCGCAGCAAGCGCGCGCTCGAACTGGACCTCGACGATCGCGCGTCGCAGGCGCGCGTCGCGGAGTTGATTCGATGGGCTGACGTCGTGGTGACCGGCTTCACGCCGGCCCGGCTACGTCAACTCAGCCTCGATCCTGAATCGATTCGTCGGATGAATCCCCGCGCGATTGCGCTCGGCGTGCCTCCGCTCGGCAGCCGCGGCCCTGACGCGGACTTCGACGCGAACGACGATCTGGTCGCTGCGCGCGGCGGAATCACCGGAAGCCAGTGGGCGCGCAGCGGCAATCCCGTCGCGCTGGTTTTTCCGGCGGCAAGTTATTCGGCGGGTGTGATGGCGGCGACTGCGGCGGTTGCCGCGATCCTTGCGCGCGGACCGAACGGAGCAGGTCAGACCGTCGAGGTCTCGCTCCTGGCCGGGGCCTTCTCGCTGCATACCGGCGGAATTCTGCGCCACGAAAAAATGACGACGCTCTATCACGGTCCGCAGGATCCGCTCGGTCCGATTCCGGTCTATCGTCTGTTCGAAGCCGCCGACGGCCAGTACCTTTTCGCCGCATGCGGCAACGCGACCTTCTGGGGCAAGTTCGCGATTGCAATCGACCGGCCCGATCTCGTCGGCGACCCGCGCTTCGAAAATGCGCCGTGGGGAATCGCGCAAGAGCACTGGCAGCCCCTAAAAGATATCATCGAGCCGATCATCCGCACGCGCCCGCGCGACGAATGGCTGCGCATCCTGCGCGAGTCCGACGTTCCATGCGCGCCGGTTATGTCCCGCCAGGAGTTCATCGATCACCCGCAGACGCGCGCGCTCGCGATGCGTCGGGAAATCGACGACCCCACTCTCGGCCGCATGATTCAGATGGGCCTGCCAGTGTTCCTCAACGACACTCCCGGTGAAATCACCGGCCCTGTTCCCAAGGTCGGCGACGAGAGAGCAGCATCACAATGGCTTGCAGAGCCAAAGCGCGACACATCGGCGAAAAGCGATCTGCGCGTGGCTGGAAAACCTCCGCTTGATGGCGTCACGGTGCTCGACTTCGCCAGCTACATCGCGGGTTCGTACGGCCCGATGATTCTCGCGCAACTCGGCGCCAAAGTTATCAAGATCGAAAGCCTCGAAGGCGATTCGTTTCGCCATTTCGGCTTCGGCTTTCTCGGCTGGAACCAGGGCAAGCGCGGCATTTCTTTGAATCTCACAAGTGCGGAAGGTCGCGAAATAATCCACGGGCTCGCCGACCAGGCCGACATCGTGGTCGAGAATCTGCGGCCGGGCCGGATGCGCAATTTCGGATTCGACTACGAAGCGCTGGCAGCGCGCAACCCGCGCATCATCTATATGTCGGTCAACGCGTTCGGAAATCGCGGGCCTGAGCACAATCAGCCCGGCTTCGATCCGCTGCTGCAGGCGCGGTCGGGCGTGATGGCGGCGCAGGGCGGCCATCACGGGCATCCGGTGTACCTGACCTGCGCGATTTGCGACTACGGTGCTGCGATGCTCTCCGCATTTGGATGCGTCCTCGCGCTGCGAGCACGTGAACTCACGGGTCGCGGCCAGTTCTGTGAGACCTCGCTGCTGCAATCCGCGATGGCCTTTCAGGCTGGCGAGTTCGCGTTCTATACCGGCCGGCCCGACATGGAAAATGGGGCCACTGAGAATCGCGGACGCTCCGCGCTCTCGCGAGCGTACCAATGCCGCGACAGCGAATGGCTATTCATCTCGCTATCCAGTGAACCTCAGTGGAACGCGCTACTGACTATTATGCCGGGGCTGCCGAATACCAACTGGGACACTGCCTCCACCGAGCCGGACGAGGGTGCTCTCGCGGAAGCGCTCGCGGAACAGTTTGCGAAGCTCAATCGCGACGACGCACTCGCAGCGTTGAAGAAATCCAACATCCCGGCAACGCGGGTAAATCACACCCGCGAACTTTTCGACGATCCGCAGGTAGTCGCGAACGATCTGATCGCCGAGTTGTCTCATTCTCAATGGGGCCGCGTGCATCAAACCGGGATGCTGACGAAGTTTTCCGCGACTCCCGGCACGATCGAACGCGCCGCTCCGATGCTGGGCGAGCACACCGACGAGATCCTGCGTGAGTACCTCGGCTACTCGGCCAACCGAATCGCCGATTTGCGCGCCGCCCGCATCGTCAAGTGATCGATGGATCCTGAGGCGGCCGCCGTCATCACTCCGCATCTGCTGGCGCGCGAGAAACTGCTCTGGTGCGGACGCCCGCATGACACCGCCGCGCTGCTGCGATGGCGCGTCGTCGCGATAGTCCTGGTCGGAATCGCGGCGCTTGCGTTGCGTGCACTGCCGCTCGAATCCAGTCTTGCCGAGCGTGCGGACATCAATTCGATTCTGCTCGCGGTGCTGGTCTGCGTTCTTGATCGCGGAAGCGATCGTTTTCCACACCTATCTCTCGAACACCTTTTACGGCGTCACCAATCAGCGCGCGATCATCGTATCGGGATTGAGAGAGCCCGAGATGACCGCCGTTCCGTTGGACGCCCTGAATACGCCGCGCCTCCGCGTCCTGCGTATCAATCGCACTGTGGAATTGAGCCCACCGGATAGTCGTTCGGGAGCCCTCCCATTCACCGACCCATCTGTTCCGCCGGATTGGACCGGCAACGAGTGGTACCGGATACTCGCACTCGAAGACCCGCGCCAAGTGTACGAGTTGATAGTCGAAGCCGCGAGCAAACTCAAATAGCCAGTCGGAAAAAGGCACTACACAATTCGCAGGTAGGCCGGCGATGGCAGCGGTGGGAACTTTGCCGCCGGCAGCGTCTGGTACCAGTATGCCACCGACGCGATGTCGTCCTGCAGGGGCAGGAACTCCGCGCCCTTTCGCGGGTCGCCCAGCCATCCGAGCGCCTGGATCGTCACCCGCAGGTCGCGCTTGAACCTGATCGGGTCCGCGATATGCCAGCGGTACATTCCGAATCTCTGCTGCGACGCGTAAAGCCCGTCGGGCCGAATGACTTGCGCCAATCCCGCGTAGGGCGTCGTGAACTCGCGATACCCGCCGTTCTCCTCGCCGACGTCGAAGTTGTACGAGCCGCAAAAGTAATCCTCGGTGCCGATGCCGCAGATCGTCGGAAACTCCGCGTCGCCGTCCATGAAGAATTTTATCTCGCCCTCGCCCCACCATCCGCTGTTGTGAACGCCCCACGCCATGTAGGTGCCGATGTATTGCCCGCGCCCGGTTATGCCGTCGACGATTGTGTATACCTCTTTGTACGGCAGGGGGTTCACACGCCGGAACTGTGCATGGAAGTAGGCAGCGTCAGTAGGTACTTCAGTGAGTATGTAGTTGATTTGATAGAATAGTATCATTGCCGAGTCAGCGGTATTGGACATAGTAATCAGGCATCGCTTGCGAAATGGCATTTCCCAATAGCAATTGAAGGCGCTGCCGGGATTCACGCATACTGCCAACGACGAAACCTGCGCGTACTTGTTCCATCCGCACGCGAAAAAATCGCCGACCGGGCATTCCACCGACGGCTCCGGCGAATCGTCCCAGTAAATTCTCAGGATGCTCGAGCGCCACGCTCCCGTGGGGGTCATCCAGATTTGCGCGATCGCGCCCGCACCCGCGATATCGGCGAGCACTTTCACTTCGCCCGGCTCGATTACGACGTAGGGCGCAACTTTCCATCCGCGGCCGAGCTTTCGCGCAGGACTCTTCGCCGGGTCGGGAGTCGCCATCGCGCCCTTCCCCTTTTCGCCAGTCGGATTCTCCGCACTTATCGAGCGGCTTTCCGCCGTCGACAGGATCGCGAGATTCCCCATATGCATGCCGAGTCCATTGAACGATGCCATCGCGTGCGCCTCCTCGTGACGAGCCGCGCAATTCTAGTCAGTTCACATCGCGATGCGGAAGTATTTCTGGGAGCGACTACGGCTCGAGATCGACTGTCACGAAATCATGATCGGATATGCGGCGCATCAGAATCGACGACCGCGGAGAGACTACCGCCGCCGTCCCCGCTATTGGATGGAGGTCGCGGACCGCGAGCCAATCGAGTTTTGGTCGCATCGATCGCGGAATCAGTCCGGAGAAAGTGAAAGTCGGGTGATTGGCAACGTTGACGCCCTCGATCTCGAGCCGATGCTCTCGCAAATGCTCGAACAGGGGCTCGTATGCCTGGGGTGCGCGAAATCGATCGGGAGTAGCGATCATTTGCCGCGCCGTTGCCCGCATATCGGCCCAGCTCGCCAGCTCGGTAGTTGTAGTATTCAGATCGCCGCCGAAAACCGCGCGACCTGTCCGCGGAAACGACTCCAGGTAAGTCGCCATCTGGCGCGCGCGCTCGGCGGGCATGCATCGGCTATGCAGATGCGCGAGGCCGACGGTCAATTCCCTACCTCCGAAATTCACCCTGGTCACGAGTCCCGTCGGCGTGCCTTTTCGCGACCAGCGCCGGCGGCGCCTCAACATCGGCGGCGTGCGCGGTCGGTGCATCGCGACTGCGAGCACGTCGTCGAACGGCGCAGCGCTCAGGATCGCATTGCCCATGTATCCGATGATTTCTCCGCGCGAATTCGTCACACCGAACTCGGGAATGTATGCGCAACTCATCTCGAGCATCGCCGCCATCTCGGCGGCAACGTCGCGGCCGGCAGACGGCTTCGATCCCGCATTGACTTCGCACAGCAGGATCACCTCGGCGCCGTTGAGCGGCGGACGCTTCAGACACTTCACGATGTCGCGGAATCTTCTCCCGCCGGCGGCGTTGAGCAGCACGACTCGCAGCCGCGACTTTGCCCGGCGCGCCGCACGATTGACGACGACCGGCGGAAAATGCGGCGCCAGCTTTGCGCCTGCCGCGGTGAGATCGAGCGCGTCGCGGTGCATCGCCAGGAGCTAGTCGGCCAATTCCTTCTGAAGATCTTTGAACGAGGTGATCGGCGCCGTGCAGGTATGATCGCGGCAGACGTACGCGGTCACGCGGCCGTCGAGCTGCCGTTTGTCGCGCACCTGCTCCGGGATGAAACCGGTTTGAGCGTCGGCAGGGTCGGTGACGAAGATCGCAAGATTCGGAACGTAGAGCAGGCCGAGCCGCTCGGTCCATTCGATCAGCTCGGACGATTTGCGGTCGCCGACAATCACAACCTCGATTGGCCCGCGCTGATAAAGATCCACCGCCTCGAGCATGTGCGAAAATCCGAACGGCTGCTTCTCGATAAATTCGCGGAACAGCCTGAGCGTCCGCTCCGCCTCGACGCGGTAACGCTCATCGCCGGTGTACCCGTGCAGCCTGAGCAACGCCATCACGGCCGCGCTGTTGCCTGACGGGGTCGAGCCGTCGAAGGCCGCCTTCGAGCGCATGATCAGCGCCTCGTGATCGTCCGACGTGAAATAGAAGCCGCCTTTTTCCTTGTCGATAAAGCGATCGAGGATCACGTCGGCCAGCGTCCGCGCATGCGCCAGATACTTCGCGTCGAGCGAGGCTTCGTAGACGTCGAGCATCGCGCCCACCAACTGCGCATAGTCCTCGAGGTATGCGTTGTGCCGCGCAACGCCGTCCTTGAACGACCGCTTGAGCGCACGGCCGTCCCACATCGTAGTCATGATAAAATCGGCCGCGCGTTCGGCCGCATCGAGATACCGGCGCTCGTGCAGCGCGCGATAACCCTCGGCGAACGCACCGATCATCATCGCATTCCATGCCACCAGCACCTTTTCGTCGCGGCCCGGCTTCACCCTTTGTTCGCGCGCCGCAAACAGCTTCTCGCGAATCTCGCGAATCTTCGACGCCATCTCGTCTTCCGAAATTTTGAACATCCGCGCCGCGTCAGGCAGCTCGATTGTGCGATGCGGAATGTTCGCGTCTTCGAAGTTGCCTTCGATCGAGATGTCGAAATAGCGCTCGGCTATCGCGCCAAGCTCGGGACCAATCACGGCGTCGACCTGCTCCGGCGTCCAGACGAAGAACTTTCCTTCCTCGCCCTCGCTGTCCGCGTCTTGCGCCGAGTAAAAGCCGCCCTCGGGACTCGTCATCTCGCGCAGAACGTAGTCGAAAATTTCGCGCGCGACGCCCAGGAACTCCGGCTCGTTCAGCGCGCGGCCGGCATCGAGGTAAAGGCGCGCAAGCAGCGCGTTGTCGTAGAGCATTTTTTCGAAATGCGGCACCAGCCATCGCTCGTCGACGCTGTAGCGATGGAATCCGCCGCCGATCTGATCGTAAATTCCGCCGCGCGCCATCTTCGACAGCGTATGCCGAACCATCTCGGCCATCGCCTCATCGCCGTCAGCGGCATGCACGCGAAGAAACAGCGAGAACACGAAGGTGTTGGGAAATTTCGGCGCCTGCCCAAGACCGCCATTGATACTGTCGTAGTGCGAGCCGAGCGCGCGCGCCGATTCGGTCGCCAGGCCCGGCTTCAAATCGCCGACGGTCGGCACGTAGTTGGTAATCGCGCCGAGCGCCTCGGTCAGCTTCTCGAGATTGTTGGTGACCTCCTTCGCCTTGTCGCGATATGCCTGCGACACCGCCGCCAGGATTCGCGGGAAGCCGGGCATGCCCTGCCGATCCTCGGGCGGATAGTAGGTCCCGCCGAAAAAAGGCCGACCGTCGGGCGCGAGGAACATCGTCAGCGGCCATCCGCCGCGACCCGTGATCAGCTGCACCGCATCCATGTAAATCTGATCGAGGTCGGGCCGCTCTTCGCGATCCACCTTGATCGGGATGAAGTTCTCGTTGATCACCCGCGCGATCGCATCGTTCTCGAACGACTCGCGCTCCATCACGTGGCACCAATGACAGGCCGAATAGCCGATCGACAGCATGATCGGCTTGTTCTCGGTCCGCGCGCGCGCGAGCGCGTCCGGCCCCCACGCATACCAATCGACCGGATTGTACGCATGCTGCCGCAGGTACGGACTCTGTTCGTTGATTAACCGATTCGGCTTGCGGCCGACGTGACTTTCGGGATTTTTCGCCTGGCTCATGAATCTCACATCATCCTATCTGCCTCTCGCCGCTCTGTCATTCCGATCGAATCGCGTATGGCAGAGTATCGAGCG
>NZ_JBAUYR010000148.1:0-23958 GCF_049584895.1 Binatus sp. (SeqCode)
CCGCCACAGCAACTCCCACGGCAACGGCGACTGCAACCGCCACGGCGACATCGACGACAACTGCGACGCCGACTGCCACCGCGACAGCGACGAGCACTGCAACACCGACTGCCACCGCTACCAGGACTGCTACGCCAACCGCGACAGCGACGCTCACTGCAACCACCACGGCGACTAGCACTTCGACAGCGACTGCCACCGCTACCAGGACCGCTACGCCAACCGCGACGGAGTCGAGCACGGCTTCAGTCACCGCGACTGCCAGCGCAACTGGTACCGCAACTGCGTCGCCGACCGAATCGAGCACTGCGACACCGACCGACTCTGCCACGCCGACCTCGACACCGACTCCGATCGACGAGAAGCTGAGGATCAAGCCTCATTCGCTGAAATTCGGCGACGACGTGACCGTCGGAACGACCAGCAAGCCCAGAACGGTCACGATCAAGAACGTGGGCAAGAAAAAGAACGGCCTGGCCGTGAGCATCGAGATGGAGACCGCGCCGCCATCGGTGTTCGTGGTGAAATCGGAATGCCAGGAGCTGCTCGCGCCCGGCAAGAAATGCAAGGTATCGGTGACCTTTAGCCCGACCAATACGACGTCGCAGACCGGAACGCTGATGATTTTCGACAACGCGATCGGCGCGCCGCAGACCGTTTCACTGTCCGGCACCGGTAAGGCCCCTGTGCCTATTCAAAACCTAAAACCAGGCAATATGGGCGATAACACCTATGAACGCTAGCCTTATTCGCGCAACGCACTGAAGATTAGAGGGACCCGGATAGCTATATTCAAAAATGGAGATAATCGGGTGATCTCTGCTTCGCTTAGGTTGCGATTCTGAAATGCCACTGACATTTATTCGCGATCTACGTCACGGCTCAAGCCAAGCCAAGACAGTTAACGCGATTAACGTCTAAACGAAAAAAGGAGTGCTCCTTGGACCTTCAGAAAATCGTGTCAGATCTAACGGCAGAAAAAGATCGGATCGTCAGGACACTCACAAGGAATGCCTTTTGCCTCATATCGCGTACTCTGAAAGCAAAGTCGCGCGCAGTTTCGCGAAATGAATCATCCCCGCCAGCTGTCGCAGACTTTCTGTGGCGTTCAGTTTCTTTTCGAAGTCCCATCCTGAGACGGCGCGTATGTACGGCCTGACTCTTGAGACTAGCTGGCCAGGGCATTGGTTGAGAGCGTCTGTCGGTGCAGGCATATTGAACAAACGCAGAGCAGCGTGATGAGGATAGCATGCCAGGACCAGCAGCATATCGGCGACGATTTCCTCCGGATCGTCCAGGTGATCTTGGTACTCAGCGCCGAGGGAGAGATGCGTTTGTGCGTGGCGACTATCAAATATGCGTTTCACGACATGATGACCGACCTCATGCCAGAAGGCGGCCGCCACTCGGACTGGATGATCCGCCGTATTCACATATATGAGCGGTTTACCGACCAAAACACGATCACTCACGTAAAAACCTCGCAGAGCGCAACCCTGGGAATCGTCGAGCGGCTTGGCCTTCAGTACGGCACCCAGTTCCGTCGCAATTTCCGCCAGCCGACGAAGATCCAGAGTCCGAAATACCTTTTGGTTAAGCCCTGGCAGCGCTGCACCCATCTCGGCGAAAATCTCCGCCACTTGGCGCCTGTCTAAGAGCTTGCGCAGTGCGTTCGAATAGTCGCGACGCGCGAAGGTCTGGAAAGATTGGTGCGCCCGCAGCACAGGTGCCTTCGCGCCGGCGCCTTTTGTAGTAGTCAGAATCTCGTGTATGAGACGTTCGAGACTGTCAGGTTCTCTTTTCGCAACCGTGTTCTCTCGGCGATGCATGCGGGCCGAGATTCGGTATCGGTCTTTCGTAGTCACAAGAACTCCCTGAGCGAAGAAACAACCTACTTTCGTCGCAGTCGCAGCCTGTTTACGGCTCCCAAAATGCGGCACGATCGTAACCTGCGGGCACGTAACAATATGACCTCGCTCGCTCTCTCGGCCTGACCAAAGCAAAGAGCGTCCTTCGAGCGCCTAATCCATGCCGGTGCTGATTCCCTCGACGTGCTCAGCCGACCAGAGGAATACGAGAAGAAACGCTACGGCCAAGTAGCCAAGCCAGTAGAACGGCCTAGCCAGAAGGCTCCGAAGACCTGCTCGTTCGGCAACCGCATCCGCATTCGATGCTCCCCAACCGTCACATACCCCATCGTCAATCCTGTTTTGTGAGAACACGTTGCACCTCGTCTTTCTGGATGGCCGCTTCAGGTCAAAGAGATGAAGCGCCAGCCACACTCGCGCTGGTCCTCGAACAGTCGCACAAGCAGAATTACGTCAAGTGAAATCAAAAGAGCGATGATGAAGTCTGCTAGCATTCGAGGCGCCCCCTTCCACTGTGCGCACTCATAGTCACTGTGCTGATATTAGTGTTTGACTATGAGTCAACTCTTTTTCGACAAGAAGTTATGCGGTCTTTTTAATCGAGTCAATAAAACGTGCTTGACCGTGAGTGATTCTGCCGCCAGTGCCCGAAGACCGCCTTGCTTGGCAAGCTTCGCCAGCGTTACCAGCAGATGGGGTCGACGAATCGGTGGTCCTTTTGTTTGGGTTCAGTCGGCCGTGCCGCCAGGGAGGCCTGCCACGTCGTTTTCATGTCGAGCAGGTTGACGAAGAAATCATCGGTCAGCGTCTCGGGTTGCTCGGTGAAGACGCCGTATTCCGACCGTCCGACATTGCGTGTGACCCCAACGCGAAACTCTGGGCCAATCCCGAGAATTCCTGGCGAAGAACCTTGGCTGGCTCGAACGCGCTAGCTAGATACCCGAGTTGGTCTTGAAGCATAACCGCCGGTCCGAGCGCGTCGGCGAGTTCGCTCAAATGTTCGGCGAACGACGCGCAAAGCCGTTTGAGTTTCTCATCGAGAGCCTCCAGCGGGGCAAACTGGTTCGGGACCGGACGAAGGCGGTCCTGAAAGTTGTGCCTTGACTCGAACACTCTGGCCAGGTCGCTGAGCTGCATCGCGAACTTGCGTAACTCGTCGAACACCTTTGCCAGTTCGCCGAGCCGCTGCATCGGTTCGCGAAAAGACGCCATACGAGCGAGCTGCGCCTGCAAAGGCTCGACCTGGTCAAAAACTGCCGATACTGCAAGTCTGGCCCGAAACGCGTTGGAATCTTCCCGCTCGTTTGAAGGCGGCCCGTATAGGTCGGCTTTGATATCAAACAGTATCATCGTGCTTTTCCTGGTGCTGTTCCCACAATCGCAGACTTGCGCGGCACTTCGCGCCAGGAAAAATGGGCGGCCCGGCGTTCACCTGGCGACAGCTGACGCCGCCAGCTCAACATCGTAACGTATCCATCCGGCTTTTTCGCCTGCTTCCGAAGTCGCCGGCTCTGATAGGAGGACCACTTACTTGCGGGACCACCTGGTTCGATCTTAATTGGGCAGATCCGTCGAGCTTCGCTCGAAAATTTGAGCCAGCCCAGAGAATTCCTGGTGGAGAGCCTTGGCCGGCTCAAATACAATACACAGATGGGCGAGTCGATCCTGAAGAGCTGCAGCGGGCTCGAGAGCCGTGGCCAGTTGGCACAGACTTTCGCGGAACGACAAGCAGAGCTGGCTGAGTTCCTGGTCGAGCGTTTCCAGCGGTGAGAATTGCTTCAACACCTGTTGAAGTTGGTGCTGGAAGTCGTGCATCGGCGCGAGCACTTTAGCCAGGTCCCTAATCCGTCCCTCGAACTCGCGCAGAGGTTCGAACACGCTTGCAAGCTCAGAGAGCTGCTGTATCGGTTCGAGGATAACCACGATCTGCGCCAACTGCTCCTCGAGCGGTGCGATCTGATCGAAGACCGTCGATACTGCCAGACCGGGCTCAAATGAAGTTCGCTGAGTTGCCATCTTAATCCGTCCTTAGCCTTTTTAGTGGCGAATCGTTGCTATCGAAATTGCAGCGCGCCTTATAACTAATTGTAGAAGACAAGTTGCTATTGTTTTGAGTATCTATTGAAGTATAAAAATGCGTCAAATAGGCAATACAGTTCTTAGTCTTGTTTAGCCATCCTGCCAGTATCGATTGATCTCTCGCAAGCCGCAGCGTCGCGGCAATCCACAGGGGCCGAGTTGCTATTGCCGTGGCGTGACGGCAAGGTACATGCGAGTCGGCGGTCAATTAATGTGGCAGTTGTTGGGAGGATAGACTCGAATGGCAGATCAGCAGATTTCGTTTCACCCCACGCTCGCGGTCGAGGCGGTGTTTGAGCAGGTAAAGCCGCTTCAAGATCAACTCGCTCAGATAGCGTCGATCCTGGAACCGATAGGACAGCTTTCGGAGCTTGGGAATGTGTTTGAACCACTGCGCCAGTTTGGGACGCAAATCAAGGAATTGGCCAAACTGCTTCAACCGATGCGCGGTTTCCAGGACCAGCTTCGACAGGTTCTGAATCAATTCGGCCCTCTGAAGGCTCTGGATCTGGAACTCGATCAACTTTCTGAAGGGTTCTGCCAAAGCCTGGGCCAGCTTGCCGCTGCGCTCGAACCGGCGGTGACGCTTCAGGACAGACTCGCGCATCTCGCTAATGCGTTTGAACCGGCGAAGACCCTTCGCGAGGACTTCTCGGCGCTGGCGCAGGGTTTTGAGCGAAGCTCACAAGGTTTATCGGAGCAAGCTTGAAACATAGAGAAGACTCGCAACCGCGGGATCAGAGCGCAGGGTAATGGACAAACCGAAGGTGACCGAAGCGTCTATCGACGCCGAACAGGTGGTGCGCGAGCTGGTCGACGCCTTAAAGTCGCTCCAAAAAAAACCGGCGCCGCTCAGTTCCTCGCCGCCTGGCGAACACGAGCAGCAAAAACCTCCCGAATCGCGCGGCGGCCGTTCGAAGGCAACCACGCTTCTTGCGGCTTTGCCGGGCGTTTCAGAAGTCGACGAGCCAGAGCCGGAACAAATCCCGGAACTCGAAACCGCCAAGAATTCACAGACCCCAGGCTTCGAAGTTCAATCCGGCGAGTACGGAATCGTTCAAGGATTTTGCCGCAGCCATGGAGTCCTGGAGCGCTTCCAGCTGACTCCTGTGGAACTGAAAGCGTTGTCCAACGCATCTTTGTTCGGATCCTGGACTTGCGAGCAAGACGTGAAGTTCATGCTGCGCCAAATTCGTGAGGCGAGTAAGCCCGCGGAACCGCAGGCCACCGATGCGCCTGAGCAAATCAGGGTCCCATTTCTCCTGGATGCCGCCTCCTTGCTCGAGCGCGCGGAGAATGGCTCGTCTGGCCCGTCGGGAAACAAGCGCGAGGAACGCGAAGCAAACGATCACCCGACCGAGGAGCAAAAAGACAAGAGCCACGACGCTGCGCGTAACGGTCTGTACGGCCAAGTCGCCTCTCAACCCGAGCAGCGTAAAAGGCACAAGCGTCGAACCAGAACCGGGACAAAGGTAGCCATCGGCATTTCTATTACTAGTCTGTTGCTGTGGGTGCTGACTCTCGGGATCTTGTATAAGTTAGTCGACGCTTATCGAAGGCACGTAACCACTATAGCTACGCTCAACACGATCATTGGCAAGCAGCGCGAAATCAGCCAACAAACAATTTCAGAAGTGCAGGCGCAGGCGGCCGCCGCCAAACAAGCCTCCCAAGCAGTCGAATCCCAAGCGGATAGCATCAAGACCCAGGCGGACGGCAGCAAGATCGATGCAGACGCTGCCAAGACTCAGGCAGACGTTGCTGCGCTCTCCGCGCGCAGTGCACGCGATATGGTGGTAATAGCCGAAGCTGCCCACGTCAATGTAGATGCAATCTACTGTTCTCCTCGCGGTCCATTGAGTCTCGATACGGTATTGACATTGCGTTACCGCAATTCGGGCAGGACTCAGGCCGACAACTTTGAGTCGTCTTTCTCCGCCGGAATTCCCGGCGCTACGCCGACCGAACAATCAACAGATCCGGCCAGCGCAGTCAGTGCTGCTTCGGTAAGCGCAGGTACGAGTATACCAGGCGCAACCACAGGCACAGTCAGAGACATGCTCTCGAAGAGTTTAGACAGTGTTCCACCCGAACAAACGTTTCAGAAGATTGTTGCGGGGCAGCTCAAGTTCGGGATTTGGGGAACTGTTACGTACACTGACGTTCTGAAGGAGAAACATCAAGAGAACTTTGAGTACGTTTGGGATCGCAACTTTCCGGACGCTTGCCTGTTCACCGTAGTTGCGCACACGGGTGAATAGAGTCCGATTCCACAATCTCGATACCACCGGTACCGATGGACCCAGCAATCCTGCACCGATAGGAGGTCGCGACTCGTATGGTTGGCCGAGCTCTTATGGCGCAGGCTCGTGAACCCGGGGACAAGGCGATGAGAATCTCGCTCGTCTCCGGAAAGAAGCTTCTGAAGGCATGACGACGCCCCAGTCGCGCACCTCGTCTGTCAGCACTGTCTTTCCCACCAATTCGACCAGAGCCATCGAACGTTCCCTCTCGGCGCGCAAGACAGTCGCTCCCGTGTTCGCTGACATGAAGGAATCCACCGAGATGGTGAGGACCTCGACCCCGAAAAGGCGCGCGCCGCTATCGATCCGGCGCTGACGTTATGATGGATGCGGTCCATCGCTACGACGGCTACGTCGTGCAGTCTACCGGCGACGGTATCTTCCCGCTTTTCGGTGCTCCGCTCGTTCATGAAACCATTCCGCAGGATCTTTAGGAGTTTGACCCCGATATTTCCTATCTTCCGACAGTGTGGCGCACGGTATTCAGGATATGGATGAAGTCGCGCGCCGAAGGCACATCACCGAGCAACGCAACTTGCGAAAGCATCTCCATCTCGTCGCTCGTTATCTTGTGAACCCGCCGCAGTTGGTCGTTCTTCCTGAAATCATTCCAAGTGGAATCAGTCGTCGACTTACTCTCGGGACTCAGTAGCGCGTGTGCGCGAGGGTTAGCGAGAAAAAATAGTTCGCGGCGATCGAGTCCGAGCACTCCCGCCAGGCGCGTTAGAGTCTCGTCGGAAGGATGGCGTTTGCCGGATTCCAGGTGGCCAATGTATGGCGTGGATGTCCTGATGCCACGAGCAGTTTCCTCTTGGGTGAGGTCGAGTTGCCGTCTGCGTTCCCGAATGACTTGTCCGAAACTGCGTTGCTTATTGCGTGCCATTGATCTTCTTTCCCCCTGTTTACGGTTTCCGATTGAGTCTATTTCAGCGTTGTGACCACAAGTCATCAAAAAAGGTGAAAAAGACAACTTTTTGTTAATATCATTAAAACGACTTAAAGGCCAGCATGTCACTGTTGGATTTGTCAAAACGCCTCCAAGAACCCCATACGTTGCCGTCGCGTCATTCTCAACAAATTGTCTATTTCGGGCCGTCTGCCCTCGTCCGCCAAGTCCTTTCTGGTTCGCGAAACCTGTCCCAGTTCATCCCACGTGATCCCGCTTAGTCCCGGCCAAATTGCGTTAAGCAATACTCCCGAACTACTTCAGCGCCCTGCTCTTGAATGTCGATTGCGAAGTGACGCAGGAGAAAGCGGTGTCAAAATCGGAGGATGTCTCCATTTGACCGGTCAGATGACGCGCGGATACCAACTGGAGTAGAGCAAACCTTCGTATGGCGATGCAGGAGCTGGTCGTTTGTCAGGCATAGAAGTTGCCCTCTAACTTTTTGAGAGCGGCCTTGGTAAACCCGAAACGATCGATCCTATTAGCCATTGGACTGGCAATTTGGCTCACGGTAGTCATTGTCGGGCTAGGCATACTTAGAAACTACTCTTTGACTCCCGGCAGTGCTGGAACTCCGCATGCGTCGTGGCCATCCGAGAGTCTCATCTCTCGCCCTTCCGGCTATTTCACGCTGGTGATGGCGATTCATCCGCATTGTCCGTGCTCGCGTGCGAGCATTGGCGAACTGGCGATCCTGATAGCGCACAGTGGAGGCAGGCTCGCGGCCTTCGTTGTCTTCGTCCAGCCGCCAGGCTTCGATGCAACCTGGACGAAGAGTGATCTCTGGTCAAGCGCCGGGTTGATACCCGGCGTAACCCGCATCATTGATCTGGGCGCCGAGGCGAAACTGTTCGGTGCGGCGACTTCAGGCCAGACGATGGTTTATGATCCGCGCGGGCGCCTGCTATTCAGCGGCGGAATCACCGCCGCTCGTGGGCACTTCGGCGACAACGCCGGTGTGAGCGCAATCGCCCGATTGATCGATGTCCCCGAACCAGGTGGACCCGCGAGGGTTGTTGACAGGAACAAGCCGGTCATGGTTGCGGCCACCACCCCGGTCTATGGATGCCCGCTGTTCGCGCGATCCGCGAATCGCAAAAGTGAGCAGGACAAGTGCGCGAAATGAGCCCGGAGCGCGAACTTTCTGCTGACGTCGCGGGCCGCGCCAACGCGCTCTTCAGCGAAATGCGCGCCGGAATCTTCCGCCGCACGGACAAATTATTTGCCGGTCTGTTCGTGTTTCAGTGGCTCGCCGGAATCGTCGCCGCGTTGCTCCTCTCGCCAACCACCTGGGCGGGTGAACAAAGCCAAACACACATCCACCTATGGGCCGCGATATTTCTCGGTGGTGCGATTGCGATAGCGCCGCTTGCAATGGTGCTGGTGATGCCGGGTCGCACCGTCACTCGCCACGTCATCGCGATCGCGCAGATGCTCACGTCGGGCCTGCTGATACATCTGAGCGGGGGACGGATCGAAACTCACTTCCACTACTTCGGATCGCTTGCCTTCCTGGCCTTCTATCGCGATTGGCATGTGCTGATAACCGCCTCGATTGTCGCGGCCGCAGACCATTTCGTTCGGGGACGCTATTTCCCGCTATCGATCTATGGGGTGGCGGCGGTAGAGCCGTGGCGATGGGCTGAACACGTCGGATGGGTCGTCTTTACAGATTTCTTTCTGATTGTTTCGATCGTGCAGAGCCTGAACGAGATGAGAGCGATCGCCGTCGATCGTGCGCGGCTGGAAACTGTCAACGCGGAAATCGAGAACGAGGTCGGTATTCGAACCGCCGAACTCCGCGAGACCGCACGCGAGCTGGTCGCCGCACGCGAGTCGGCGCTGGACGCGTCGCGCGCCAAATCGGAATTTCTCTCGAGCATGTCGCACGAGATTCGCACTCCGATGAACGCGATTCTCGGCATGGCGCAATTGCTGGAAGAGACCAAGCTCGACCCCGACCAACAAAGATACCTCGAGCTAATGACCAACAATGGTGACGCGCTGCTGGACCTGATCAACGGAATTCTGGATCTCGCAAGAATCGAGAGCGGCCGCCTCTCGCTAGAGCAAACTGGTTTCGATCTCGAAGAGCTGGTCGATGGAACGGTTGAGACTTTGGGGATTCGAGCTCATCAGAAGGGACTAGAGATGCTGGCGCATGTGATGCCCGACGTTCCGACCGCGCTCGTCGGCGATCGGCTGCGCGTCCGCCAGGTCCTGCTAAATCTGATCGGCAACGCCGTCAAGTTCACCGAGCGCGGCCAGGTCATGCTCACCGTCGAGCGCGATCGCGACTCCGACGATCCCGCTCATCTTCATTTTTCCGTATCGGATACCGGCATCGGAATCGCCCCGGACAAACTCGAAGACGTTTTCTCCAGTTTCACCCAGGCCGACTCTTCCACCACCCGCCAGTATGGCGGCAGTGGCCTCGGCCTCGCGATCGTGCGCCGGCTGGTCGCGCTGATGGGAGGTCGCGTCTGGGTCGAGAGTGAGTTGGGACGTGGCAGCGTCTTTCATTTTACCGCGCCCTTCCAGCTCGACACCGGCGCGCCCGCCGAGAGACAGACCATCCCGACAGTGATGCTGAGCGGGGTTCGCGCCCTTGTGGTCGACGACAACTTCAACAACCGGCTCATCCTGCGCGAAATGCTGTCGAGCCGCGGCGCCGATGTTGATGAAGCCGAGGACGGGCCGACCGCGCTCGAACAGATTGAACGTGCCAGGGCCACGGGCGTTCCATACAAGCTGGTGTTGCTCGACTGCAGGATGCCGGGGATGGACGGCTTTCAGGTTGCCGAACGGCTCAAGGCCGGGATGGGACAGGATTTGACGGTGCTGATGCTGTCGTCTGACGATCTCAAGGTCCAGCTGACGCGCGCACGCGAGCTGGGACTCGACGCTTACCTGGTGAAACCGGTTCGTCGAAGCGACCTGTTTGATGCGATCGGAACCGCGATGGCGAAACACGCTGCTCTTTCCGCGACCGGCGCCGTGGAACCCGCGCATACTCCGTCGCTCACTTCGACGGAGGACGTCACTGAGATTGCGCAACCAGATCGTCCTCTGAGGATCCTTCTCGCCGACGACTCGAAGGACAATCGTTTACTGATACACGCCTTTTTCAAGGACACCGCATGGCAACTCGACGATGCTGAGAATGGTGCAATCGCCGTCGCCCGGATAAAAGCCGGAAGCTACGACGTGGTGCTCATGGATATCCAGATGCCCATGATGGATGGCCTGGAAGCTACTTCTGCAATCCGCGCTTGGGAAAAGGAACGTGGCCTCTCGCGCACGCCGATCCTCGCACTTACTGCCTCGGCCCTGGATGAAGAGGTTCGCCGGACCCTTGATGCCGGCGTCGACATGCACGTCAGCAAGCCGATCAAAAAGGCCGTACTGCTCGCCGCGATCAAGAAGTCGACGCGCTCAACTTCCGAGCCCACGGTCGCGAAAAAACAAGAACGAAGTGGCCCTTGTTCTACGTTTGCAAGAACCTAAACGTTCATTCAACGGACTGAATGGCACCGGATCGTCGCCTTCGGAAAGTTGGCCGAGACATGCGCGGAATTTCTCAGCAAAGGCCGCCAGGTGTATGTCGAAGGACGGCTGACAACCTGCGAGTACGAGGCGAAGGACGGCAGGATCGGGGTTTGAAAAATGAAGACCAAAGTGGCACGGTCGCGTGAAGAATCCGAGTTGAGGCGAAGCCGTGAGTATATGCAGAAATTTAAATGTCGGGCTGCTGTTTCCGTTTCGAAATCCGCCGGCGTGGCGCAAGCCGTTTGCTGACTTCTATGCCGATCAGCTCGCGCAAACGCGACTCGCCGAGGAGTTTGGCTACGATGAAGTCTGGCTGACCGAACATCACTTCGCCGAGGACGGATACTCGCCGGCGATTTTGCCAATCGCATCGGCGATTGCCGCGGTCACCAAGCGGATTCGCATCGGTACGTACCTGGTGCTGCTGCCGCTGCATAACGCGGTGCGCGTCGCGGAAGACGCGGCGACGATCGATATCATTTCAAACGGCTGTTTCGATTTGGGTGTCGGGCAAGGATATGCACCCGGCGAATTCGCGGCGTACGGCGTCGATCGAAAGACTCGAGCCGGACGCCTCGAAGAAGGTATCGAAGTGATTCGCGGTGCGTGGACCAAGGATGACTTTTCATTCGATGGGAAGCACTACAAGGTGAAGAACGTTCGCCTGATGCCGCGGCCGGTGCAGGCGCCGCATCCTCCGCTGTGGATCGGTGCCGGCGCGCCAAAAGCGATCGAACGCGCGGGACGGATGGGATGCAATTTCATGGGTCTCGCGAATCCCGCCGCGCAAACGACTTATGACAATGCGTTGCGGAAGGCCGGACGCAATCCAAAAGATTTCTCCGCAGCACAACTCCACTTTACCTATGTCGGACGCACCAATGACGAGGCGTGGGCGCATTCGCAGGAGCATCTGCACTACATGATCAAGTGGTACACGCGATGGCTGAGCGAGGCGGGCGACTTCCTCGGCGCAGACATGCCGCAGTTGCCGGAGCCCGCGAAGCTGCGCGATTCGCAACTCATGTTTCCGCTCGCGGTCGGTAGCCCTGACGAAGTTGCGTCCAAGCTCAACGCGTCGCTCACGAAAGTAAGAACGACACACCTCGTGCTCGGGATGCATCTGCCCGGTATCTCGCCGGAACGCAGCCGCAGCTCGATGGAACTCTTCGCGCGTGAGGTTGCGCCGCAATTGAAGCCACCTTCGGCGTCTTAGAGCAGGAAAATTCTCATGGGTGCACTGACTGACAAATACTGCATCGTGGGCGTGGGCGAGACTCCGCACCTGCGGCCGTCGAATCGCACGACGCTATCGATGGCGTGCGAGGCGATCCGCAACGCGATGGACGACGCGGGCCTCGAGCCGTCGGACATAGATGGCATGACGAGCTATCAAGTCGCGGATTCAACCTCTTCCGCGCACGTCGCGTCTGCGCTCGGGATGCGGCTGAACTATTGTCTCGATATTTTCGGCGGCGGTTCGAGCACCGAGGCTCTGGTCGCACACGCGATCGGGCTCATCGAGGCGGGCTACGCCAAAACGATCGTGTGCTTTCGCTCGATGCTCGGGCGATCAGGGCGCAGGATGGGCGGGCAGATTCCGGGCGGTCCCATTCCCGCAGCCAATGCCGACGGCGACAATCAGTTCAACATGGGATGGGGTTGGACGTCGCCGGCGCAGCGCTTCGCCATGTCCGCGATGCGCTATCTACACGACACCGGCTGCACGACCAAGGCATTCGCGGAGATTGCGGTAGCGCATCGCTATCACGCTAGCCTCAATCCGAAGGCTATTTATCGCTCGCCGATCACGATTGAGGATCACCAGCGATCGCGGTGGATCGTCAAACCGTTTCGGCTGCTGGACTGTTGCACGGAGACCGATGTCTCGGCCGCCATCATCGTGACGTCGCGCGAGCGTGCATACGATCTGCGGCATCCTCCGGTCTTCATCATGGGAGGATACGCGCGCACGATGACCGATAATCCGCAGTGGAACCCCTCGCGGCCAGTGCTGCACTACGTCGCGGGCAACTATGGATGGAAGCGCGCGTTCGGCATGGCGGGAATCACGCATAGCGATGTGGACTTCGTTTCGTGTTACGACGCTTTCACTTTCACCACGCTGATTCAGCTCGAGGCGAACGGATTCTGCGCTCCGGGTGAGGCGGGCGAATTCGTCAAGGGCGGGCGCCTCCAAATCGATCACGAGTTGCCGAGCAATCTCTCAGGCGGGCACCTGTCGGAAGGTTACACACATGGCGTGCAGATGGTGATCGAAAACGTGCGCCAGTTGCGGCATCGCGCTGACGACGCATGTCCCGGATGGCGCGAAGGCACGCATAGTTACGATCGCGCCAAAGGATGCCGCCAGGTCCATGATGCAAAAATCTGCTGCGGGATGGCGTGGGGATGGGAAAATATGGCGAGCTGCCTCATCCTGCGGGGGATGGCCGCGTGAGTGCGGAGGTGATCGATGTCGGTGACAATTGACTATTCGAAACTGCGCATCCATCCCGATTCCGACACGCGCGAATGGTGGGAGGCGACGCGGCAGCGCAAGTACCTGGTGCGTCGATGCAATCAATGCGGGCACAAATGGTTTCCGCCGAACATCCCGGCGTGCAACAAGTGCACCTCGATGGATATCGGATGGTTCGAGACCGCGGGCAACGGTGTGATTCACAGCTACGTTGTCGTGGTGCAGCCGATCCTCGGAGCGTTTATCGCAGCGGTGCCATACGTCGTCGCGATCATCGAGCTTGACGACTGCAAGGAAGAGGACGGAACTGTCACGCGAGTCGCCGGCGTTATGACCAACGACGAAGCGGAAGTCGCGATCGGCCTGCCATGTTCGGTGATCTTCGAAGAGACCAACGATCCGAAGATTGTGATGCCGCGCTGGCGCGTCGGCGGCACCGCCGAGAAGACGTGGAGATTCGCTGAATGAAGAACCGACGACGTCAATCCGGAAAACGCCTGCGCGGTAGGAGCATAGCTGCGTAGTCTTTGTGCACGCCCGGCTTGCCGAGGCGTCTGCATATAGATGATGCGCGGATTAACTTTGTGCAGATCCTCCACGCCCTCGAGTCGCGCTCCGCGGTTTCGCCTCGCCGTCGCCCATCAGTTGATTCCGGCGGCGCGGAAGAACGACAGCATCGCATCGAGCAATGCGCGTGGGTTGTCGCCTTGCACATTGTGTCCCGACTTTTCGACACGCGCCAATCGCCCATTCGGGAGAGAGCGTGCGAACTTCTCCGCCGAGTCATCGGTGAGGACGTCGCTCAGCGCTCCGCGCACGACCAGGGTCGCGCATGAGATCTTCGAGACGTGATCCGCAAACCGCGTTCGATCTTCCGTGAACGCGCGCATCGCGTCGTCTGATCGGCGCCGCTGATCGTGCTTGAAGACCCATTTGCCCGCGGGCGTCTCGCGCAAATTGTAGTGAAGACTTCGGCGCAACACTGCCGGATCGCGAAGTGGATTGAACCTGGTCGCGCGATCGAGAAAGGCGTCCGGCGAATCGAGTTCGGGCGTGCCCGCAAAGTCGCGAATGCGCTCGGCCCCTGAAGTGCTGATTTCGGGAGCGACATCGACGATCACCATCGCGCGCATCGCGTCGCTATGACGCGTCGCATAGGCGATCGAGTTGAGCCCGCCCATCGATTGCCCGACGAGTATAGGACGCTCGAGTCGCATCGAGTCGATGAATCCTTCGATGTCGCCGACGTGCGCCGCGATTCGATAGTCGATTGTCGGCGACCATTCGCTGTCACCATGCCCACGCTGGTCGAGCGCAACGCATCGAAAGCGGTCGCGAAGCATAACAGCAACGCAATCCCAGGTGTGCGCGGTCAGACCGCCGCCGTGCAGAAACAGAATCGGCGTGCCGGTTCCGCCCCAGTCGAGGTAGTGAAAGCGCATCGAGCCGACGATCACCTGATGATCATCGGGGAGCGTAATCGGATCGGGATGAAGATCCGCGATTCGAAGCGCGGTGCGGAACATCGCGATTTCTTCAGCGCGTTCCATTTGCCGGAACTGTCAGCGATCGCTGATCGCTAGGCCGAGACTCCGTGGCGCAGGACCTTGCCCGGAGATACGCCAGTGAAGCGGTCGCCATCCCAGGTAATCTGGCCGTTCACGATCACATGGCTATAGCCCTCGGCGCGTTGCACGCGGCGCCATTCGTCGCCTGGCAGGTCGTGCGCAATCTCGACCGGCAGCACCTTCAACCGTTCGAGATTGTAAACCACGATATCGGCCGGTGCGCCCTCGCGCAGGAAGCCGCGATCCTTGAATCCGGCGCAGAAGGCCGGCAGTCCCGACATCCGCCAGTGGATGTCTTCGAGGCTCAGCCACTCCTTCTCGCGAACAAAGCGGATTAGTCCTTCGGTGGGATAGCGCCCCGCGGTCAGGAACTTGGTGTGCGCGCCGCCGTCAGAAACGCCGAACGTTATATAAGGATAGTCGAGCAGCTCCTTCATCAGGTCGGACGAGTTCACCGCGGGTGCGAAGAACTCAGTCTTGAGATTCTCCGACACTGCTATGTCCAGCATGGTGTCCACGGCGTCCTTGCCGGTTTCTTTGGCCGCGAGGCGGAGCGTCATGCCCTCGAACTTCTTGTTCGCGGGCTTCTGGCATTCTGTGATGATGATCTCGTCGAAGTAGTTGGTGATCAGGCTCTCGCGCGGCATCTGCGCCTTGAGCGCGGCGCGGCGGCGAGGATCACCGAGTTTCTCCGTGCGCTCGGCAACGGTGCCGGTAGTTGCTTCGCGCCAGGCGTCAGAATCGTCAAACAGGTTCCAGTCCTCGAACGTGAAGGTGAGTCCGGCGTCAGTGGTCGTACCCTGGCCATAGACCGGCAGACCCTTCTGACGGCATCGCTCGAGCCACCGCATCGTGTTGCGATGGCGATGCGGGAAGCGATCGTTCGTCACCAGCGCTTCGTACATTATCGGACGCCCGCTGACTTCGGCGATCTGCTCGAAGTGCTCCGCATCCTTCCTCGGATCCCAACTCGCCAGCGTGAGTTCCTGGAAGCCTTCGCCGCGCTCGCCGAGCACCCGCGCCATTTCCAGGCAGGTCTCGTCGTGCATCACGTCGGTATTCATCGGCGAGCCGTCGAAGTCGCGTTGCACCGCGCTCGGACCGCCCGGGATCAGCCGCTGCGCCGACCATCCGCACGCGCCCGCGTCCATCGCTTCGTGCAGAATACGGCGCATCGTCGCGTGCTCATCGTCAGTCGGCATACGACCGGTCTTCGATTCCTCGATTCCCATGACGTAGCCGAGCACCGGATTCATCGGAACGTAGGGCAGCAGATTGACGCCCTTGGGCAGGCGATCGAGCTTGTCCATAAATTGCGGATAGGTCTCCCAGTCGAACGGCATCGCGGCCTGCATCGCGCGGAGCGGAATCGCCTCGGTGCGGACCATCGTCAGCATCGAGCGCTCGGCATCCTTGGGGCGCACCGGCGCGAAACCGAATCCGCAATTGCCGATCACGACCGAAGTAACCCCGTGATAACCGGAGATCGTGAGGTAAGGGTCCCAGAAAATTTGCGCGTCATAGTGGGTGTGCAGATCGATGAAGCCCGGTGCGACGATCTGTCCGTCAGCATCGACGACCTTGGCGCCCTCATGCGATGCGATACGGCCGATCTTTGCGATCCTGCCGTTCTTGATCCCGATGTCGCTGCGAAAACGCGGCGCACGAGTACCGTCGACCACCATGCCGTTTTTTACGACCAGATCGAATTCCGCCATGACGAGCACCTCACTTGAAAGATTGACGCGGGACCAAACGCTATTCGCCAAGTATCGATCCATCCCGCGGTAAAACACAAACCGAACGGTATGTTTGGATTTCTCGCGATGGCAAATTCTGGGATATAGTCGCGCTTTCCTGCTCGGGAGGTGCGCGCTTGGCCGGCAAAGCCCTCGACGATCTGATCGTAGTAGAGTTCGCGCAAATGGTGTCGGGACCGATGTGCGGGAAGATGTTCGCCGACATGGGCGCCGAGGTCATCAAGATTGAACCACCAGGCGCTGGCGACGAGATGCGCGCACATCCGCCGTTTCCCGGCGACATCCCGCATCCGGAAAAGAGCGGCGCGTTCCTCTATCTGAACACCAGCAAGAAAAGCCTTACTCTCGATCCCGCGACGCCAACCGGCGCCGAGGTTTTTCGCGCGCTCATCGCGCGTGCCGACGTGCTGATCGAGAACCATCCGCCGGGACATCTGGATAGCATTGGCCTCGGCTTCGACGCCATGCACGCACTCAATCCGCGATTGATACTCACGTCGATCACACCGTTCGGCCAAATCGGTCCCTATCGCGATTGGAAAGGAACCGATCTGATTGAGTTCGCGATGAGCCTGACGGGCTATAACACGCCGACGATGGTCGATGACGCCGAGCGCGAGAACCCGCTGCGCGCACCGGGCCATCAGGCTGAGATGATGGGCGCGACCGCAGCCGCGGCAGCATCGATGTTCGCGATCTTCCATCGTGAGGCAACCGGAGTAGGCCAATGGATCGACGTGCCGTGCTGGCAAGCAATCGCAAGCACTTCGAAAATTGAGATGGCTGCTTACACGTATGTGCGCCTTCCGTTCAGCCGGATGCGCGGCAATGTCGCCGTTGGCCTCGAGCCGTTGCCGTGCAAGGACGGCTACATCTACACATTGTGGTCGGCGGACAGCCACTACGTGGCGCTCAAGAAGCTGCTTCACAATCCGCACGCGCTCGAGAGCGAAATCTTCGACAAACTCGCGGGACGTCAAGCCAACGACGACGTGTTGCGACTCGCAATTCGGCAGGAGCTGCTGAAGTACGATACCGAGTATCTCGTAAGCGAAGGGCAGCGTCTCGGGCTGACGATTGGTCCGGTGTTCACGGTGGCGCAGGCCGCACAGCATCCGCATTTGCGCGCACGCAACGCGTTCGTCGAGATCGATCATCCGATCGCGGGACGTTTCGAATATCCACGTTCCCTGGTGCAGATGACCGCGACTCCGCCGACGCCGTCACGCGCGCCGATGCTGGGCGAGCACAACACGGAGATCCTCGGACGGCTCGGCTACTCGCTCGAAGAGCAGCAGGCGATGCGCGCCGCCGGCGTGATCTGAAGGAGACAACGATGAGCCGACTTCCACTGGAAGGAATCAGAGTCGCCGACTTCAGTTGGATCATCAATGGTCCGCAAATCGCGCAATGGCTCGCGACGATGGGCGCCGAGGTGATCAAGATCGAGTCGCAGGTTTATATCGATATCGGACGCATCAATCCGTCCGGGATGGCTGATCGCATCGCCGGACCTAATCGCAACGGCTACTACCACGCGCTGAACTACGGCAAGAAAGCGATCACGTTGAACCTCGCGACCGACAAGGGCCGCGCCCTCGCCGACGACATCATTCGCAAGAGCGATCTCGTGCTCGAATGCTTTCCTGCTCCCGCCGCCAACAAACTCGGTATCACCTATGAACGGGTGCGCGCGGTGAAGCCCGATATCGTGATGGTCTCTGTGTCCCTGCTCGGCAAAACGGGGCTAGAACCTTCGTCGTGGGTCGGATGGGGCCCGATGGCATGCTGCTTCGTGGGTATGTTCGACGCGCAGGGCTACCCGGGCGGTCCGCCGCGACAGACGGGAGGCACCTGGCCCGACTACGCAATCGCCAGCGCGGTGACATTTCACGTGCTCGCGGCGCTGCGACATCGCAATCGAACCGGCGAGGGGCAGTGGATCGACGCCAGCATGGGCGAGACGGTGATTGGCCAGATGCCGGAATGGTACATGGATTACGCGATGAATGGGCGCGATCGAGGTCAACGCGGGAATCGTGACGACAAGATGGCGCCGCACAATACGTATCCATGCACGGGTGAGGACAAGTGGATCGCGATCGCGGTCGGCTCCCAATCGGAATGGGAAGCTTTGTGCTGCGCGATGGGGAATCCTGCGTGGACCCGCGATGCAAAGTTCGCCGATCAGTACTTGCGTTGGCGTAACTGCGACGAGCTCGATACTCACCTCGCGCGATGGACGCGGCGCTATGAGCATATCGCGCTCGCGAAAACGCTGCAGCGTGCGGGTGTCGCAGCAGGGCCCGTGCTCGACAGCGTCGAGATCCACGACGACCCGCATCTATGGGAGTGGGGATTTTTCCGCAAGATCAATCATCGCGAGGTCGGCGAGCGGATCCTGCCGAACATGCCGGTGCGGATGAGCAATATCGCCGAGTTTAACTACTCGATGCCGCCCGATCTTGGCGAGCACAATCGCGAGATCTTCGGCGGACTGCTTGGACTGTCGGACGTGGAAATAGCGAATCTGATGGAGCAGAAAGTTATTCATTAAATAGCGATAGGAGGCTCAACATGGGAATCCTCGACGGTAAAGTTGCGGTGGTGACTGGGAGCGGGCGCGGAATTGGGCGCGCGGTTGCGAAGGCGATGGCGGCTCATGGTGCTGCGGTTATCGTAAATGATCTTGGCGTTACGGTGGACGGAAAAAAAGAACCGGCGACTCCCGCGGATGAAGTAGTCGCGGAGATTAAGCAGAGCGGCGGAATCGCGGTTCCCAATGCACTGGATATCGCGACTGTTAGCGGCGGGCAGGGCGTCGTTGATCACGCGATTCGGGAATTCGGGAAGCTGGATATCCTCGTTAACGTCGCCGGCATCCTGAGAGATCGAATGATCTTCAACATGGCCGAAGAAGAATGGGACGAGGTGATTCGGGTTCATCTCAAGGGTCACTACTGCACGATCCGGCCGGCGTCGGCACATATGCGCGAGCGCAAAGCGGGGCGGATCATCAACTTTTCGTCGGGCGCTGCGTTGGGAGCTCCGGGGCAACCCAACTATGCCGCGGCGAAGGCCGCGATTCTCGGGCTGACGTATAGCAGCGCGGTCGCTCTGGCCAAGTACAACATTACCGTCAATGCGATCATGCCCGGTGCCGCGACTCGAATGACAGATTCCATTCCCGAAGGCCGGATGCCGGGAGGGAACTTTGGTCAAAGCACAACGGCGACCAACTCACCGATGGATCCGTCGAACGTGGCGCCGGTGGTGGTGTTCCTTGCGAGCGACGAAGCACAATACGTCAATGGACAGGCAATCGGCGCGATGGGCTATCGGGTGACTCGCTACTCGCACATCGCGCCCGAAGTCGTCCTGATGGGAGACGGCCCGTGGACAGTGGAGCGGCTGGCGAAGTCGTTCAAGTCATCGCTCGGCACTGATCTGAAACCGCCACGGATGTTGTAGGAATCCTGGTCAGGAGAAGGCGCCTGAAATTCGGTATCGGCTTTGCCAACTCGGGAGCATTCAGCGATAGGAAGTGATCTCGCGATCGTAGCTATTTGTTTTGCGACTGCGGCTTTGGCGGTGTGCCCAGGCCCGAGCGGCGCGGGAACGCGGCCTCGCGATATGCCTTCGGCGGTCCATCGAAGAAACCGATCGAGTTCAACCACAGATCGCCGCCGAGCAGGTGGCGCAGAGTTGGAGAAGCGCGATGCCAAACCTCCTCGCGCACCGAGACGATATGATTTTCCTGCACGCGCAGGAACGGACGCACATAGTATGCGAACAGCGCGCGGCGCCGACCGTCGCGAGAATTGTTGCTGCCCGTCTTATGCCAGGTGTATCCGTGCAGGAACGCGACTGATCCGGCGTTGCCAATGATTGGCACCGTCTCGTAGTTTCGTCGCGAATCCGGGACGGTGCGCAGCTTGTGCGAACCCGGAACGTAGCGGGTGCCACCGTTCTCTTCGGTGAAATCGTCGATCATCCAGACCGCATTCGCCGACAATAGATACTCGGGATGAGGCGGCGGCACGTAACCGGAGTCGGAATGCAGGGTCATCTCCTCGCCGCCCGGGCCGGTCGTATTAGACGAAAATCCCGACAGGATGAAATCGCCGCCGAGCAGTTTGTCCATCACCGCCATCACCTCGGGATGCTGGACAATTTCCTCGAAGACCTCGCCTTTGTTGACCAGGTTGAAGACGCGCTGGTTCGCGCCATCGGATTCGAGAAATGCGACGCCGTGCTGGCGTTCCAGATCGTTCAGGCGGTCGAGGTCGTCGCAGATGCGACCGAGGAGTTCCGCGGAGATAAAATTTGGCACGACGCATACGCCGTTTTCTTCAACTTCACCAACAATCTGATCGATATCGTTTCGCATCGTCTGACCCATTTCGTTTCAGCCTCGTTATCCTGAACGATCGGTTAATTTTGCGACAGGGCGCTGAGAATGACAAACGCGGGGTCCCTACTCAGACATCGGTATGGATGCGCCGCCATCGATCGTTAGAATCGCGCCGGTGGTAAAGCTGGCCGCGTCGCTCGCGAGGTAGAGCGCGGCGCCGACTACTTCATCAGCGTCGCCGGCACGTCGCAGCGGAAAGCTCTGCGAGCGATTCTTGAACTCCTCGGAATGCGCCCAGACCTTGCTGATGTCGGTTAGAAACGGACCCGCCATGATGCAGTTGACGCGAACCTTGGGACCGTATTCCTGCGCGAACGCAATCGTGATCGCGTTGAGCCCGGCCTTGGCCGCCGAGTAAGGCGTAGTAGTTTTGGAAGGACGAATTGCCGCGGTCGAAGAGACATTGATAATGGAGCCGCCGTTGCCGGATGCCATACGGGAACCGAACAGCGCCGACAATCGGAATGGTCCCTTAAGATTCACGCCTACGACTTTGTCGAAGAGCTCTTCGGTATGCTCGGCCAGTGACGGATAGAGGGGCGACATGCCGGCGTTGTTAATCAGAACGTCGCATCGGCCCCATCGCGCGTAAACCTCGTCAGCGAGGCGTTCGCAATCGCGCCACATCCCGACGTGTACGCCGTGCGCGGAACCGTCGGCGCCGAGCGCGCGGATTTCTGCACGGTGCTCTCGCAAGCTTCGATCTTGCGGCTCGCGATCGCGACGTTTGCGCCCGCGCGCGCGAAACCCATCGCCATCGCATGGCCCAGCCCGCGACTGCCACCGGTGATAGTGACCACCTTACCCGCGAAATCGTAAATTGGTGATGTACTCATTGTGTAGTGCCGGGGAATCAGCCTTTTGGCGCGGTTGTCTTATCTCGCACTGAAAACGATCTGAATCGGGCGATCATCAGAATTACTTTTCAATAATGTCGCGAAGGCTATAGTAGTCAAGTAGAAGAAACGTTCTGACCGCCAAGGAAATCACAAGGATCCCAAATGAACGCAGCAGTCCGTATCGACAATGAGACAGGCCTGAAAGTCTTCAACACGCGAGCGGCCAAGGCGTCCGACAAGATTACGGGCAAGGGCTACTCCGTCCTCACCGATCAGAAGATGAAGGAGATGCCGGAAATGCCGGCTGGCGCGATCTTCAATGCGCAAGAGCAGGCCAAGTACCGCGCATTCAAGGAAGCTCGCCGCGGCGCCGCCGACTACATGGCCATGGAAGGCGATTTCAAAAAATATCTGGATGACGTCTATTCGGAGCCGCCGATCCCGCGCGAAGCGCTGACCGACGAGTGCGAGATCCTGGTGGTCGGCGCCGGCTTCGGCGGACTGCTCCTGTGGCACAGGCTGAGCGAAGCCGGTTTCGTCGACGTGCGTTTCTGCGAGAAGGGCGGCGACGTCGGCGGCACCTGGTACTGGAACCGCTATCCAGGCATCGCTTGCGACGTCGAATCCTATAGCTACCTGCCGTTGCTCGAGGAGATGGGTTACGTCCCGTCGATGAAGTTCGCCTCGGGCTTCGAGATCCTCGAATACTGCCAGAACATGGCCAATAGATTCGGGTTCTACGACCACTGCCTGTTCCACACGACGGTCAAAGGGACGACCTGGGACGAGGCATCCGGCCGCTGGATCGTCGAGACGGATCGCGGCGACAAGATGCGTGCGCGCTTCGTGATCCTGGCCAACGGCATCCTGACGACGCCGAAGCTGGCGCGCATCGCCGGCATGGAAAAGTTCCAGGGCGACTCCTTCCACACCTCGCGCTGGAACTACAACATCGACCTGCGCGGAAAAACGGTCGGCATAATCGGCACCGGCGCGACCGCCGTACAAGCGGTACCGGAGCTCGCTAAGACTGCCGGCCAGCTCTACGTCTTTCAGCGCACGCCGTCCTCGATCGACGTGCGCGACCAGCGCACGACGACAGACGAAGAGCGGGCGACCTGGGCCAACGAGCCCGGATGGGCCCGGGCAAGGCGCGCGCGCTTCTCGAAGATATCGGCCGGTCGCACTGCCATCCAGGCCAACGACGACTACCTGGCAGGCAAGATTCCCGACATCAAGAAGTTCAGGAAATACGACCGCAAGCTGACCCCGGACGAGCTGACCCAGAAGCAGCTCGATTCCAACTTCCGCATCATGGAGCAGATCCGCGCGCGCGTGGACGCGATCGTCAAGAATCCGAAGACAGCAGCGGCCCTGAAGCCGTACTACCCGTACGGCTGCAAGCGTCCGACCTTCCACGACGAATACCTGCCGGCGTTCAACCTTTCGCACGTCCATCTGGTCGACACCGCTCCGCGCGGCGTGTGCGAGATCAACGAGCGCGGCGTCGTCCATGAGGGGGTCGAATATCCGCTCGACGTGCTGATCTACGCGACCGGGTTCCAGTGGATGGGTACCTCGACCTTCAACATGGTCACCGGCCGCGGCGGCCGCACCCTGAAGGAAAAGTGGGAGACCGAGGGGACCAGGACTTTCCTCGGCCTGCATAGCCACGGCTTCCCCAACCTGTTCATCGTCACCGGTCCGCAGGGCGGCGGCGGCAGCTTCAACTTCACCGACGCGATCGACGCGCACAGTGACTACGTTGTGTGGATGCTGCAGACCATGCGGGAGCGCGGCGCATGCATCGTGGATGTCCGCAAAGAGCCGGAGGATGCGTATGCGGAGCATTGCCGCGACGTCGACCTCGCGACTGCGCCGCTGCGCGATTGCATCTCCTACTACAATGGTGAAGGCAACGCGGCACCGGGCAGCCTCGCCTATTACGGCGGCGGCAAGTGGCACAAGTATCGCGTCCAGGCTCAGTCAACGCTCGAGCCCTATGCGTTCGAAGGAGGGATCCGGCTCCTCTCTGCCGCGGGTAAAGCGCGCTTCTATCGCCAAATCCGTCCTGAACTGAATATTGAAGCGCCCACCTGCTATCACTCTGCATGGGACCGCAAGTCTGGACGTTCAGTACACCTTTTCAA
>NZ_JBAUYR010000149.1:0-13181 GCF_049584895.1 Binatus sp. (SeqCode)
GGTTATGTCGGCGCGAGTGAATGTATCACCGACCAGGTATTCGCGTCCGCTCAGCGTCTCCTTAAGACTCGCCAGAATCCTCGTAACCGTGAGCCTGCTCTGCTCTTCCTCGAATGGCGAATATCCATACTTTTCCGCGAAGTACTTTCCGCTCTTTTGCGCTTCGGGGTCATCGATGCGGAGCAAGCGCCCCGTGATCATCACGCGACCATGAGGCCCCAGCGCGTTAAGCGCGACCTCTTCCCATAAGGTTGCCGTCGCGCGCTCCTTCGGGGATTTGGGCAACAGCGCCGGCTCCGGTCGCGTTTCCTCAAGCCAGTCCAAAATCGCGCTCGAATCCGGAATCACCTTACCGTCGGTGACCAACACCGGCACCATCGTCTGGCCGGTCAATTTCTTCACCGCGGCTTCATCGACGCCGGCCTCGTAATTCTGTTTCTCATAGGGCAGTTTTTTGAATGCGAACGCCCATCGGACCCTCTCCGACCAGGGAGATCCGTACATCGTAATCAGCTTTATCGTGCCCATGAGAAAATCTCCGTGCGTTTGATAAGCATGGCTCAATAACGCGATCGATTGGGAGCATCCGCGAGCGGGGATGTTGCCTGTGGATGCTCCCTGCGGATCACTGCACGTCTACTTCCATGCGCATCCAGGGATGGATGCAGCATTGGAACAGATGCTTGCCCTTCGACAGACCGGTGATATTGAGTTGGCTGCCTTGAAGAATTCGGGTTTTGGCCACCGCGACGCTGCCGAAGCCGCCGGCGCACTCCGGAATGACGCTCGCCGCGCTGCCAGGATTGAGCGGCGGCAGGAATCCGTTACCGAACGCTTTCACCTCAGTAAAGGTGTGGGGCTCGCCACCTTGATCGACCACGACAACAGTGGTCCCCTGGTTGATTACCAACGTGTCGGGTTCGAAATCCCAGCCCGGATCGGGGGTTCCAGCTTCCGCCCCTGCAAGCAGATTGGCTAGCGTGGTGCTATATCCAAGCGCGATGTTCTTGCAGAAGTCAGGGCCCTCCGCCGCGTTGAACGTGGTCGGATCGCATTCGTCCAATGCAACGACTTGTGCGATGCCTGGCGAGTTTCCGGGGAAATTCGGAAAGTGGTCTGATGGGCCTCCCGCCCTCGCGTGCGTTGCGCCTGCTAAAATCCCGCACCCGGCCAGCAGAATCAGTGCCGCTACCTTTGTCATGCTGCTTCCTCCCATTTGAAGCGGTTGCCGTCTTCTTGAGCGCATCTTCGGCGGATTATGGGGTTGCGCCAATGGAGAACGGCTGAAGATTGCCTGACGGATTGCTGAAGAATGCAGGCGCTATCTGTTAGGCGGTCCCGGAACTAGACTGGTGATGCCAATCCACAGGGTTGTTAAAAGTGGCCGACGAAATAGTTCAATTCGACGACTTTGAGCTTGACCGGAGCGCCCATGAGCTCCGATGCGGCGGAGCTGTGGTGAAGCTTGAGCGAATTCCGCTGGAATTGTTGTTCCTGCTCGTTAACCGCCGCGGGCAGGTCGTCACGCGCGAGGAAATTCTCGAGCGCATCTGGGGCAAGGGCGTCTTCGTCGATAGCGAAAACAGCATCAATACTGCGGTCCGGAAGGTGCGGCGAGCCTTGTGCGACGATTCCGACGCGCCGCGATTCGTGGCTACCGTGCCGGCCAGGGGCTATCGATTTGTCGCAGAGATTCGCGCACCGAAGATAACTAGAGCCGAACAAATTCGAGCTCGGCTGCCGGGTGCGATGGTGGGACGGGGGCGCGAGCTGGCTTCCTTGCTGAGCGGACTCGACTATGCGGCTTCGCGCCGCGGGGGGCTGTTCCTGATTTCCGGCGAGCCCGGCGTCGGCAAGACTCGGCTGGCGAATGAGGTTGCGTCCGCGGCTCACGCCAAGCAGATGGCGCTGCTGATCGGGCATTGCTCGGAGCATGACGAAGCCGTCGCCTATCTGCCGTTCGTGGAAATCCTGGAAAACTTCGTCGATCGCGCACCCGATCCGGGCAGCCTGCGCACAGCCTTGGGAGATCGGGGGCATGAGTTGGCGCGCTTGCTGCCTAAACTCAAAAGCATCCTTCCCGAACTTCCGCCGCCGCTCGATTTGCCGCCGGCCCAAGCGCGGCGCCATTTGTTCAATTGCTTTTTCGACTTCGTCGGTCGAATCGCTTTACAACAACCGATGCTCATGGTCCTTGAGGATCTCCACTGGGCCGACGATTCGACGCTGTCGTTGCTCGATCACCTGACCCAGCGGCTTTCCGATTTGCCCCTGATGGTGATCGGCACCTACCGCGACGCCGACATGAATCTCACTCGTGGGTTGGCAAAGACGCTGGAAGATTTAATCCGGGGCCGACTCGCGACTCGCGTGAGGCTGAAAGGCTTGCCGCGCGACGGGGTGGCCGCGATGCTGGATAGCTTGAGCGGGAAATCGACGCCTGCCGTGGTGGTTGGCGAGATATTCGGCGAGACCGAAGGCAATCCTTTTTTCGTCGAGGAACTGTTCCGCCATTTGGAAGAGGAAAATCGACTGTACGATTCGTCGGGACAGTTTCGCTCCGAGCTCCAGATTGCCGAGCTGGACGCGCCGCCGACCGTGCGGCTGGTTGTCGCGCGGCGACTGGCGCGGCTCGGCGAGCTGACCCAGAAGATGCTCGCGACGGCGGCGGTGATCGGACGTTTCTTCAGTTTTGAAATTCTTCAGGCTTCGAGCGACGCCGACCCGGATTCAATTCTGGAGCGCGTCGAGGAAGCCGAAAAGGCCGGCCTGGTTTTCTCCGTCGCTGACAGTCCAAAGGCCCGCTTGGGGTTCTCTCACGAGCTTATTCGCCAAGCCGTCCTGGCCGCTTTGTCGGCGGCGCGGCGCGAGCGGCTGCATCTCGAAGTCGCCGACGCGATTGAGCGAACCTGTCGCGCCGCGCGCGAATCCAAATATAGAAGGAGCATCAACGACCACGCCGCTGAACTTGCGCACCACTACGCGCTCGGCGGCAATCCGGCCAAGGCAGTGGAATATTGCGCGCGTGCGATAGTGCGGTTCTCTGACCTCGGCTCCAATGCCGAGGTCCTTGCGCAGTTTGAAAGTGGACTCGAATTGCTGCAGCAGCTCCCCGACGATGATCGGCGCGCCGAACTGGAGCTGGACCTCAGGAACGTGGCCGGAGGAACGCTGGGGGATAGCAAAGGCTTCGCCTCGCCTGAGGCCGCGCAGTCGTCCGCTCGCGCAATGCTGCTTGGCAGAAGGCCCGGGATCTCGTGGCATAGGACGTGGAATGCGCTCTATCAGGATTTGTTCGTCCATCTGACCCGTCCCGAGCTGCGCAAAGCGTGCGAACTAGCCGCCGAGCTGGTTGCCCTCGCGGAGGAACACGGAAGCACGGAACATCTCGCGGATGCGAGGACCTATTGGGCATTAGCAAGAATGTACTCGGGAGAGTTCGAGGTCGCCGCCCAGGACTTCGACCAGGCTTGGGCGTTGCTGGAATCCATAGCGAACCCTGCAAGTGCTCCCACGCCAAATAGCGCCGGGCAAATGCCCCAAGCGCGCACGATGCTGTGGCGGCAAGGTCCTCGACAAAACAACCGCGCCATCTCGGGATGGAACCTGTGGTTCCTGGGTTATCCGGATAGAGCACGCGAACGAATGAATGTCGCTACCGCAATCGCGCATTCCGGACTGAAGACGATGCTGGCGGACATTCACGGATACGCCACCTATATTTACGAGCTCCGCCGCGAGCCAGATCAGATGAAAGCGAGAGCGGAAGCAAGATTGGCCCTGTCGACCGAATCAGGCTACGCCGCTGGCCGCGCGCTTAGCGAGATCTATCTCGGCTGGGCGAATGCGCTAGCCGGTGATCTCGATGGGGGCATCGTGCGGATGAAGCACCATCTGTCGGAGCTCAGAGCAGCCGGCTTCGAGGTTGCAGCCGCCTATCATCTAGCCCTGATAGCAACGGCTCTGGGAAAGGCCGGCCGGTTCGACGAAGCTCGTCGCACGATCGAAGAATCATTTTCGCTCATAGACAGGACCGGCCAACGGCATTGTGAGGCTGAGGTCCATCGGCTCGATGGCGAACTGCTCCTGGCGCAGCGCACATCGAATGCCGTCGATGCGGAGAAATTTTTCCGCACCGCAATCGAGATTGCGCGCAAGCAGCACGCGAAGTCCTGGGAGCTGCGCGCGACGACGAGTCTCGCGCGCTTGCTGGCGAAGCAGCGTAAGCACGACCAGGCGCGTACGATGCTTGCCGAAATCTACAACTGGTTCACGGAGGGCTTCGATACCCCCGATCTGAAGGATGCCAAGACCCTGCTCGACGAGCTTAACGAATAGCAGGGCCCGCAAATATCTGCGCCCTCGTCCTTTCTCTCGGCGTGGCATTGGACATCGAGCGATCTTCTCGATCATGGCCGGATCGCCCGTGACCGAGGTTAGCATTTGCTTGGTCACTCGTCGGCGGCGATCAGGTTGACAGTCTATGGCCACTATTTCTCGAAGACGCCGACCGATGCGATTCAAAAACTGGCGACAACGATTCTCGGAGGAAGACACCAAAAAGACACATTGGCGGGCGATAATGGTATTGCGAATGTTCCGGCGACCGCATAAGCATGCGATAATACGTCGATTCTTGGGCGCGGAGAGGTGGCCGAGTGGTCGAAGGCACCAGATTGCTAATCTGGCGTACTGGGTAACCGGTACCGAGGGTTCGAATCCCTCCCTCTCCGCCAGTTTTATTGGGTTTTTTCCGATCTGAGTCATCGTTTTACGAGCCCGCTTCGGTGCCTGTTTCGGTCGGGGTGGGCAGAGGGTGGGCATGATTCGAGGCCAACGGCGTCGCCGCGCTCTCCAGCGAAGACATTTCTTCTGCAGAAAGATCGTCGGTCGGTATCCAGCGCCAGTAATGTTTCAACAACATTTGCAGCGTGCGATGGCCCATCTGCCGCTGAATCCAGTTGAGCGGCTTGTGCTGCTTCAGCGCCAGGACCGCGAAACTGTGACGGCACTGCCCGATTGGTCTGTGCGGCACTTCCGCTCGCGTCAGAATTCGACGCCATACCACGTCGGTTGCCCACCGCACATTGGGCGCAGCGCCGCTCTCATTAGGAAAGACGTACTTGCTGCGTAGCTGGACTCTTTCCCGTTGCTTCGACAGCTCCGCGCGAACCCTTGGACCATACTGGATCATGCGCCGGCTGCTCTTTGTCTTCGGCGTGGTGATGCCGTATCGGACGCTGAGGCTGCGGTTGATCAGTGCCCGGTCACGATCGAGGTAGACCCTGTCCCAAGTCAGAGCGAGCGCTTCGCCGCGTCGAATTCCGGTAAAGAAATAGAGCGTGACAAGTGCGCGTTCCCAGCCTTCGGCCGCTGCGATGATCGCTTCAATCTGATCCGCGTCATACGGCATCACGTCGGCATCTTCGGATTCGTCTGAAAGTTCGAGGTCGTCGACGTTTGCTTGCCCCGAATCTTTAAATGGCTTCATCCCGAGCAGGAGGTCTTCGTCGAGCAATTTTCTGACGCGAGCGAACTCAAGGATTTGATTCAGGACATCCCACGCCATGTTCTTTCGTCGCGTGCTCAGCGGTTCGTTGGCCTTGGTTTGCTTTTCGTCGACGCGGACGCGCCAGCGATCGATGTCTTCCTGACGTAATTCGGAGACCGTTTTCGTCCCGATTGCGTCGCGCTGAATGAAGATCCCCGCGACTTCTTTATAGTAGCCGTGGGTCGATTTCTTGACCTCGCCTTGCTTGCTGAGCAGCCAACTGTCGGCGAGTTCAGTGACGCTGATCGCTTGGGGTTTCTCTGGCGTTGCGATCCCGCGCTGCCTTATCCGGTCGCTGTCCGGAAATCGCTTGGCATAGTCGAAAGTTCGCGCCTTGAGCTCCAGCTGTATGGTCGCGCAAAGCCTCTTGGCCTCGGCGATGGTCTGCTTGTTCGCCGACACCCCGAGCGGTTCCCGACATTTGAGGCCGTCGTAATACTTAAAGCCGATTCTCAGGCGGCCGTGTCTATCCTTTTCCAGCCATGCCATGTTGCGATTCCTCAGAGTATATCGGCAGTGTACCTCGTAGTTTTGTGCGGGGTTTGAACTGCCTCGTTCGGAATGTCGGCCAGTGGATCAAATAACGTCCCTGCACAACGAAAAGGCCGTCCACTTCCCCGATTCCACCAGACACGATCCAGCCATACACGGTCTTTCGATTGCGTCGAAGTATTTTCGCGATCTCAGGGACAGTCAGATATTCGCTCTCTGGCAGTCCAACTTCTGCTGCTTGCCTGCTCATGATCGGCCTGCTCGGTTGCTGGGTTACGTTCTTACCGTCGAAGATTCTGAACTTGGCGGAAAACACTACCGCAAGTTGGGTGCCGGACAGAAAATCCGACGAACTGTAGGGTTTGCGTCATCTTTGCGCCTTCCGAAAGTGTGCTATGTGCAGATTTGGCACGCACACTTTATGAACAGAGTGTTTCGTCGTTGTCATAGTCAGTTATCCTGGACGTTTAGCACCGCGCATCTGGCGAACGTCGAACCCGCTTGCTTTGCTTGCAGCGCCAACCTCCGAGGATCCTTCTTCGCCGCCCACTAGAGTTGCACGAGGCCCGGATTCCTTTGTTCTGAGCCTCTCGATCAACCAGTTGAGCGCGGCGCCGACTTCCCTTCGGGTTTTTGTCCGATTTTGCGCATGGGCTACTTCGAGAGCGGCTGCGTCGAAGGCTCCCTGTAATATGGCCGCCAGCGGTCCAGCTGGCTGACGTTCAATTTCTCCTGCCTCCATTGCTTCCTGTATCGTCGAACGAAGAAGGGCCTTCTCCGGAAAGACCGTGCCCATCTTGTTCTGAATTTCGTACATCCGTGTCCAGCCAAGAACGCTGGGCGCGTCCAGCAAGATAATCCGGCAGACAGATCGATCGGTGCATGAATCCAGAAACGCTTCTCGGCCCAGCCGAAAAGATTCCCAGACGCCTCGTCCTCGCCTGGCGGCCTTTTCGATCTTCATATAGAGGTCCGACAGGACGATTTCGTACACGCCGCTGAACAGCGCTTCTTTATCTCGGAAATGGTGGTAGAGCGCACCGCGTGTGATTCGGGCGCGCTTGACCACTTCTTCGGTACCCGCGTTCGCGTACCCCATCTCTGCGAAGAGTTCCCGTGCCACTGCCAGAATAGTGGCACGCGTCGCCTCAGCTTGCTCAGTCTTACGGCTCTTCTGCGGCGCGGCGGCTTCTATTTGCATACAGGCAACCTGTCTGTTATAGACAGCATGCCTGTATCGTAGCAGTCGGCTGTTCGGAAGTGAAGCGCAAGTGAAGACACATCAGCGAGGTGAGTGGGATGAGTCTTAATCCACAACAAGAATCAACCATCACGTTCAACCCGTGGGACCCCGAGTTCATCGTTAATCCTTATCCGCATTACGGGGCTATCCTCGCTAAGCCGCCGCCGGTCGTGAAAGTCGGCGCGCGTTCTGCGGTCCTGGTCGCGCGCTACGCTGACGCGAAGGCCGTTTTGCACGACCACGAGAACTTTCGTAGTCAGCCGCCCTGGTCTCCGAACAACCAAGGCCCTTTTGCCGGCAGCTTCGACATTCTGGGCTCGGACCCGCCGAGGCATACGCGCCTTCGCCGCATTATCAGCCGCGCTTTCACGCCTCGCCGCGTGCGCGATCTTGAACCACGCATCCGCGAGTTCACCCGCGCGTTGTTGGATACCGCTACGCCCAAAGGGGAATTCGACATAATGGCGGAACTGGCGAACGTGATACCAGTTCAAGTGATCGCGGAGATGCTTGGCGTATCGCCTGAACGCCACGGCGCTTTCAAAGACTGGTCGGACCGCATTGTCGACGCTTCGGCCAAATTGGTTCCCGGAGCGCCCGCGATGGCGGCGGCGACGGCGGCCGATGCGATCGAAGCTGTAGAATCAGCCGCAGCGTATTTCACTGAAGAGATCGAGAAGCGGCGGAGGCACCCCGGCCCCGATCTGGTAAGCGCTTTGGTTGCAGCCCACGACGAGTCCGAGGCGCTCACCGCGACCGAACTGGTACAATTCGCTGTAACGCTGCTCCTCGCAGGCAGCGAAACGACGACTAACCTAATTGGAAATGGGACGTTGGCTCTAGTTCGACATCGGGATCAGTTTGAGCGGCTGCGCCGGGAACCGTCTCTATTGCCGAAGGCGATAGAGGAGATGCTTCGGTTTGACAGCCCGGTACAATCGACCGGCCGATTTCCCCATAGTGACGTCGAACTCGGCGGCACGCAGATTGCCTGCGGAACGGTGATGTTCGTGATCAACGCTGCGGCAAACCGCGACCCGGCGAGGTTTCCAAATCCCGACGAATTTGACATCTCGCGTGCTCGGAACGATCATCTGGCATTCGGCGATGGCATCCACTTCTGCATCGGCGCGCCTCTTGCCCGGTTAGAGGCGCAAATTATTTTTGGCGAGATGCTCACGCGTATTCCGCGCTTCGAGCTCGTCCATCCGGAAGCGCCTCAAATCTACAAGGATTCATATTTCTTGCGCGGCCTCGAAAGGCTTATGGTAGCGATAGACTGAGCGAACTGGCGCTGGCGGAAGCGCTATTCGTGCGACACATTGAGCAAGATGTAGAGCAAGACTAGGATTTGTTCCGAGATAGAGCGCGCTACATAAAGGCACTAGCAGGGGCAATCCATCGGTCATTCTGTCCCTCCGGCTTCGTATTCTTAATCGTATGACGGGTGAGGCTGTGCAAAAGATACTGCCGACGCGGTTGCCGATCACAGTGTAGCCGCGCGAGTGGTGCACCATTGCTTTTCCTGCCACTTGAATTCATCCGCGCGAATGCTCGCTACCTCCAACCAAGCCGTTAACGAATCGACACCCTGCGTCCGAATTCGCCGCGTGGCGAAGTGCCAGAATACGAGCCGAAAATGGACTTTGACAACGATGTGCGTCCCTTAGAGAAACGATCAGCCGAGAAATCGGTGTGAACGCGTTCCGGCAGGAGAGGAAAAATTGCGGGCGTGGGGTGGACGGTAAAACTGCCCGTCGAATTGACCAAAGAGCAATCCTCTGGACAATTTTGCTCCGTACTTCGGCCATCTGCTGGGCGGCGGTGGCGTCATGTTCCAGTCAATTTGCAATTTGTAGTAGCGCTCAATTACTGGAAGTACTCGATTCCGATAAATGCGCTGCTGCCGCTTGGGTACCTGGTGTGCTACGAGCTTCACATTTCGACAGTTCGATAGCGCGAAGGCTTTCCAGATCGGGCCATACATTGAGTCTCGTGTATCGAAAGTTACGCTGCTTGGGAGGTGAATTCGATACTCGTCGCAGGACTCACAACTCGAGCCAAGGTATGAGGAACCGGGGTTCGGAGAGTCAATCGTGCGGTTGGCATCAGTGAGTACCTTCTCGGCCAGTTCTCGGTCTCCAGCGAGCAAGCGTCGGAGGAGCTGTTCAAAATGCCCAGGCTCGTCGGCATTGTGCGCCCCGATGCGCACCAAGAGGTGCCTGTAGAGCATTTCGTCCGCCCTTAATTCACTTCGTAGAGTTTGAGGATGATGCTTTCGAGCATGAACAACTCCATTCTCCAGCCAGGCATTGCGTGCCGCATCCCAGACGCCGCCCTCGTCAAAATGGAAGAGCACCGCCTCGGCGAACTGGTAGTCATCAGGATCATGATGTCCCCAATCCTGAAAGCAGAGTGCCAAAACCGCGAATCTCCCATCCGGTCCGCGTTGCGATATTACGAGTGCGGCATAGAGTTCGGCGCGACTCCCGCCTATGCCGCGCCGCCACGTGACAAAAGTCACGGGCCACGGAGGCACCGCCTTTCCTAAATTCGGGAGCAAATCGGCGGCATCGACGCTTGAGCAATCTTCATCGTCAGGATCGTTTTCCAGAGGGTCCGTCCTGAGGTGAACGGCCTCCATCAACGCATTTTCAGGAATATCGATCTCTCGGCGCCATTCCGCGACGAGTTGCGAATCCCATTTTTCCCAGGGCCGCAGACCGAAGTCACGAATAACCCAGTCAATTGCGCGCACGTCGTTCTCCCTTGTCCGAGATGGACAATCTCAAAATCAGTCGAGAGTCTGCTTTAACGAAGTATATGAGAGTCTTTCAACAGCCCGGTGAAGCAGTCCGGAGAATCCGGGACACAGCGTCAAGATCATCGATTTCTTGAAAGGCTCTTAGGCGGCGTCAGCGCGCATCTCAGGGAGGTGAGTCGGACAGCCTGTGCGGGGCCTGCTTAGTATTGGTTGTAACGCTCGCGGAAGGACAACGGTTCCTCTGGATTCGTAGCGCTAACGGCGCAATTTACGAACGCCGTATCTAGTATATGTGCGCAGATTTGGCACACTGTGCAGATTTTGCACACCTCTCATAACCGCCGGTTCGACGAGCCACAAATCTTTTCAATCGTCGCTTCGGCTCCGAGCGTAAAATTTCGCAACCCTCATCCGGTTTCCGCACTCAGCCCCGCTGCACCACCGCCGCATACGGTTCTTGCTCGTATCGTAGAAAAAAGCGCCGCATTTTGAATTGTGGCAACGTTTCAGACGGGAAAAATCTCCGCGGCAGAGCAAGTCTGCGGCGGACTGGGCGAGCGGCACAAGAAGTTGTTTCGGTTGATTGAGTTCAAGTTCGAATCGCCGTTCGAACTTCCGCGGAGTCTTGACTACTTTCGTGACGCCCGAAGACTGCGCGATCAAGAGGTTGATCGCATCAATAGTAGCGCGCGGAATCGGCCTATCCGCGACGATCGCTTCAGCCATTCGACGCATTAACGTACGCAGCGCGAGCGCATCCTTCAAAACGCGCACTCCAGTTTTCTCTTGACGCCATTGTTTAAATGCTACTTTCAGTTTATTCCGCTCAAACAACTTGGCTAAAACGAGCCACGCCACAAAATCCCGATCGTCAGTCAACAAATTGACGCGATCACCCGCTTCATTGCCTTCAGTGTTTATGAAATCGAGAAAGGAATAGCGCCCAACAAACCTGAACGGTTTGCCTTGATCCGGAAAAGTTGACCCGAAAATGGTGCGAGTCATTTCTTAATGATCTAAAAACTCTTGACTCATTACGGTCAGATCAATTATTTGTCAACGGCTGCGGGGGTGGAGGAGGTGTCAAGAATCCACAGGTCTGTTGGGGTTTGTCATGGTTGGCCAGTCTGTTTCGATGCGCCGAATCATGGAAGTGATCCAGCGTGTTGCGCCCGCAAGAGTTTCCGTTTTCATCACAGGTGAAACAGGCACCGGCAAGGAAGTGGCGGCCAGAGCCATCCACGACCGATCCGGTCGAACAGGTCCGTTCATTTCCGTTAACTGCGCGGCCATTATCGAGACCCTGATCGAGAGCGAGCTGTTCGGACATCAGAAGGGCTCTTTCACCGGAGCTGACCGGCGACACTCAGGACTCGTCGAGCGAGCGAACGGCGGAACCCTTTTCCTCGATGAAATCAGCGAGATGCGTGGCGAGTCGCAGGCCAAGCTCCTCCGCGTTATCGAAGAGCGCAGAGTGCTTCCGGTTGGAGCAACGCGTGAAATCCCGATTGATGTTCGATTTCTCGCAGCGTCGAATCGGACGCCCAAGCAGGCGATCGGCGAGGAACGGCTGCGCGAGGATCTCTACTATCGCTTATCCGCGACCAGCATTCACCTTCCGCCTCTTCGGGATCGTCTGGACGATCTGCCGGCGCTCATTGATCACTTCATCAAGCAAGCGAACCACGATTTTAAGAGGCAAGTCGACGGCGTCGATCCAGAATGCCTGTGCGCCCTGAGAACTTATCGATGGCCGGGAAACGTTCGCGAGTTACGTAATGTATTCGAGAGCGCCGTCCTGATGACGCGCTCGACGCGACTCTCGGTGGAGGACCTTCCAGAGGAAATCAAACTCTCTACGAACCGGGAAACTTCTTTCACGGTTTCTTTGGGATCGCCACTCCAGGAGATCGAGCAGGAATACATTCGTCGCACCATCGAATTCGCTGGCGGAAACAAGGCGCGAGCGTCGGAAATCCTGGGAGTCCCTCGTCGTACGCTGTACGGGAAACTCGAGCGCTACGACGCTCGCCACAAATCCAACGGCCGATCCAATGGGAACGGACACCGCGCTCCGCGCGACGGTCGAAACGGCTTAACGTGAGAGAGGCGTCACGCCACGCGTCGCGCGGCGTAGACCGGAGGTCTCGAAGATCGACTGAACAGTTTAGACGCCGAGAGCCCGGCGAAGTTAGAGACCATGATCGATTCCGAAGACTATCCGCTCATGACCGTCGGTGAACTGGCGCGCGCGCTCCGGGTGCCGCGCGAATTCGTCTTCACGCACGCTCGCGAACTCGGCGCGATTTGCTTGCGTCTGCGCGATGCCAACGGGCACGCTTCCGCGAAGTTCGAACGCGGCGGCCCACTACGCTTTCCGCGTACCGCCCGATTCGCTCTCCAATGAATTCGGCGGAGACTGATTTGCGTCGACCAAGGAATCGAATAAGTACTCCCTAGGCGGGCCGCGCCATCGCGTTCGGGAATCGCCTGGCTCCAACCTTATCGCCGTCGGCAAACGAGTCCTCGGCGAAATAGAGCAACTCTTCATAGAATTGCTTCTCGATACGTGCGGAGCGTATGAACTGGATGGCATGGCGCGTAAACGTCGTTTCGGTTCCCTTGCTAACGAACTCTTGAAAAAAGCTCGTGAGGCGATGCTCACCGCGGTTCAGATCTTCAACAATCCTCACGTCGAATTTAAATCGGAACTGTTCATCGTAACGACGATCATCGCCTGGACATATCTGCATCATGCTTACTACCGCAAGAAAAAAGTCGAATACCGACTGTTCACACCTGGCGTGCAGAAGCGTCGCTTTCTACGAACTAGATTCGGGGCTATCCGGTACTTGAGCTTAGAAGAGTGTTTAGCTTCCCGAGAATGCCCCCTTAAAAAGGTTGTAAAAGATAACCTCACATTTTTGATCGGGTTGCGACACGAGATCGAGCATCAGATGACAACGCGCATTGACGATCAGGTAAGTGCAAAATTCCAGGCTGCGGCCTTGAACTTTAACTCCTGCATCAAGGAACTCTTCGGAGTAAAGCATTCCTTAGATTCCGAACAGGCATTCAGCATTCAGTTCGCAGGCGTCTCGGAGCGCGCTGCAAAAGAACTACTGGCTGAA
>NZ_JBAUYR010000150.1:0-9583 GCF_049584895.1 Binatus sp. (SeqCode)
ATTATAGATCGTCGCACTCTCCCTGTTTCTGCCCACCGACAGTGTTGCTGCCGGCGATCCCCGAGGCCGGCGGGATGTCGTTCTGGCATTGCAGGTTGCCGTTGATCGTGTTGTTCGAGATCAGTCCCTGCGCGTTGTTGTTGTGAAACTGCACATTACCGCCGATGGTGTTTCCGGTACACGTTGGCGAACCGGATCCGATCTCGACCGGCGTTCCGCTGTTCTGATATTGCAGGTTGCCCGTTATGTGCGAATCGCAAACCTGATTTCCGGCGCCGCCGGCCGGGAGGTTATGAGCCTGAAGGTTGCCATCGATGGTCACGGATGGACCAATCGAGAAACTGCCGCCGCTCTGCAGCTGGACATTGCCGTTCACTGAAGTATTCGTCAGCGACAGATTGCCGCCGTCAAGTTGCACATTTCCAGTGATCGCGCCGCCTACGAAGACGCAGTTCTGGCCCGCCGAGACCTTCAGGTTGCCTTGAAAGGTTCCGTTGTACACCCCGTTGCAGGCCTGGCCTGAGCTCGGGGCCGATGCGATCGCGCCCGGCGCGAAGGCCACACCCCGGAGCACTTCGCCAAATCCGCCCGTCTCGAGCACGGCGAATTGCGCCGTCGGCGGAGGGGTGTTGCTCGTGTCTGCGAGCTGATCCGTGACGAAAACAAGCTGGTTTGGATCCGCGCCCTGGTCACCATTACCGCTGATAGTTGAAGTGATGGCCCAAATGTTGACCGTTCCGTCGGTGTTCACCCGGCCGGTGATATTACGCAGACCGTCGGGGGCGGGCGCCCACGGCAATCCAGCGGGGAAATTGGTGTTGCCTGTGGCGGAATTGACTCCCGTCGGATAGCTGGCGACGGTGTACGGTTGGCCCAACCCCAATCCGTTAGTCAACGTATAAGCAAGGTTCCACGAGGTTCCGTTGAAAACCCATTTCTCCAGTCCCCCAGGGTTCCCGTTCTGGGTCAGGGCGTCGTCATAGGCATTGGTGCTATCGAACGTTCCGATATTGCCGTTGCCTTCGTCTGCAACGTACAGCGTGTTCGCATTGGCAAAGAAGATGCCGAAGGGGAAGTCGGTCGTAGTGCTCGCATTGGTATTGGGAAATCCCGGCAGGATGTTAATCGGCAAGCCTAGATTGCCTCCTGCAGTGGTGGCGGCTGATGGCAGCGTGCCGGGAGTACCGACCTGATAGACAGTGTTGACGCCGTTACTGCCGCTGCCCTTGGTGATGTACAGCGTATTGTCAAAGATCGTGAGGCCGCGGAAGTTGGTGTCCTTGCCAGGCTTGTCTGTACCAAACTCGAGCATCCCGAGCATGTCGATGAACGGCGACAGCAGCGGCACGTCTCCCGGCGCGTTTCCCGGAACGAGGAGCTCGGCGCCGGTGGAATTCACCAGATCGACGCCGACCTGCGTCGTGCTGAGCTGGCCTTTAGAGAGATTTCCGTTGTTGTCGTTTCCGGTCATGTAGTAGAGCGAGTTTCCTCCCTTGATAGCCGCGCGTCCATTGTCGCCGCTATAAGCGTTGCCCTCCGTTACCGTCAGGTTGCCGGAGGCGTCCACCTCCGCCACGGCCCGGTAGTATTGCGTGACGTCTGGGTTGGTCGGGTCAATAAGGCCCGGCGTATTCCCATTGGACACGTCAAGTTGGTTGGCCCCGGTCGTGAAACCCGGACCGCCGACGTAGCCCATGAACGTAAGCGACTGGCCATCCACCGACTTGTTGACGGCGAGCTCCGACTTCGACGAGAAGCTCGTATCGATCATCGCCGGATCAATTGCGAGAGAATTGAGCAGTGTGCCGCCCGTGCTCAGCTGATCGAGAAAAATCGGCGCGCTGACGGCGAAGCTGCCATCGGCAGCACCGTCATTGTTGAACACTTGGGGGTAGGTTCCATCGAAAAGCGCTCCCGTTCCCCCAAAAACCCCATTGACGTTGCAGCCGCTGGGACCGGTTGGGATTATGACCGATGTCGTTCCGCCTCCGAGCACCGGCAACGTGAGCCCCACCAGCACCTCCGCATTGGCGACGGCGGTACCCGCCTTCTTCGCGAGCACATAGGCCGTGCCGGAGCCGGAGGAGACGGTCGTGGTCAAGTCCGGGGTCTTGCTGGTCCCCGCCCCGATGACCTCGATCGCCGTGCCAGCGGGCACGCCGCCCGGATAGCCGCCGAAGGCGGCGGTCAGGGTCAGGTTCGCACTCCCGGAGCTAATTGTGCCGGATGAGAGAAGGGGCGTCGTGATAGCCGCACAGCCCGGTGGCAGGGTTTCGCCCACGGTAATAGTGCTTGCGCTGCCCGCATAGACGCTGCGCGACACCACCAGATTATTTGGAGCGAAGACCCCACCGGCCCACACCGGCGCTGCCGTCGTGGTGAGCATCGCGATCGCGGCCACGCCCGCAATGAGCCGCGAGTACGGCCGGCGTCCACGCGCGGCGAACCACTGCAAACAGATAAACTTGCGCATTTTTTCCTCCAGCGAAAAATCTTTAAAAGGGTTGAGAAGGACGGACGGGCAGGAGGCTAGCTGCCGATTGTTAGTTCGAAATGAATAACGAGTTGCGGCTTAGCAAAATAGGTGGGAGACCTTTGCGCAAATCGCCGGCCCTTCAACCGGCGCCAATTTTCCAATATTTTCTAAGTCACGCGAGAGTGGCGGAATGGCAGACGCGCTGGACTTAGGATCCAGTGCCGCAAGGCGTGGGGGTTCAAGTCCCCCCTCTCGCACCATCTCTTTTCGACCAAGTGTTATAAGGGGTTTTGAGAAATTTACTTCTGTGACGGGGCTACCTGCTGCGATCAGAGCCGACGCGAACGAGTGCCGTAGGCTGTGCATGTTGACGCGCCGGAGCCCGGCCCTGCGAAGCGCCGGCCACAGGCCGCGCCGGAGGGCATTGTAGCTCCTTGTCGCCGGCCGCAGGGTGCCTTTTCTTATCCGGCCAGGGAAAAGCGGAAGGAGTCGTCCTTCTTCGAGATTTTGCCTGGCGACGGCAGCGCGAAATGCGTCCCGAACACCAGCACGCCCGAGTCGGCGTAACGCTCGCAGAAGGCCCGCCGTGTCTTCTTTGCCATCGGCCCATCGGTGTCGAAATTGTCATCCCACTCGGGATAGCGGCATTGAATCGGATGATGCATCAGGTCGCCGGTGATGACCCCGTTCTGACCCTTGGAGGCGATGCGCACCGCAAAATGACCGGGGGTGTGGCCGGGCGTCGACTCGAGCCAGACTTCATCGGTGATCCGGTACTCGTTGTCGACCAGTTCCGACATCCCCTCGGCCATCACCGGAAGAACCGAATCGTCGACCGGGTCCTTCAGGAACGGGTCGGTCGCGCGCGAAAAGAAATCCCATTCGGTGCCACCGATCAGGTATTTGGCGTTGGGGAACGTCGGCACCCACTTGCCGTCCTTGAGCATAGTGTTCCAGCCGACATGGTCGATATGAAGATGCGTGCAGATAACGCGATCGACGGCTTCGCGGGGACATCCGATTTTCTGCAGGTCCTGCAGGAAGGGCAATTGCTGCTTGTTCCATTCGGGATTCGAACGCACCTTGTCGTTTCCGATGCAGGTATCGACGATGATGCGCTTGCCCTGTGATTCAGTCACCAGCGCCTGGATGGCCATGCGAAGCTTGCCGTTTTCGTCGGAGAAGGTCGGGTATAGCCAGTCGCTTTCCTTCCTTACGTTCTCCGCGGTTCCGTTGGGCAAAATAAATGTCCCGTCCCAAGGTCCTTCCGACTCGACCACCCGAGTGATCTTAACGTCGCCAATTTTCCATTGATTCACGCCGTTGGCTTGCATCTTTTAAGTAACCTCCGTTCTCTGCCAATGAGTCGTTGTACGTACAAGAATCGGACCACAAAAGTTGAGATGCTTATCTAGAGCCGATCCGGAAAATGGTTCAGGCGACTTCGAACAGCCCGGCCGCACCCATGCCGCCGCCAACGCACATGGTTATGACGACGTATTTGACTTTGCGCCGCTTGCCTTCGATCAAGGCGTGCCCGACCATGCGTGAGCCGCTCATCCCATAAGGATGTCCAATCGAAATCGCGCCGCCGTTGACGTTGAGCAGCTCATCGGGAATGCCGAGCTGGTCGCGGCAGTAGATGACCTGGCAGGCGAAGGCTTCATTGAGTTCCCACAGGCCGATGTCGTCGACTTTGAGCCCGTTGCGTTTCAGCAGCTTGGGCACCGCGAATATCGGTCCGATTCCCATCTCATCGGGCTCGACTCCGGCGACCGCCATCCCGCGATAAATTCCCAGCGGATGCAGCCCGCGCTGCTCGGCCTGTTTGCGCTCCATCAGAACGCAGGCCGAGGCGCCGTCGGAGAGTTGGCTCGCGTTGCCGGCGGTGATGAATCCGCCCGGCCCTTTCACCGGCGGAAGAGCCGCCAGCCCTTCGAGCGTGGTTCCAGGCCGATTGCATTCGTCGCGCTCGAGAGTGACCTGCTGCTTTGTGGTCTCGCCAGTCTTCTTGTCGTCGAAGCGTTTGGTCACGGTGGTGGTGAGCATTTCGTCGTTGAAGCGGCCGGCTTCCTGCGCGGCGAAGGTGCGCTGCTGGCTCTGGTACGAATACTCGTCCTGCGCCTCGCGCGAGATCTTGTAGCGCTTCGAAACCACTTCGGCGGTGTCGATCATCGCCATGTAAATTGCGGGCGCGCGTTTGAGCACGATCGGATCAGCCTGCCGGTACGCGTTCATATGCGCGTTCTGCACCAGGCTGATCGATTCGAGGCCGCCGGCGACGACGGTCTGCATCCCGTCGGCAATGATCTGCTTGGCGCCCATCGAGATACTCATCAACCCTGAGGAGCACTGCCGATCGACGCTCTGGCCCGCGACGCTGATCGGCAGCCCCGCGGCGACGACGCATTGACGCGCGACGTTGAAGCCCTGCGTCCCCTGCTGCAGTGCGGCGCCCATGATGAGATCGTCGATCTCGGCGGGTTCGACCCGCGCGCGCTTTACCGCTTCCTGAATTACAGGAGCGGCCATTGACGGCGACTCCGTGTCATTAAAAGCGCCGCGGTAGGCTTTGCCTATCGGAGTCCTGGCTGTAGATACGATGACCGCTTCTCGCATGTCTTTACTCCTTGAGATCGAATTTCCGCTGCTTCGCCGCTTCGGACTTGTTGTCCGTGCTCCATTTAAAACTAACTCTCCGTCAGCACACAACGCTCCACAAGCTCTTTCGCGATCACCTCGGCGAACGATTTGCGCGAATGCGAAATAATCTGCGTTTCGATTGTAGTTTGTAATGTCATCGGGGTTTTGCTCAGCTCGTCGCCCTATTAGTGGAACAACGCACGGAGGATCGAGGGAAGGACCTCCGCATCGTAGCGCTCGACATGCGAGTCGAGCGTCCGGGCCAAAGCCAGCAACGTCTGCGCGATGCCGCTGCGGTCGCCGTCCGTTTGCGGTTCGTGATCTACGCCAGACGACAACACGCGCAGAGCGCCCATCGACTTTCGCATCTCCAGACGTTCGTTCTTCACGATATCGAGCAATCCGCCCGAAATAGCGTGATGCTCCTTGCCCCACGAGACCAGCCCGTCTTCGATTTGCAGATGCGACCGTAGAGCGTGCTGTATCTCGTCCCTCACCTGAAGAGCCCGTTCATTTGCTGTAACCGCGCCGGGATCATTGGCGAGCCCAGTGGCAGCTCCCGCCAATTGCATGATCAGGTCGTTCAACTTTCGGTGTTCGCTAAGCAGACACGCTACCATCGAATTGATCATGGGAACCTCGAGCTGGGGCAGAGGGCTGTCGCACGGCGTCACCTGGGTCTTATCCTGCGGATATTTCATGTTGATAGCCTCTTCTGGCTCAGCAATCTGGATGCCACCCGACTGGTATGGTCTGAGTCTTGTATATACAAGGACTATCGGTAGGAAAATGAACATCACCATCGAAGATAACGAGAAGACTGATTCGCGAACGGCCAAAGCCGTCGCGATTTGCGAGACCACGCGGACGCTGATGGAGACCTCGCACAAACTAAATCGGGGGAAAGATAGGTGATTTGAAAATCATGAACCTGGTTATCCTCATCGAGAGCGTACAAATGTTCTTTCGGAATTTCGGCTTCCGGCACGCAACTGCAGCGCTTGCGCCACAGACACCCATCCCGAGCTCAAACGCAGCAAAGAGACCGGCTCCTAGGATCGCACGACTGATATTCGCGCGCTTTCGACCGGTAGGATGAACATTAGAGCCAGTTCCAGCTCATCCAGCGCGCAGCCCAGGCGCAGCGCGATTTTATAGACTCCGTTGGATTCGCTGACCTCAGCCACCCGTTCCAGCGCGGCTCTGTCTATCTGATCGATCATATTCCCGCATAGCCACAGCCGGGGCGTGACCATCCGCAAGACATTGGCGCACCATTGGGCGGTCATCTTCGGGCCATTCAAGCCGTAGCCGTTGGGAAGAATGCCCCTGAACCAGTTCAGCACGCTAGCGTCCTCGTAGACTGTGCACTCATAAGAGTCGGCGCGATCGAACGCCGGTATCCAGGTGCATTGGCTGTTCCATGCCTGCAGCGGCCGACGCTCGGTGGCGAAGCTATCGAGCTGCTGCTCCATGTCACCGGCGGAAGTTCCCAGGTACTTGTAGCAATCCTCGTGATTGATCACCCATTTGAAGACGTGCCAGGTGTCGCCGGGCTCGAGGGTGTCGAAGGGACGGCCGCGCATGATGCCCAGCGTTTCAGCCGTCTGTTGGTCATGCTGTTCCTTCCTTATCTCCCCATATTGGCGGAAGGTATGTTGCAAACCGATCCCTGCAACCGCGCATTCGGCGCCTTTGGGAAAGAACGTAACCTGCACGGTCTGGTAGTTGTTGGCGTAGTCGAAAAGTTTTCCCCACATCTTGTCGCCGAGGAAACCGGAAACCGGCAGTGTCTTCTTCGTCTTGCTTACATTGAACGATGCGGACATCTGCTTTTCGCCATGAATCCTAATCTCGCCTTCTTGCTGGTCCCCTAGCGGACGCAGCCAAGCCTCGAACCACTTTCTGGCGGCATCCAGCGTCGGCTGCTCTTCATCCTTGAGAACAGCCACGCTCGAAGTGACGGCCGGATGATCCAGCCGGCGCTGTCCGGGAACTTCGGATTGGTTGTGATTCAGCTCGCGAAGATGAGTCGTGCTGAGATTGGATTTATCGTAAATGGTTTTAGGGTTCAGCCCGGATACCACCGGTAACCATTTCTGTTCGACCGCCGCGATGCGCAGCGGCGGCAGCTTGTGTTGATATTCGGTTTGAGTTCCCGGCTGGATAGAGACGTTGATTTCCCATTCGCCGGCCTTTTGGGGTTCCAGGTCCATTTGGAGGATCAGCAAAATCTGGGTCGTTCGCTGAGGAGTCATCTGAGGAATTGCCAGATTCGGAAACTCGCCCCGGTACACACGCGATTCAGCGGAAGAAGACTCAGTCGGCACGAGATTGAATCTCTTGGCATCGACTAACTTTGCTACGTCTTCTTTCGTGAGATTCTGCGCAACTAGTTCCAGCGCGCCAACGACCTGGCCGTTATGAAATTTGCAGCCAGTGACAATAGCTCTTGTAAGTACAAGCGTGTCCGGACCTGAAAGCCGAACGGTCGCCGTTCCTCCGCTGAAGCTCGCGCCCTGGCTCAATATCAGCCATGTCGCCAGGCGCTTGGCGCCGATAGCCAGTGGCCAGCTCGACGGATAGACGGCGCGCATGCGGCAATTGTCGGGATCGAAATAATCAGCCAGCCGAATTTCGCCTGCCGGAATATCGGACAGCGCATTGGGCATTTTCTTGAAGTAGAACTCGGCGCTGAGCTGCTCCTCCTTGTCCAGAAAATACTGATAGTTCATCTGCGGCTGGCCGTCGCGGAGACCTATCAGTTCAGATAGTCCGCCCACGATGTCGTCGGCAAAAGCTGTCTGTTTCGTAACCACTTGTCTGATCTGGTCGATGCTCAGCGTCCGTCCGAACAGGCTGCTCCATTTGGCGGCGCGCGATTTCTCGCTCAGCTGCTTCATCGGCCCGTCGTAGCTTTCGGCGTCGGTCATTAGCAGGTCGACCTGCCGGCCATTGGCGAAGACGATGAACTCATAGGAGTCGCTGTCGTAGAGACTGGTGAAGACCGCCGCCGTTTTGAGCGCTTTGGACGCCGCCAGCGCCAGATCCTTCAACTCGCCGCTGTCGAGCTTGGCGTTGTCGCTGTCATAAACAGAGACGTAGGATTGTCCGGCGCGCGCCAGCATGACCGCATGCTTGCCGCCTTCGGCCGGCGCTTTTTTCACCCGCTTATAGCCGAGCTTGCTATAGCTCCGGCTGATTGCCCTGGACGCATCTTCCGCGGCGCCTCGCCACGCGATATGGATGCTGGCACAGGTGTTTCCCATCGGTGGTTTCCTTGAGTAGGTAGTTTAGACTGCCGGCGCCACTCGCGATTCCCGAGCCGGCCACCGCGGTGCTTTCCTTCTACGAATATCCTTGGACCACATTTGGTCCTGATTCGATTTCGTAGTTGATTGAGCCCGCTAGAGCTTCGCCGCGCGCTCGACGAACGATCCCAGTCCTCGCACCACTTTGACGCCGTCTTCCGATACTGCGGACGCGGCCAGGACCAGCCGGGTCACGCCCGCCTCCTGGTATTGCTTCATCACATCGGCGCTTGGTCCCTCCGCGCCCAGCAGCACCGAGAACTCGAGCTGGTCAGGATCGCGGCCGAACTCTTTTGCCATCCTTTTGATCTGCGGAATGCACTCGCGTGCCTTTTCGGCGCTGAGACCGCCCGGGCACCATCCGTCGGCGTAGCGCGCGACACGTTTGAGTGCGTACTTCGGATCATGCGCGCCGAGCAATATCGGTGGACCCGGTTTTTGCACGGGCTTGGGCCCGAGCTTTACTGGCGGGAACTTCACGATCTCGCCCGCATAGCTGACGTCGTCGCCGCTCCACAGCTTGCGCAACGCTTCGACGGATTCGCGCAGATGCTGCCAGCGCCGTGCGAAGTTGACGCCCATGACCTCCGCTTCCTCGCGGAACCATCCAGCGCCGACCCCGAGAATCAGACGGCCCTTCGAATAGAGATCGATCGATGCCGTCACTTTGGCAGTCTCGATCACATCGCGTTGCGGCAACAGACAGATGGCTGTGCCGATTTTGACCCGCGAGGTCGCGTCCGCCGCGATCGCGAGGGCAACAAACGGATCGATCAGGCGCGCATAGAACTCCGGGACTTTTCCGTCGCGCGAGCGCGGGTAGTGGGTGGTGTAGGTGCTCGGCACCACCATGTGCTCGGCGACAAAGAATGATTCGAAGCCGAGGTTTTCAGCTTCGCGCGCGATTGCGCCCGGGTTGCCGGATTGCTCGGTGAGAAAAACCAATGCGCCAATTTTCATCGACAAATGTCCTCGCTTATGGTTTTGCCTGGTGTCTTTGAGTCGTTGCAAGCTTAGCACCGAATCACGGGAATCGGTCGCGCCGCGAAACTTCGCGGCTGCAGCTGCAAGCGCTAGTATCGCGGCCATGGCGTTACCCATATCGAGCCGTTTCCAATTTGCCCCCGATCTCAGCATTAGCCGGATCCTCAAC
>NZ_JBAUYR010000151.1:0-33417 GCF_049584895.1 Binatus sp. (SeqCode)
CTGTCATTCAGGGCGGAGTCTGCGGAGCGAAGAATCCCGGCTCTTCGTTTCTGTTGGAACCTGCCAGGCGAAAGGGCCGGAGCGTCGCCAGCTCTTTTATCCCTTGGCTTCGGCAATCAGCTGGTCAAGTTTCCGGTTGACGTCCTCGAACGTCTTTATCATTTAGTCTAAGCCGCTATCGAGCTTCGCCTGATCCGGACCCTTTCCATTTCCTTGAGAGGCTCGGCTTAAAGTCTGAAGCTTTGCCTGTGTTTTGTTTATGCGTTTCATCAGGTACGCACCCTACTTTGCGGGCGAGAAGAACGCGAGCACTGCGTTTGAGATAGCGTGCGGGGCGCTGCCGTCGATCGGCACGATCCACGCCGACGGCGACGGCGCAAATCCCAGTGCCTTGTCCGGCGCGCCTTCGAGCTTAACCCCAGCATAGACGAATGCCGACGAATCAGGCGCCCAGATCGTGTGCGATACCGCCAGCTGATCGAAGTAGCGGTAGGCGGTCGATTCGTCGGGCGTCGCGAGAAAGTTGCCGAGCGCTTTTTGGGCGCCGGTCTTAACGTCCACCACCGACCAGCTATAGTACGGCTTCTCTTCGGGGACGCCGATGAATGCGACGTGCCGCGAATCGGGCGCGAAGAAAAATGCGGCGACGGCGTCCTTGGTCAGCCATTTCGAATTCGCGGTGGCGATGTCGACCAGCTTGATACCGCTATAGGTCGGGTCCTGCGGCGTGATCGCGGTCGCGTACGCCAGGTGCTCCGAGTCAGGCGCCCACACGAAACTATTCTCCCCCACCGGCAAACTCACGACCGATCGCGGATGACTCGCGTCGGCGTCGGCCACCACGATGTTCGATTCGGCGTGGTAGTTCTCGACGTACGCGAGATGCTTGCCGTCAGGCGACCATGCGGGAGTCTTGAACGGCGTGCGTCCCGTCGACAGCACCTTGATTATATTCTGGCTGGTGGGTGTCAGTCTCATCAACGAAACCTGCTCGGTGCGATCCGGGTCGAGCGCGAGCGTGTGCAACGCAACCTCGCCTGGCTGCGGACTCCAATCGAAGTACAGGGGCATCCCGGTGGTGACGATTCTCACCGGTGTCGATTCCTTGACCTCGGCCAGCACCAGACTGAGTCTCCGCGACTCCTCGCCGAGCAGAAATGAAAGGTGCCCGTCAGGCGTCCAGACGATATAGACGATGTTCTCGGATCGACTCTCGAAGATCAGCATCGCCTGGCTGCGCGCGAGGTCGTAAACCCACACTGCGTACGAATCTTCCGCTTGTTTGTGCGTCTCGGCCGAATACGCGATGCGCTTGCCGTCGGGCGAGATCGTCGGCCATCCGTAATCAGTGCCGCCCGCAGCAGGGCCCGAGTCTGGGGTGTCGTCGGTGAGCATCACTGGCCTTACCGCGTCGTCGCGCCTCACGTGCATCGCGGCCGCCTTGCAGGTGATGCATTTCGGCTGCGCGCATTTGGTGTCGCAGTAGTAGATGTTGGAATCGGTGCCGACGTACGCGATCATGCCGGCCGGCTCCGCACCATGAGCATTGGATCCCAGCGCGAATATAAGAATGAGTGCCGCAGCGGTGGAGGTTTGCAAGCACGCACAGAGGGAGCGCACGGCCGGTAGGGTCATCGCGCCTAGAATTGCGCCTGCAGGGGTGCCAGCGCAAGAACGATTGCGGATGTGTTGACACGACCGCGGACAATCCGCAAAGTTGTCCGCATGCGCTTAGTTGCAATTATTTTCTGCGCCGCGCTGTTCGTTGGACTGCCGACCGTTTCACACGCACAGTACAACGACAACGATCAACAGAACCCCAAAGAATATCACGACGAGGATTCGCAGCCGCTCGCGCTCTTCGCCGACCTCCTCTATCCGATCGGCTACGCGCTCGAATGGGCAGTGGCGCGTCCTGCTCACTGGCTCGCCAACGACAGTGCCATGGCGCCGGCCTTCAGGCCGGTAGGCGGCAACGATACGTCACCTCCGCCGCCGGTGCCGATCATTCCCGATAACACTATGGACCAGGCGTCGACCTCGACGGCACCGCAAGATTGGTCTCCGACGCGCGCGCCGGCCACGACCAATGCAACCGTTATCAGGCCAGCGGCGCCACCGGTGACGTTGCCGCCCTCGAGCGTTCAGCCGGCGCTTCACTGAATTTTCGCGTCCCGCAAATTCTGCTGAGTTTCAGGGGTTATCTTCGCCCTTGAATCTTGCGTATCTTTGAGTAATAGAATTTTTGCTAATCGGATACGTCCAATCAGATGTGGACGAGCTAATGTAGGCTCGTCAGGACTTGGGAGGTTGCGTGACCTAGATGGCTGTTGCACTTAAAGAGAAGGCCCCGACCGATCCCGCCGAACTCAAGAAATGGCGCGAGGACGAGCAGGCAAAAGAACGCGCGAAACGCGACAAGGAAAAAACTGAGCTCGGCACCTTGTGGAGCCGTCGCGATTTTCTGGGCGTGCTCGGATGGGCGGGCTTCGGCGTATTCTCGCTGATCGGGCTGCTCGCCGCGGTTCGCTCGGCATTCCCGCGCGTGCTCTTTCTGCCGCCATCGAAATTCAAAGCCGGCTTCCCGGACGACTACGTGGTCGGCGAAGTCAGCGAAAAATACAAGCAGGATTTCCGCACCTGGATCATCCGCACCAAGGCGGGCTTCTACGCAATCTTCGCCAAGTGCACTCATCTCGGATGCACGCCGCGATGGCTCAAGACGGAGCAGAAGTTCAAGTGCCCGTGTCACGGCTCCGGCTACTACATCAGCGGACTCAACTTTGAGGGACCCGCACCGCGCCCGATGGATCGATTCAAGATTTACGTCGGCGACGACGGGCAGTTGGTGGTCGACAAGTCGGTAATCTACGAAATGGAGCCAGGCGTCGATCCCAACGAACAGCATCCCGAGAGCATCCTGAAGCTCGCCTGACCGGAAAACTTTGCGACCTGCTCATCTTGCTCCCCTCTCCAGAAGGGAGAGGGGCTAGGGGTGAGGTTTCTACGGGGAGGACCTTTCCGCGATGCCAGTAATCAAAGCCGGTAACATCAATCTCAACTACGACACTTTCGGCGAGGGCGAGCCGCTGCTGCTGATCATGGGATTCGGCATGTCGGGCGCCGCATGGATTCCGTCGCTGCCGTTCTTCAGCGGCTTCAAGAGCATCTACTTCGACAATCGCGGCACCGGACTCAGCGACAAACCCGAAGGGATCTACACCGTCGAGGGCATGGCCGATGACGCGAGCAATCTGTTGAAGGCGCTCGGAATCGCGAAGGCGAAAGTTTTCGGCGTGTCGATGGGAGGAATGATCGCGCAGGAACTTACGCTCAGACATCCAGAACAGGTCACGACGGTTGTTCTCGGATGCACGATGGCGGGAGGCACGACCGCGAAGATGGCATCGCCGGAAATTGTCGAGAAATTGATGACTGCGCAGAAGATGATGCCGACCGATGCCGAGAAGGCCTTCGACATTCTGCTCCCGGTACTGATGCCGCCGGAATTCATCGCAGAACATCCTGAGATCAAACCGATGATGGTCGCGGGAGCCAAGATGATGCCGCCGACGCCACCGGAAACCGCGGACCGCGCGTTTGCGGGAATCCAGACCTTCAACGCGTTCGACCGGCTGGGGCAAATCAAGTGCCCCGTGCTACTGGTCCACGGCGACAAGGACGTGCTGGTACCACCGGAGAACTCGAATCTCATCAAGAGCAAAATCCCGCAGGCCGAGATGTACATAATCCCGGGAGCCGGCCACGCATTCCAGGCCGCCGACCCGGTCGGGATTCATCAGAAGATCGTGCAGTGGCTGAGGAACTGATTCAGCGCTGGAGAAGCGTCTAGCAATAGACAACGGACGCCGGAGCGTCCGTCGAGATTCTTCGCCGCGGCGGCTCAGAATGACAGATTAGGAACGATCCTACTCCCGTCATCCACCGCGAATTTTTCGTCATCCTGAGCGAAGCGAAGGATCTCGCGCGCCAGCGCGCTTCGTTCGTCACAAAGCCAGGAAGCACTGCAGATCTTTTCTCAAGCACTAACAAGCTGACTGGCGTGATCGAGCGACACCGGCGCAGGATCGAGCAGCGCGGCGGTCGCGTCTTCTTCCCAGTCTGAATCTGCGATCGCCATCGGATCTTCGGCGCGCAGGCGATGCTCGACGACCATGCGCGCAAGGACCAGGCGGCGCGCGTCGTGGCCGTTGGCGCCGGCGGTCGCACCCTCCCATGTCATCAGCGCGGCGCTCGCTACATTATAAAGAGCGTCGGTCGCGAGGCGCGCCAGGCGTTCATGCTTGGGCTTGGATGCGACGTCGCCCGCGAATGCGACCGCACGATCTATCAGCTTTGAGATCTCAGCGCGAAAAGCCGCGGGCGCGGCGGGAGATGCCTGGAGTTTCTCTTTCAGAGCACGCCCGAGAGTTTCGTGGCCGCCGGATTTCGCGACCGCGCGATTGATCACGTCGAGCGCATTGATGTTGCTGGTACCCTCCCACAGCACGCCGATGTGCGCGTCGCGAATCAGCCGCGAGTTGACCCAATCCTCGATGTAACCGTTGCCGCCGCGCACCTCCATCGCGCCGGTCGCGACGCGGATGTTGTCGCGGCACGCGCGGAACTTCAGCACCGCGGTCAGGATACGCATCACGCGCTCGGCTTCCGCGTCGCCCGCGCGCGCCCGGTCCATCATTGTCGCGTCGTACGCGAAGACCGAAAGCGCCTGCTCGGTCGGCACCATCAGCTTCATCAACTGACGCCGCAACAACGGATGCTCGATGATCGGTTTCCCGAATGCCGTGCGATGCCGCGCGACCTGCATCGACTCGTTGAGGCATCGGCGCATCATGCCGGCGGCGCGCGCGCCGTGCGACATGCGGCTGAGATTCACCATGTCCATCATCTGGCGCAGGCCGCGGTCGAGCGCGCCGAGCTGGTACGCAAAAGCGCCCTCGAGCACGACTTCGCCACTCGCCATCGAGCGCGTGCCGAATTTGTCCTTGAGCCGCGCGATTCGATAGCTGTTGCGCGCGCCGTTTTCCAATCGCCGCGGCATCAGGAAGAGCCCGAGCCCCTTCGAGCCGTCAGACGCGCCTTCGGGTCGCGCGAGCAGCAACACGACGTCGCCGTCAACTGCCGAGCAAAACCATTTGTCGCCGTAGAGCCGCCAGAAATCGCCCTCGCGCTTCGCAACCACCGCGCTGTTGCCGAGGTCGGAACCGCCCGCGCGCTCGGTCATGTACTGCGCGCCCTTGAAAATCTCGTCCATGTTCTGCGACAGCATGCGTCCGAGATAGCGCGCCTTCAAATCGTCGCTGCCATAGTTTTCGACCAGCACCGCGCCGGTGTCGGTCACGCTGATCGGGCACATCAAGCCGAACTCGGCCTGCACGAACAAATATTGAAACGCGTACTTCGCGATATAGGGCAGCGGTTTATTCCATCCGAGCACGCCGGGCCGATGCGCCATCGCGTGCAGCCCGAATTCGCCGAACCCGATCCGCTCCATCTCGCGATACGCAGGATGGAACTCGACCCAATCTTCGTCGCGGCCAAAACGATCGCGCGAGTGGAGAACCGGCGGATGCTTGTCGGCGATTTCCGCAAGCTCGTCGAGCCGTCCGCCCGCGAGATTGCCGAGGCGATCAAGATGAGGCTCCATCGCAGCCCGCAACCGCGGTTCCATGTGGAGATCGAGCAGGTCGCGCAGCCCACCGTCGATGCGATAAAAATTCATCCCGCGACAATCCGGCGCGACCAGGCCGGCCGCCGTGTTATCGCTCGCCGGTTTGCCTGAAAGAGTAGAGGTCATTGGAAGCTAGAAATAATCTTTTCGCGGTGCATTGGCTATAAACATGAAGACTTCGCTATCGGCGGACGAGGCTCGGCAGACGCGCCGGCGGCGCAAGGGTTCGCGGAATCGCGGCCAACGTCGCGTCTCGACCGCCGGCATCTGCGACGCGTCATCGCGCAGATCGGTCTACTGCAAATCGATTCGTTCAACGAGTGGTGCGATCGCACTACATGCCGCTCTTTTCGCGCCTCGGCAACTACGCTCCGGAACTGTTCGACGCCTCGTGCGGCGCTATCTGGAGGCCGACACATCCGCTTCGTTGAGATTGGAGTCAGCGTGATGGTGGATCAGCTTCCAAGTCCCGCCTTCGAGGCGGAAGATATTGGTCGCGCGTTGATTGAACTTGACCATCGGCCCTTCTGACGAGCGCAATTGGCCGGTCTCGATACAGACCGAATAGCCCATGTCCTTTCCCGCGACGATGGTCATGTCGCGCTGTTCGATGTTGCCGCCGGGATAGAGTCGAGCGATGTTTTGAAATCCTGCGTAAACTTCATTCCATCCCTTTGCGTGGCCTCCCGCCGCGCTCAGACTGGTGACGTCGGGGCGATGGGACCAGACGGCGCTCATCGGAGCGAGGTCGCCGTGCAAGGCGCTGTTGAACGCGGCATAGAAAAGTACGGTCGCGGCGCGGATGTCATTCTCGTTCGACGTCGACGATGCGGGAGCTTGCGACTGTGCGCGCGCAGTATGGGCCAGTGGCGGCGCGAGGCTGAGCAATACGACTGCAATCGCGACCGAAAGTATGTTTCGCCAACATCCTGAAAATTCCAACTAATCCCCCCTCCCGCACGATAGCGCTGCGTCAGACCGCTGCCAGTTTAACGGCTGCCTTCGAACGAGAATATATGGTGAATATGCGCGGGTACTCGAAAATTTGATTTAGTCTGGGAGAGCGCGAGCTGCTGGAAGTCGCACTGACATTAGCTTGTCACGCCATCTCGATAACTTGTTGTCATGCGAGTACAATTTGCGCCAGCTTGCCGCATTTAGCGGGCGGCACGAATAGCGAGGGAGGATGCGGTGATGGTGCTGATGCTTTTGTTGCTTCTGCTGGTTAGTGGAGGTTTCACCTACTATGGCTTTCGCAATTACGGCAGGTACGGCGGCCTCGTGCCGGCGATGCTGGTCATCCTGCTGATCTATCTCCTGGTGGGAACCAGCCACTTCCACTAAGCGTAGGGGAAGTGATCTCTTGGCCCCGGCGACTATTTGACCCGGGAATATGAGATCATGTCGCTTCCGCTTCCTGAGATAACCAGGTAGCCGGTGCCGGGGCTGCATTCAACGGCGCTCACCGTCGAATTGTCCGTGCAAACCACTACGTCATCGACGCCGGTGAAGCACGGATCACTGACCGAGGTATGTCCCGCGGTGAGCGTCGCATGACCGGCGCATGTCGACCCGGACGACATCGTGAAGCCTCCGGCCGGTCCCCAACTGCTCATGGTCGTGGACGGCAAGGTCTGAGGTTGTACCTGGAAGCATCCCGCCGTCGTCATTCCGATCAGGGCCAGCATCGCGACAATCACCCGCATCCCCCACCTCCGTCGTACTGAGTCATTTTTCGCGCCAACAACATTTTCGTTTCCCTGCAAGCAATCTCCAGGACCGTAACATTCCGACGCGCCTGGAGTTCTAGTAGTAATGATTCCCGGCTAGGTCATCAATCACGCGATCGCCAGGAGCGACCATGAGCGCGACGAACAATCACATCCAGCCCGGCTACACGACGATCACACCTTACCTGTATGCGAAGCTCGACCTGGTAGACTTCCTCAAGAATGCTTTCGGCGCCGAGGTGACCCACGCTCCGACCCCTGACGCCGAAGGGCAATTCCACGCCGAGGCCAAAATCGGCGACGCGCACTTGCTGTTTGGCAACGGCTATTTTTCCGATCCCTCGATGGCGGCCGCGATCTATATCTACGTTCCGGACGTCGATGCGACCTACAAACGCGCGGTGGGCCTTGGCGCCAAGGCCATCAGGGAGCCGGCTAACATGACCTGGGGCGATCGCGTCGGAGGCGTGAAGGACACATCGGGCAACACGTGGTGGATCGCAACTAATAAGAAGTGAGCGAGTAACGCGATGGCACATCCGCGCATGTATGACGATTCAAATCCCGCGATAAAGAAATTGCGCGAGATCTGTCTCGCGATGCCCGAGGTCTTCGAAAAAGAAGCCTGGGGCGAGTGTACCTTTCGCGTAGCCGGCGGAAGCATGTTCGCGATGACCGACAACAATCACCACAGCAGCGGCCACCTCGCCGTGTGGGTCAAGGCGCCCGCGATGGTTCAGGAAATCCTGGTCAACTCGGATCCGAAGCGCTTCTTCGTACCGCCATACATGGGCAAGCAAGGATGGGTCGGCGTCCGCATCGACTACAAAGTCAAATGGGACCAGACCGCGGCAATCCTGAAAGATGGATACCTGCTGTCAGTGCCGTCCAGGGCTCGGAATAAAAGCAAGGCCGGCATCGGCGATCCTGTTGCGAAACAAACCTCGAGGCCCGCGCGACGAAGGAAAGCGCAAGGCCCGTTCCGCTAAAGCAGCTACGGCACCAGTGCTGGAATTTCACCAACCGCGCCGACGATGCTGACGACCATCGGGCCGCTGATCGGTATCGGATTGCCGGTCGGCGGAGCTGGTATATGGATCGATCCGGACGCGACCAGGGTCCCCGCCGCCCAGGTCACCAATCCTGCGGACAAGGGAGATTGGACAATCGAAACCGCTCCCGACAACACCAGGTGGTTGGCGTTATCGGAACAGAGCTGACCGGTGAAATTCACGCTGTACTGCGTGCTTAAGAACGTGCCGCTTCCAGTCGCGGGCAAGCATCCCGGCGCTAGCGGAAATCCCAAGCCTCCCGACACCAGCGCGTTCATTTGCTGCTGAAGAGATTGGGCCTGCTGCTGAAGCGCCGCAATCTGAGCTTCGAGGTTGGGATGTCCGCCTCCGGTTTTTGCCGAAACGCTCGGACTCGCGGTTCCCGCTGACGCTGATCCGCCGGCCGGCGTCGGACATGGGATCGCAGCCGGGCACGGAACTACCGATGCAGGTCCGCAGGTACATACAAATCTGTTTCCGACCTGCAGATTTATCTGCAACGGTGCCGCGCTCACCGCTTCGGCCAGTTGCCCCGACAGGGTCGCACTGAACGAGCCCGCGCATCCCGCCACCACACACGCACCCGGGCCGGGACCAAGATTCCCCGTGCCCTCAAGGTTAAGGCTCGGCGTAGAATCGGCACGAGCTGAACTTGCAATCAGGACGAACCCGATAAGTAGAGCAGCGACCCTCCGCAGCTTCATCGCAGATCGAACCTCCTCAGTGCGTTTGAATAGTTAGATTTGTACCGATAATAGCAAGTGATCGGAGATGGATACCTGCTGTCGGTCCCGCCGCCCAAGGCTCGGGCCGGCGCGCGAGCGAAGTTCCCTGCCGCTGCAGCTTCCATCGAATCTGCACGATTTTCCAAAACGGGGCGACGCAGGCCGGCGCGCGGATGTCGGTCACTGGAAATTCGCAACAGGAGGATTCGGCGGATGGAGGCGCTCACCCCAATATTTGTAAAGGTGCGCGAGTATCAGCCGGGCCAAACGATGACCGAGTATGCGCTGATAGTGGCCGCAGTCGCCGTCGTGCCTTTCGCGGCATACCAGACGATGGGCTCGACGATCACAACCGTCGAGACGACCATCGACGCAAAGCTCTGGGCCTAAGCGCGACAGTCTGATAGTCAGGGAGGCGCTGGTTGGTGTTTGCCCCCCTTACACTAATCGGCTTCGGGCTGGCGAGGTTCATCGCTGGCCCGTACATTTTCCGCGTCGCTACGAGCGTAGCTAGCGATCAGATCTGATCAAAGAGACAACGTCCACGGTGGACGCCACTGACCCGCGCAGTTCACCATCTAGGAGAAAAGCAGGGACACATTGTGGACCAATTCCAAGACGATGGTGCCCGCGCTCTGCACCAAGGCTGCAGCTACCACGGCAATCGTCACGAGTATCAACGCATACTCGGCCATCGTCTGACCGCGTGATTCTTCTAATATCCGAATAACTCCCGTCTGGTGGCGCATTGACTTCCCCTCCCAGGGTGGTCGTGTTTCTTGGATTGAGTTCTTAGCGGGGACTGGTTGGAGTCCCCGCTAAGAAACCATTCCGCACGACCTTCAACGCGCTTACAGGCTCCCGTCGACTGTCCCCAACAGCGATGTAATCGTCGTGCCCATCGTTTGGTACCCGACGAATACCACTACCGCGACTGCGGCCAGGATCAGTGCGTATTCCGCCATCGTCTGGCCGCGGTTAAATTCACGCGCTCGGACCACTAACTTGGTGATACTGTCCATTTCCCGTTCCTTCCTTCCGATGAGCTTCCCAAGCTCGTTTTAATGTGGGGGTGGCGGTGGGTTAGTCCGCCACCCCAGGACTTCGTTCTTCCTCGAATTTAGAGCTTGCCGTCCACGCTGCCGAGCAACGTGGTGATGGTCGTGCCCATCGTCTGGTAGCCGACGAACACTACGACTGCCACGGCCGCCAGAATCAGCGCGTATTCCGCCATGGTCTGTCCCTTCTGATACTCGCGAGCCTTCACAAACATCTTCGTGATCATGTCCATTGTCCCGTATCCTCCTTCAGTCTGTTTATTAGGCCGAAATTGGCCATTGTCCCCGTATTTAAATCTGGCCTCGTGCCGCCTTTCCGCGCTGACAGTTCGAGTCAGCTTTATCCGCGTTAAGTGACCACAACCAACTGTTTGATTAGTATACTAACTGTACGCTTATGTAAAGAGCTAAAAGTAGGAAAATTTCACGAGGTCACCTAAGCCGGCTGGAAGAGTACTTTTCGCACACTCACAGAGGCACTTGGCGTTACCAAATTATCGCCAATTAAAAATCTTCGATAGACTCTCGCGCTGAAGATTTGATAGTAAGGAGTGACTGACTGGGTTTGCCCCCCTTTCCCGGTCGGCCGCGGGCTGGTGATTTCGTCGCTGGCCCGTTTTTATTTTCAGACAGCGTCAACCGGCTCGCCCAGCCAGGCGCTTCGGCCGGCTTCGCTCCATGCGGGCGATTTCAAACGACGGCGTCGCCTTCCAGGCGAAAGCCGATCCGCACTTCCACCTGGAAGCTCACATCGCCCGCCTTGTTCACCGAGCCGCGAATATTCCTGACCTCGAACCAGTCAATGTTCCGGATTGTCTCGCGGGCTTTAGTTATTGCGTTGCGCACCGCCTGCTGGACGCTGTCATCGGATACGCCAACCACCTCGATTATCTTGTATGTCTTGTCCGGCATCGAAGTCTCCTTTGCGTGAGTACATCGCTCGTGCGCGATGCATTGCACTATCGCTCCAATATTCCGAATATCTGCAGGTGCGCAAGCGGTTACCTATATTAAATCGGCGACAAAGAGACTCTGCAAGGCAAGATCGCGTCAGTCACCGACAGCAGCACGATCGCTCTGGGAGCCATTTATATTGCTGGAGGCACGAACTACGCGCTGGTGGTGCAACGGGAACTGGACGATTCTCGGCGAGTAATCGCAATCGCTGACGAGATATATGCGCTGCCGCAACAATAGATGATGCGAGCTATGCTCGAAACATGAGACTGCATCTAGTTGACGGAACGTACGAGCTCTATCGGGCGCACTTTGCGCCGCGCCCGGGTCATAGCGATCCTTCGGGCAAGGATGCCAAGGCGTCGGTGGGCATCGTCGAGTCGATGCTGGCGCTGCTGCATGACGCGGACGAAGCAGTCACCCACATTGCGATCGCGTTCGACAATCCGATCCGATCGTTTCGCAATGATCTCTTTCTGCCCTACAAGAGCGATGAAGGCGTCCCGCCCGAGCTACGGTCGCAGTTCGATGCGGCGGAGGATGCCGTTCGCGCGATTGGCGCGTCGGTCTGGTCGATGCGCGAGGACGAAGCAGACGACGGACTGGCGACCGGGGCTCGCATGTTTCGCGACCAGGTCGAGCAAGTGCGGATTCTCACGCCCGACAAGGATCTCGGCCAATGCATACAGGACGATCGCGTGGTGCAGGTGGATCGGCGTCAGAAAAAAGTGACGAACGAGTCGGCGTTTCGCGCTGAGCGCGGGTTCGGCCCTGAAAGCATGGCGGACTTCCTGGCGTTGACCGGCGACAGCGCCGACGGCTTTCCCGGGCTGCCAGGATTCGGCAAGAAGACGGCATCGATGCTGATCGGCGCTTACAAAGCGATCGAACAGATTCCCGCGAATCCCGCCGAGTGGAAGGTAACGCCACGCGGCGCGCTACAGCTCGCGGCGACGTTGGTCGAGCATCGCGAGGACGCCCTCCTCTACCGCAAGCTCGCGACGCTGCTTGATACGGTTCCGCTCGGATGCTCGCTCGAAGATCTGGAATTTCACGGCGTGCCGCGCGCGCGCTTCGAGCGATGGTGTGACGAGCTCGGAGTTCAAAGACTGAAGACCGTGCCGAAACGGTGGCAGTCATGATGCGTAACCGAAGCTGTGCGTCGGCGGTTATACGATCATAATGATGGGCCCGATGTTCGATCGTCTAAAAGCGCGTCCTGAGTGGAAGTTCTTCGGCGTTTTGCTGAAAGCCGATCGCCCGCTCGCGATTGCGTGGTGGACTGCGCTCGGGCTGCGCGGATCGCTGCCCGCGCTGTTCGCGATCGCGATGGGCGCGCTGGTCGGTGCCGTGCAACACGGCAATCCGCTCGGCACGCCGCTTCTCGCGGTCGGCACCGTGTTCGTTCTGCTTCAGGTCACGCCGCCGTTTCATCATGCGGTCGGCATGAACCTCGGCAGCCGGGTCGCGGCATGGCTTTACGATCAGTTGACGATCGCGTGCGTCAGCCCGCCCGGCATGGGGCATCTCGAAGATCCGCGACTTACGACCGACCTCGCGATGGCGCGCGACTTCGACCTCGGAATCAGCGGACCGCCGATGAGTATCTCGATGGACTTCATCGCGTCAGGGCTGGTCGAGATGGTCGGAGGACTGTTGTCAGCCGTCGTGCTGGCAGCTTACGCGTGGTGGGCGCCGATCGTACTCGCGGGTGCGTGGCTCGCGACGCATTGGCTTTTGCGAGAAAGCGGAGTGTGGCGCGATCGCAATACAGATGAGGTGCGCGAGGCACAGCGCCACGCCGACTATGCGTACCGGCTCGCAGTCGATCCGCCCGCGGCCAAGGAACTACGGCTGTTCGGACTCGCATCGTGGACGATCGAGCGTTTCACTTCGCGACGACGCCGCCTGTTCGATCTCCGATGGGAGGCGACTCGCCTTCGCGAGCAGCCGGTGCTGTGGAGCCTGCTGATAGTGCTGTGCGCCAACCTGATCGTGTTCTGGGCGCTGGCAGCGGACGCGGCCGCCGGTCGCATCGCGGTCGGTCACGTCGTCACATTCGCCAGCGCCGCAGTCAGCACGAGCATGATCGCATTCGGCGGATTGTCATGGGCGCTCGACGGTGCCGCGGCGCCGGCTGGCGCTGTGATTCGTCTGCAAGATGCGATGGCACCGGCCGGGAAACTCGCGCATGGAAACCGCGCTGCGCAAAACATGCCGTCGCGCGAGATCCGTTTTCGGAACGTGAACTTCGCATATCCCGGAACTAAAGACCCGGTGCTGGCAAATTTTGATTTGACGATTCCGGCCGGTACGTCGCTCGCGATCGTCGGCCAGAATGGCGCCGGCAAGACCACGCTCGCGAAACTATTGTGCCGCCTCTACGATCCAGATGAAGGAGCGATCGAGGTCGACGGCGTCGATCTGCGCGAGCTCGACATCGACGCATGGCGCGAGCGGGTGACCGCTGTGTTCCAGGACTTCACTAAATTCGAGCTGCCGCTGCGTGACAACGTTGCCCCCGCCGGCGCGCCCGACGACGCTATCGAGCAGGCGCTCGCGCAAGCAGGCGCGGCAAATCTCGCATCGCTCGACACGGTGCTCGCCCGCGGATACCAGGGCGGCACCGATCTTTCCGGCGGCCAGTGGCAGCGGATCGCGCTCGCGCGGGCGCTGTGCGCGGTCAAGCTCGGCGCGGGAGTGGTGCTGCTCGACGAGCCGACCGCGCAACTCGACGTGCGCGGCGAGAGCGAGATTTTCGATCGCATCCTCACCGCGACGCATCACACCACCACCATCTTGATATCGCATCGATTCTCGACCGTGCGTCACGCGGATCGCATCTGCGTGCTCGAACACGGAGGCGTGGTCGAACTCGGCACGCATGACGAACTGATGGCGATCGGCGGACGTTACCACACGATGTTCGACTTGCAGGCGTCGCGCTTCGGCGAATCCGCTGCCGGCGTCGATGAAGGAGTTGCACTCGATGAGCCCGCATGACGACATGCCGGCTGCGATTCCCGCGATGTGGCGCGCACTCAAGCGCGGCTACCAGGCGGAGCCTCGCCTGTTGACCGTGGCGTTCGGGCTGTCGCTGCTGGCGGCATTGCCCGACGCGCTGCTCGCGTTGTGGCTGATGCTGCTGGCGAACGGCGTGACGAGTCACGATCGCTTCGAGGTGATCGCATCCGCGATGGGCCTGGGCGTCTCTGCCGTCGGCACCTGGTTCCTCCGCGTGACCAGCGACCGCGTCCAGCGCCGCTTCCGCGACCGTCTGACGATTGCGCTCGAGTCCCACGTCGCGAGGCTGCAGGCCACGGTCGCGACGATCGCGCATCACGAACGTCCCGAATACCTCGACCGGCTCGCAGTGCTGCGCGACCAGGTCTTCGTGCTCGACCACATGTACATGTCGCTGTTCTCGACCTGCGGATGGATCCTGCGGCTCGGTGTTACGGTAGTGCTGCTGATGACGATCAGCCCGATCCTTGCGCTGCTCGCAACGTTCGCGCTGCCCACAGTGCTGACCTCGACCTGGCGGCCCGGGATCGAGCGCGCGGCGGAGGAGCGTGGCGCATCCGCGAATCGTCTCGCGCGGCATCTGTTCACCGTCGCGACCACCGCGCCCCCCGGAAAAGAAGTGCGCGTCGCGCGAATTGGAAACCGCCTGGTGAAATTGCGGCACGAGGCATGGGAGCGATGGTATGGACCGGTCGCTTCGGCGCGTTGGGGCAGTGCGGCGTGGCATACAGTGGCGTGGCTGATCTTCGGCGCGGGTTACATCGGCGCGATTGTGTACGTTACGATCGGGCTTCACGCGACGTCCGGACAGGTGCTGCTGGTGCTCGCAGCGGGATCGCGGCTTTCGGCGTACATCGGCGCGACGGTCGGCGAAATTGGATTTCTGCGCGGCATCTGGCTCGACGGTTCCCGTCGGCTGGCGTGGCTCGAGGATTACGCTGCCGCGCTGACAGAGCATGCGGACACTCCCGCACCCGATCGCCTGGTCGACGGAATCCGCCTCGAGCACGTGTCGTTTGCATATCCGGGAACCACGCGACACGTGCTCCAAGATGTGAGCGTCGATCTAAAGCAAGGGTCAGTGATTGCGATCGTCGGTGAGAACGGCGCCGGAAAAAGTACTCTGGTGAAGCTGCTGGCCCGGCTTTACCAGCCCGATGAAGGGCGGATCCTCGTCGACGGAATCGACCTTGCGCGGATTCCTGCTGACGACTGGCGCGAGCACGTCGCGGGCGCGTTTCAGGATTTTTTCCGCTTCGAATTTCGCGCGCGTCACACGGTCGGCCTCGGCGACGTCCCGCGACTCGATGACGAACCCGCCGTCGTTGCCGCGGTCAATCGTGCCGGCGCCGACGACGTGATCGCGCATCTGAATGCCGGCCTCGAGACGCAGCTCGGCCCGACCTGGCCCGGCGGAGTCGAAGTGAGTTTTGGACAATGGCAGAAGCTGGCGCTGGCGCGCGGCTTCATGCGGGATCATCCGCTCCTGCTGGTGCTCGATGAACCAACCGCGGCGCTCGACGCCGAGACCGAACATGCGTTGTTCGAGCGTTACGCTGCTGCCGCGCGCAGTGAGCGGCGCGATGGTAGCTCCGGCAACGGACGGAAGGGGCAGATCACCATCCTGATCTCGCATCGGTTCAGCACGGTACGGATGGCCGATCAGATCGTCGTGCTCGACGGGGCGCGCGTCGCGGAGGTCGGCACTCACGAAGCGCTGATGGCAAAAGGCGGACAGTATGCCGAGCTGTACGGTATCCAGGCCGCCGCGTATCGATAACGCTCGCTACATCCGGGACGCGCGGTGTGCGAAAATGTGTGCGTGCATCCCGAAATCGTAAGACTCAACAGCTCGCAGATTCCCGCGGCCGCGGCTACGCTCGCGCGCGCGTTCCACGACGATCCGCTGATGGTCTACGCGATTCCCGACCCGTCTGAGCGCACGCGGCTGCTGCCCGATGTCTATTCGAGGATGATTCGCTTCGGCATTCTCACGGGCGAAGTGTACGTGACCGCGGCCGCCGTCGAAGGCGTCGCGCTCTGGCTCCCGCCGAACGTGAAGTGGACGCGCGAAAATATTGAAGCGTCGGGAATGCACGAGACGCCGAACATAATCGGCAACGACGCGTATCAACGCTATCGCGAAGTGGTCGGACGCGAGTGGCAGGCGCGCGAGCGCGACATGATCGATCCGTGCTGGTACCTGTTCCTGCTCGGTGTCGAGCCGAGTCGTCAGCGGCAAGGACTCGGCGGCGCGTTGATGCGCCCTATACTTGAGCGCGCCGACACCGATCAGATCGGGTGTTACCTCGAAACCGAAAACGAGCGCAACGTTGCGTTCTATCGGCGTCAGGGCTTTGAGGTGATCGTGAACGGCGAGGAAGCCGGCGCCAGCGGCGTCCGCTTCTGGACTTTCCGCCGTATGCCAAAACGCTGAGCGCGTTTTCTTTTCGCCGCTCGGCCAGCGTAGAATCCAGCGCGATATCAGCGCCATTTCAGCGACGCTACGAGCCTTGTGACGTCCGATGACACGCCCTCAGCGCCTTCACCTTTGCCTTCTCACCGTCATAATGTCATTCGTAATTCAGGCTTGCACTGCATCCGCTCCCGCGGGCACTTCGATCGGTCCCGGCTCGGCGGCTCCGATGAACACGCCGTTCGACGCCTACGATGTCTGCATTCATAACCTTCCTCCTCTCCCCGTTTGGGAGGTCGACAACAGGCAGCAGGACTGCTTCAAGCAAACAATCGAGGCAAACCATCTGGCCTTACCGGCCGGCATTACGGCCGAGCAGGCGTACGCCAAGTATACGGGTTGCCTCAATCAGGGGCGGATCTCAGTCGGGCCGTTTGCGCTAGGCGGCTACAAAGCGAATATTCGGCAGTACTGTTTCAAGAGCGCGCTGATGTAGGACCAGACGTGCAGATGTTTCGATATCTGGCAAGTGAAGCACCTCGAAACCGCCGGCGCGCACCGCTAGTCAGGATCGCAGCGAAAACTGTTCGGCGCGGCGCCCGTTTGCTCGACACCGGCGCCTTTGGAACTCTCAGCTTTTTATGCAGGGCGGCGAGATTCCATTCGCTCGATCACTTTGCTCAGCCATCGACGATATCGCCGCGTGCTGTCGGCGCTCGACCCGAGACCAATCGCTCGCCGAACGCTCGGGCCGAACAAAGAATCGCCGAGCACGAGAATAAACAGATGCGTCGCGGCGAACAGGGTGTCCTCGAGCTGTGGCGACCGTCGCCCCTCGCTCTGCGCTCTTCGAACCCTGCCGGCATGCATTCTTTCGGCCGCAGGTTTGAACACGCCCGGCGTCATCGTTCCATTGTTCTGGCTGGAAAGAATCAACCACGCGAGCATCCGCGCTATTCCGCGGCGCGAAGCGACGTCATAAAAACGTTCGAGCACGCCCTGGACGTCGGGTTCCTTCGCGCTCGGCCATCCCTCGAGAAACTGCTTCTGAAGCCGTGAAATGCCTCGCAGAACCATCGCTTCGACCAACCCCTCTCGGCTACCGAAGTGATGCAGAATCGCGGGATGCGAGATGCCCGCGTCGGCGGCGATTTCTTGAAGCCGAATTGCCTCAGGACCGCCGTCGACGAGCCGGCGCTCTGCGGCTTCCAGGATCGCGTCCCGGGTCTCCGCAGCGCTACGACGCCGTCGAGTCACGGCCCGATCCCGCACCGATGCCGTCGCAGGATGGCTCCTGGAGCTAACGGCCGGTGGTCGCGGTCTGACTCGCATCCGTTTTAATCCGTGCGGCACTCGACTGAGCGGTGACTTCTGCCGATTCGCCGCGATGCTGCCGATAGGTCTCAAGCGTCCATTTGTACGCCGGATGGGTTGCGACTGCGTCTCGGATTTTCGCGAGCGGCTCCGGAACTGGAGCCGGTGTCTTGTACGGAAACTCGGGCGGCCTGACCAGCGGTGACAACAACGCCGCCGCCGTAAGATCGGCGACGGTGAAACGATCGCCCACCAGGAAACCGGACGGCTGCAATTCGTGCTCCAATCGATCCATCGCAGCTATCGTCTTGTTGCGCGCGATCTCGGCGGTTGCGGGACTGATATCCATTTGTCGGCGCATGATCACGCCGATCAGCGGAGACATCGCGCGCTGCGCGAGTTGAGCTGCGGCGCTTGCATGCGATACGAAGGCGGCGCGCACAAACTTCGGGTACGGCAGGATGACGTGAAAAATCCAGCGCCTGATATACGGCCCGAGCTCCTCGTCGAAGTAGTCCTCGAGTTCGAGCGCTCGCCGGCGCTGGTCGGGATCTGATGGATAGAGCGGCGGGTCGGGATACGCGGCTTCGAGCGCCTCGATGATCCTGCTCGAGTCGGAGATCGCGGCGCCGTTCAGCTTCAGCACGGGGACGTGAGTCTTGCCCGTCATCCGCTTCACGGCGGGGACGTGAAAGCCGGGAATCAGTGAGTGGCGAATATGCGACACGCGCTTGAAGTCCAAGGCCCAGCGCGCTTTTTCGTTGAAGTGGGAGCTCGTGAACTGCCATAACTCGGGAGTATTCATAGCGGTGACTCCTTTTCGATTCCCTGGTGGAACAAACGATTACTTACAATTTTGTAAGCTAATCTCTCAAGCCTGTCAAATGCTTTCGTAAACAGACCGCACGCGGTAGAAAAGATCGAAGGAGCAATGTCATGGCGAATGAAAGCGGCCTCGGCGTGGTCGAAGTAAAACGTTTCTCGACCAGGAATTTTCGTCTTGAGAGTGGCGAGAGCCTGCCCGAACTGACACTCGCGTACGAAACCTATGGGACGCTCGCGCCTGACGGATGCAACGCGATTCTCGTCACACATGGCTACACCTCGAGCCAGCATGCGGCCGGACTCGACGCCAATGGCGAGCCTGGATGGTGGGACGGGTTGATCGGACCCGGCAAGGCGATCGACACCGCCAAATATTTCGTCGTGTCGTCAAACATGATCGGCTCGTCGTACGGCTCCACCGCGCCCGGTAGTGTCAATCCGAAAACCGGGATGCGCTACGGTCCCGATTTTCCGGACTACAGCCTGGTCGATATCGTTACCGCGCAGCGTACCTTGCTCGACGCGCTCGGCGTGAAGCACCTCGTCGCGGTCGCGGGCCTTTCGTTCGGCGGCTACCAGGCGTTTCAATGGGGCGTGACATTTCCCGACGCGATGAACGGAATCGTTCCTGTCGTCACGGCGCCAAATGCAACCGATGGCGATCGAATGGCGGCCGATCTGCGTGCGCGGTTTGCCGAGGCTCCGGGATGGAACGGCGGACATCATTACGGCAACTCCGAGATGATCGGCTTCATGACGGAGCTGCGCATCGCGACGCTCAAGCGCTACGGAATCGAGGCTGAGCTCGCTCCGAGGTTTCCCGATCCGGCGAGGCGCGAGGCTGCGATCAATCGGCTTGCGGAACCGTGGGCGAAGGCGTTCGATCCCAATTCGATGATTGCGCTTGCGCGAGCGCGATCGCATTACAACGCCGAGAAGGACTTTGCGAAGATCAGAGCGAAGGTGCTCTATGTACTGTCGCGCACCGACAAACTCTTTCCGCCGAGCATCGCGCCCGACGTGATGGCGAAACTGAAAGCCGCGAGCGTCGACGCGACCTACTACGAAATCGACAGCGACAAGGGGCATCTCGCGAGCGGCGCCGACTGGCAGAAGTGGGATCGGGTGCTGCGCGATTTTTTGAAGGGTCTCGAGTGACGCGGGCAATGACGAACTCAACCGAAAGCCTCCCGGTCATCGACATCGCGTCGCGGGACGTCGCGCACGTCGGCGAGGCTCTCGACCGTGCGTGCTGCGAGTTCGGTTTCTTCTACATCACTGGTCATGGAATCGACCGCGCACTTTCCGCGTGGATGATGACGCTAGCCCGTGAATTCTTCGCTCAGCCGCAGGAGCACAAGATGGCGATCGCGATGGCGCACGGCGGGCGCGCGTGGCGCGGATACTTCCCTGTAGACGGCGAGCTGACATCCGGCCGGCCCGATCGCAAGGAAGGAGTTTACTTCGGCACAGAGTTAGGTCCCGATGATGCGCGAGTTCGATCCGGCTTGCCGCTGCACGGTATGAATCTTTTCCCAGCGCTGCCAGGATTCCGCGACACGCTGCTCGCCTACATAGATGAGGTCACTGCCGTTGGCCAATTATTGTTGAGCGGAATTGCCGTTGGTCTCGGCCTTCCGCAGGACTACTTCTTCGAGCGTTACACGCGCGACCCGACTGTGCTCTTCCGCATCTTCAACTACCCGCCTGCCACGGCCGGCGCAGATGAGAACGAACTTGGTGTGGGCGAGCATACCGACTACGGACTCCTGACCCTGCTGCAACAGGACGAAGTCGGCGGCCTCCAGATTTGGCATCACGACCGATGGATTCCGGCGCCGCCAGTTCCCGATTCGTTCGTCTGCAACGTCGGCGACATGCTCGAACGGTTGACCGCCGGACGCTACGTTTCGGCGTTGCATCGAGTGCGCAACGTCTCGACACAGGACCGCATCTCGATGCCGCTGTTCCTCGATCCGAGCTTCGACTCGGTGTTGGAGCCGATCAAAATTCTTGCGCCTGACCTTACCGCCGCAGGCAGGCGACGTCACGGCCGTCGATGGGATGGGGCTGACCTGGCCACGGTCAGCGGGAACTACGGCGACTATCTGCTCAACAAGGTTTCGAAAGTATTTCCAGAACTTAGAGAGAAAGTGCTTTAACCGATAAGACATCAGAAGAGTCGTCGCTATTCGAACCGAGGAGAATTAGAGATGAAAATCAAAAGAAAAGGATCGGCGGTTTGGCAAGGCGGCATCAAGGACGGCAAAGGCGCGATTTCCACTGAGAGCGGCGCGCTTAAGGACTATCCCTATGGTTTCGCGAGCCGTTTCGAAGGACAGCGAGGCAGCAATCCGGAGGAATTGATCGCAGCTGCGCACGCCAGCTGTTTTACGATGGCACTATCGCTGATTCTCGGCGAAGCGAAGCTTACTGCGCAGCAGATGAACACCACGGCGGAAGTCACACTGGAACAAGTGGATGGTGGTTACGCCATCACGGCGGTGCACCTGACTTTGAAAGCCAAAATTCCGGGCGCCGACCAGGCGACCTTCGAAAAACTCGCCGCTCAAGCCAAAGCCGGATGCCCGGTCTCCAAGCTTCTGAAGGCCGACATCAGCCTCGACGCGAGCCTCGAATAAAAGGATTGGTCCGAGGAGTGCGGAAATAGTCGAGTGGCTACTTCGACCTGATGCCGAGCTTCCTCATTCGGTTTTGAAGAGCGGAAGCAGGTACGCCTAAGATATCTGCTGCACCGGTCAGTGCCGTGTTTTCTGCGATCGGTTCGTTCACGTTCGTCCCGAGTTACTTGCCGCTGAAGGCGTCGCGCACCCATCGACATGTTGCGCATGTAAAAATGATTCCAGCACTTGCGCGACTCGTTCCAACGACAACGGCTTCGAAACGTAATACTGGGCGCCGTTGGCGAACCAGCTTCCAGGGACGTTTGACCACCCGGCTGACGAGATCAGATCAACTCCTCGTTGAGCGGGTGAGAGTTGCGTTCAATGCGAGATGTGAGAAACGCGAACTGCCGGAATCGTGGAATCGAAAACTCCCCCCTTCCTTGCGTACGCTTCGTAAACGTAAACGTCTTCGCCATCGAACCGGAGCGGGACCTGGTTGTCGAGGTACAGCGCAACAAACTGCGCCTGGTTGTACAGGTCCTGGTAGTAGTCGTAAGTCTGCCGGAAGCCCGTTTCACGCAGTGACGGCTTTTGTTTCAAAATCGGATAGCTCGTGATGATCAGGTCGGGCTGCACCTTGTCCAGCGAGTAATCGTAATCCCATCGGTTGTGCCCGGGTTCGCCGGAATGTGGCATGGTCCGGGCGATGTGCAGGTCGTTCTTCCCTAGCATGTCGTGAAATCGAATCGTCGGGTTGAAATATGGAATCGTGCCGGCGAGGAAGATGCCGATCGTGGGGTTCTTGCCCGCGGAAAGATCTCGCAACGCCAGCGCAGTAAGCAGGGCATAGCGATTGAGATTCTTCTGCGCCGGCACATCCACCAGCGCCTCATCTCCAAAGTCAAAGACGATCAGACCGATCATCGCCACCGCGGCAGCTCGGATCAGAAATTTTCTCCGCGTATCCGACCCAAGCCGAATTCTCGACAAAGCGTCCGCAGCGAGAACAGTTGCCGTCGGCACCAGCGGAAGCAGGAATCGCGCATGCGCGAAATGATCGCCGCCCACCGAGACGACATAGACCAGGTAGCCGCCCGCCAACGACGCGATCAGCAGTGCTGCGCGCCGTGAGAGCCGGCCCGCTCCGAATACCGCGCCGATTATTGCGACCGCATTGAATGGATAACGAAACACTGACACCAGCACGTACTCGATTCCCGGGAACACGCTGAGGATTCCCGCCGACCTCTTGAGTGTCGCAGTGTTTGGAATCCACGATCCGTAATAGCCGCGCTGGAAAATAGCGAGCGCCATCGCGGGAGCTGCCGCAATCGTCACCGCCAGAATCAGCTTACCTCTATCGGTCCGCTCGACAGTCGACGCCCAGTACAGGACCAACGCGCCCAGCAGCAATGCAGCATCCGGTCGGAAGAGCACGGTCAGACCTGCGATGAGAAGAGACCGCCACGCGTCACTGGCTCGCGGTTGATCCTCGAGCAAGGGATCCAGCGCCAGCGCCCAACCCAGCGCAATCGCCGAGGTCTCCCAACCCGATATCGCCCAGCACACCGCGCACGATGACGCGAGGTACGCTGCCGCCGCTCCAATCCCCCAGTCCGGGCCGGTACGCTTGCTGACGCGCCACCAAATATAGACCGCCGTCAAAAGGTCAATCCCGACGGAAGCAAGCTGCATCGGCATCGAGGCAAGTCGTTCCGGTACTCCGACCCAATGTACCAGCGCCATGATCAACGTCCACGCAGGATTGGTGAATCCTTGCACACGCTCGCCCTTGTTCCATACCAAACCCAAGCCGGAAGCGAGGTTCCGAGCGAACCGCATCGAGATCATGCCGTCGTCCGGAAGAACGAAATATCGCGAGCCGCCAATCTCGTTGGACGTCTTCAGGACGAGATACAGTAGAACCGATCCGAACGCGAACATGACCGAGAGCAAGCACCATCGCCAGAATGCCGACGTGGGTGACGAATCCGCGGGCCCTGGCTCGGATTTCATTTAAGATCCATCTCTCGAATCTTTGCCGCCAACCGCGCGCTGAAATCCTTCGCCCCAGACGGCGCCAAGTGTAGATGGTCGGCGAATTCATCCGGCTCTTCAATCCAGTCGGCCGCATTCAGATAAGTGGCGTGCTGCGCGTCAATCAGTTCTTGCAAATGTTCACGATACTTGCCCCATGCATCCAAAGCGTAGAAGTGGGACTGATGGTACGGATGCATCGGCATCGCGACGATCACCACTTGCGCCCCGCGCGCATGCGCGTCGGCGATCATCTCTGCTACTGGCTGGCTCAAGCCCGCCTTTTGCCCGAGCTCGCACTGCGACGTGAAGTCGGCCGGCGAACGCGCTTCGAGCAACGCGAAATCCGCCACCCGCCCAAACCTGTTAGTCTCGACCGGCGGCATCCCGACCTCGCCCATCTCACGTCGCATTCTTTCCACCTTCGCCCATATTCCCGCTCGTTCGACCACCATCGGCACATCACGAAAGATCTCAAATTCAAGCCGATCGCTCGGGTTCATTTGGTAACTCCGCAGCGCCAGGCTCGGATCAAGATAGAAGGCCACCGCCCGATTTCCAAAAAAGTCGGTCAGCGTCGCGGATGGCGGGTCAGTAAGCTGAAAATCGAAAAAACCGTAGATGACGACCTTGACCGTCGACGCGTCCCGCAACGCGCGCTGCAGTATCATCAACTGCTCGACCGTCCCCGAAGCTCCCAATCCAGCGTTGAATGCAATCACCGGCTCCGGCGCCATCGATGCATCAAACACCGACGCGTCGAATCCTGCCGCTATCAGAGAATTGCCCAACGCCAGGTGCGTGACGCCTCGAGCAGCGTCGATCTGCCGCACCAGTTGGCGCGGAACCGAATTCCGCGCGACATGCCGCACGATCAAATTGAACGCGACCAGGATTCCTGCCGCCAAACCAAGCGACACAAGGAAGTTCTTCCCGGACAATGAAGATGCGCTCTTAGAAATCAATGTAGATGAACTTCGAGGTCTGCCCCGAGAACAGGACCACCAGGATTATCAAAGCGCCCCACCAGATCCCGAGAAAAATTGGGTCATTCAGAAATTTCGGCGAGTCATCCGGCGGATTGTCCGCCGCGCCACCAAGGTAATCGAGCACCTGCTTGAGCCAAATGAAAGTTCGCATCGTTATCCTATGAACATCCTCGAAAGGAACAGCCGCGAGGTCGGCAGATCCATGCAGAAGAAGGCCCACCCGAGGTTCACCATCACAAACGTGAACACGCCTCCAATCACGAGACCGGCCGTGGAAGGCTCGCGCGGCCCGCGAATGTCGCGCCACATGCGATGCCCGGTAAGGAGCATCCCATGCCACAATCCCCACACCACGAAGTTGGTGCCCGCACCGTGCCACACTCCACTCACGAGCATTGTAACGATGAGATTGGAATAATTCCGCAAGCGAGTAACTCGTGAGCCGCCTAGCGGAATGAACACGTAATCGAAAAGCCACTGCGACAGAGAGATATGCCAGTTGCGCCAGAAGTCCGAGATATTCGCGCGAAAGTACGGCCAATCGAAGTTCTCGGGAACGCGAATTCCGAACAGGCGCGCAGACCCGATCGCAATATCAGAATAGCCGGCGAAGTCGAAATAAATCTTTATTCCATAAGCGAGGAGCCACACCGGCAGCACGCGGCGGTCGGCCCTGACTATGTCGGCGGCATTCAGATGATTGGTAAACGCGGTCATCAGATCGGCGATCGCGAATTTTTTTACCAATCCCACCAGTATTCGCGTGACTCCAACTTGCAGGTCGGCCAGCGTGGCCTCGGCTGCCCGCAGCTTGGGAAGAAAATCTTCGTATCGTTTGATCGGCCCCGCAACCATCGTCGGAAAAAACATGATGAAGGCGAGATACTCCGAGACTGTGCCGGCTGAGGTTTTCCCGCGATAGCGGTCAAATGCGTAGTGGATGAACTCGAAGGTGAAGAACGAGATCCCGAGCGGCAGAAATGCTCCCGACCAGTGCCATGGATTGCTCAAGGCCCCGCTCCAGACGAGTCCTGTAAGGTAGTTCCAGTACTTGAACACCACCAGCAGCACGACGCTCTGCGCAACCCCGACCAGGCATACCAGTGCCGCCGGGCGATAGAGCCGGCTGAAGAGGCTCTCCCACAGAAAGATCGAGAGACAGAATGCTCCGGCGACCCCTCCGAACCCGTGCATTGAAAAGTACAGGTAGAAAAAGCACGCCGACAGCGTAAGCACCCACGGACGCCAACCGATCGGAGCAAGCTTGAACAAGCCCGCCGCCGGCAAAAGAAAAAGAACGTAGTAACTGAACGTGTTGAAGATCATCGCTGTCGGAAAGAGTACCGACAAGGCGTCGCATCTGCGAATCGCGCAACCGCACAAGCGCCGAGCGAGATCCCGGTTCGAGCCGATTTCCGAGATTCATCCGGCTTCGGAGGAGGTCACGCGCGAGACCTGATCCGCGCCATCGGCTTGGCCTCTCCCCAAGCAAGCGGTTAGGGGAAAGAATCGGCTACGCGGTTTTGAGTTGCCGGTCGGGAATTGTTGGGGCGGTTATGTCGGTGACGCCAAGCACGAAGCGGCGCAGGATTATGCTGTGGTTCTGGGCGAAGGATTCGAGCGCTGCCAGTTGCGGGGCGGACAGAGTCTCTTGTGCGATTACTATTTCGTCGAACGGGGTGCGCGCCATGATTCCGTCGAGGTTGTCGAGCGAACCCAGCACCGGGTAGCCGTGGAACAGCTTGCCATGCTTGAAACTGTCGTCGTCCACAAGTCCCAATAGTTCCGCACTCGCTCCTTCGCTCGAATGCAAATGCTGGACGGCCGCTGCGCCGCGCGCGTCCGCACCGACGATCACCAGGCGCCGCGCAGAATGCGCCAGGAAGCGTCCGATCCGCTGGAACAGATGGAACGACCAGCGCGTCCCTACCAGGAAGTTGAACAGCAACAGCACGAATATCACCAGCGCCGAGCGCGACATCGTAATCGGCAGCACCTGCGATGCGAGCTTGACCGCGAGCCCCGCTAACATCGCGGCCAGCACAAAGCGCAAGCTCTCCGCGAGTCCCGTGTAGCGCCATATCCCGCGATAGACGCCGGATACCAGGAACGATCCGCATCCGATCGCAACGATCCACGGGAGGCCCACCAGCATCAGGCTCACCTGCTCGATGCTGAGATCGAAATCGTATCGCAGCAGCATCGCGCCAAAATACGCCGCCGCGACTAGTGCAACATCCAGCACCAATTCGACGAAGCGGCGCTTGTAGCCGAAGCTCAGGATGACGCGCGCGACTCGCGGCAGGTCCTCGATTTGGCCCGGCGCCTCCGCGTCGAACGATCGATCCATCAGGAACAGCGCCACCAGCGCGAAAAACAGCGCCATGAACGGAATCAGCAGCACCGCGTCGTAGCCTGGCACCAGGCTGAGCGCGATCGCGCATGCGCCCGCAATCGCCTGCAAGCCAACCAGGGTTGCGGCCGCACTCGCGCTCGACATGCCCATACGCGTCAGCCGATGATGCGAATGATCGAGGCCGCGTCTCGAGATAGGATTTCCGGTCGCCAGCCGCGTGACAGTCACCGTCACGGTGTCGAGGATCGGGACCATCAGCGCCAGCAAGGGCATCGCGAGCCGCGACGGCAGAGAACCCTCGCCGAATCGGCTGCCTTGAATCGAGAGCGCTCCCAGCACCAGTCCGACCGCGAGCGCGCCTTCATCGCCCATGAAAACCGACGCGGGCGGAAAGTTGAAAACCATGAATCCCGCCAGCGCTCCGGCTATCGACAGCGCCGCGATCATCGTTCCGGTGTGCTGATGCAACCCCGCGACCGTCGCGATACTTAAAGCCGAGACAATTCCCACTCCCCCGGCGAGTCCGTCGATTCCGTCGATCAGATTAAAAGCGTTGGTCGCGGTGACCAGCCAAAAAACCGTCAACGCGATGTTGACTGTCTTGTAGGGGAAAAAATCGAGTTGCGGGCCCCAGAAGACCAGCACGCAGATCGCGGCCAGCTCCAGCATCAGTTTATGCCGCGGCCGCAGATCGACGATGTCGTCGAGCAGTCCTACGATGCACATCGCGACCGCGAATCCCGCCAGCCACGGGATACTGTGAGGAGGCAGCCCCGTCAGAACTCCGACGAACCCGATCGCGGCTACGAACGCGGCCAGCACCGCAACCCCTCCGAGCAAAGCGGTCGGCTTCTCGTGCGGCCGGTCGCTCGACGGTTGGGCGACGATGCCCCAGCGGAACGAGGCCGCCTTCGCCACCGGCATCATGACCGTTGCAAACAAAAAGGCAGACAGGAACGTGATGCCTATTTCAAAATCGGTGGTCAATCTTGCTCTCTGTATCCGCGTTCGTACTGTTGCGAGCTGGAACTTCCGATGCGCACCATAGGACAATATAGGAACGGCCAGCACAATAGCGCGGCCCTAAGTTTATGGCTAAGCCTAAAATTAGTCACCAAATTAGTGCGTCAATGCTCAATATACGCAAAACACGAGAGGCGTCCCCAATTAGCGCACTCAGATCGAAATGCGACCCGCTGATAATCGTTGCAAGTCTGAGCGCGTTAGAGCCTCGGTCAGGTGACCATGGCAGAGGAACCGGTCTAGGTCAAGGCAAGCTATGTCGATTTATTTGATGCGTACGCAAGCCTTCGATTGCCGCAACGTACTAGCAGCAGTCTACTTACTCAATGTTTAAAAATATTACTTTCGGACGGTACTACTGCTTCATCACCAGCACGTTCCCGTCTTTATCCAGCGACAGGCAATCAACCTGCTGACCCGCATAGAAAGCCCCGCAAATCGACTTGTCGACGCCCGGACATTTGTAGAGGTTCGGCGCTGTCTGCTGGCATTGCGCCAGATTGAAATGCAGTTGGGTCTGCGCCTTGTCCTCCTGCGCCTGCGACGGCGAGAAGATGTAGCATCCCGCCAGCGCGATCGTCGCCGCCGACACCGTCATCGCCGCAACTCGTAGCAGGCTTCTCCTCACAACCCTTCCCTCCCTCGGCTTCATCGTCGTCCCTCCACCATCGCAAGCATTCTAAACGATTCGACGCGCATCACAATCGCTGAATCGTGATTACTTTTATTCTCCTGGAGCAAAAAATAATGCGTTCATCTCTGAAATTGGTTTCGGATGGCGCCGCTCTCAACGGCGATCGTCCGTTCTCTCACGATAAGTCTGACGATCATCTGTTCGACGCGTACTCGCGTGCCGTGACCGGCGCCGCCGAGTCCGTCAGCCCCGCAGTGGTGAATATCGAGGTGGCCCATGCAGCAGGGCCGCGCGGAAACTCGCGCAATCACGATGCGCCTGCGGGCAGCGGCTCGGGATTTATCGTGGCCCCCGACGGCTACATCATGACTAACAGCCACGTCGTGCATCGCGCGTCCCGAATCTCGGTCACGCTTTCCGACGGCCGCAAGTCCGAGGCGGAGTTGATCGGCGACGATCCGGAAACCGATCTTGCGGTCATTCGAATCACTGGTTCGAACCTTGCCGCGGTGTCGCTTGGTGACTCGCATGCGATTCGCGTCGGCCAACTGGCGATCGCGATCGGAAATCCCTACGGCTTCCAATGCACTGTTACCGCGGGCGTGGTCAGCGCGCTTGGACGATCGCTGCGCGCCGGATCGGGCCGGCTGATAGACAACGTCATCCAGACCGACGCGGCGCTGAATCCCGGCAACTCCGGCGGACCGCTGGTCAACTCGCGCGGCGAGGTTATCGGCGTCAACACCGCGATCATTCTGCCCGCGCAGGGAATCTGTTTTGCGATCGCAATCAATAGCGCCAAGCTGGTCGCGGGTCATCTGATCAAGGACGGCAAGATAAGCCGCGGCTACATCGGAATCGCCGGCCACAACGTCGAGCTGCCGCGACGCTTCGTGCGCTTTTATCGGCTGCCTGCCGAAACTGCGGTGCGAGTCGCATCGGTTGAGGCCAACAGTCCGGCCGCGCTCGGCGGCGTCAAAGAAGGCGACCAGATTGTCCGCCTTGGCGAGACTACAATCGCGGGTATCGACGATTTGCAGCGTCACCTAACGATGAGCCAGGTCGGCGTTCGCACGCCGGTCACCGTAATTCGCGGCACTGAACAGTTGACGCTCGAAATCGTTCCGTCCGAAGCGGCGCACAAATCGCGCGAGTGAACTCTCGCATTTCGCTGGTTGCTGCCGACATCGTCCGGAACGATTTTCTTCATCTGACGACGCGAGGAGTGCATAACGCAATGTGTTACCTAAATAACATAGTGTGGTGCGATGGTCCGCGGATTGCTTGATCCGCCGCGATGCCCAACAAAGCGCCGGAATGTGAGACGCTTTTACAGCAAACTCAAGCGAGTTTGCGCGCTATGAAGCTGCATATCGTGAATTACCAGCTGCGGATGCTCCTGGTGTCCCTGCGTAATCCGGTAGAAAATTCCGACCCGCCGCGGCACCAGAACGGAAGAGCGGTGACCTCCCGGAGTGTTCCACCACCCAGGTCTCACCACTAAACCCTGACAACTTTCTGTGGCGTAACTCAATTAAATGTGAAACCCACGGTGGGTTTCACGCTTCCTTCGGCAGGGTGACCCCTGCACCCAGTATTAAGAAAGATGCGGGACTGTATCCCTATTAGAACTGTTTTGCTTTAACAGACGGGAAGTCCGAATCCCGCTCGGGGTTTCGGGAGGGTGCAGGGGCTCGCCCCTGCTATAATCGTTCTTGTGCCCGATCTGGACGTAATCCTCGCGCCTGCGCTTGATCCAGACGACCTGCTTGGGCTCGAGCTGCACTTTCTAGACGCTATCGGCAGACGCGAGACGGCGCCGGTCTTGCTTATCTACGCGTCGCCTGGGCGCGGAATCTCGATCGGGCGCTATCATCAATATGGCGGACCGTCCGAGCGTGACGGAATCAACGTGGCGCGGCGCCTGACTGGTGGGCGTGTCGTCGGGGCGGGCCAGGGATGGATCGGCCTGGCGCTGATACTGCCGACGCGGACGGCGCTGCTGAAGGAAGATACGACGAGGCTGAAGCCGGATCAGATCATGAATCGCTACGCTCGCGGAATCCTCACTGCGATGCGCGCGCTCGGCGTCGATTGTTTCTACCCCGGCCGCGACGCGATAACCTTCGCGCAGCGCGAGATTGCGATGTGCACCTTCGAGACCGATGCGGCGGGCGCGATGCTGTTCGAGGCGTCGATCGCGCACAATCGCGGGATGGAAGAACTCGTGAATGATTTGGAACGCATCGACTCCGACGGCGCTCTTTCATGCCGGATGTATGACGCTGAGTCCGCCACCAAGGTGGTGCGCGAGCTTGCCCGCGACGTTTCTTTCGACGAGCTGTCCGGTGCGATCGCAGCCGGCTACCGAAGTTCGCTCGGTGAGACTCGATGCCGCGAGCTGAGCGCGATCGAAATCGCGCAAGCGCAGCATCGCGGTCGCGCTCTTGCCAACTCGAATTGGGTCCATGAGCGGGTGGTGGAACCGTCGATGACGCTCAAGAATCGGATCGCATCGCAACTCGGCGCAATCGAGGTTGCGGTCGCGCTTGCCGAAGATCGCCGAATCGAGGCGGCGCGGCTGAGCGGAGATTTTATCGCCAACTCGCCGGCTATCGCTGAGCTCGAGCGCGAACTTCGCGGGCGCACGCTCGATCTGCCGTCGATCGCGAACGCAGTCACGAAGACGTTTGGGCACGACGGCAATTTTTTTCTCGGCGCCGGCGAACTATCCAATCTTGTGCGACTGATCTCAGGTGTTGGTTGAAAAGTTCCGAGCATAGCGACGCGGATATGATCGAGAATTTAATTCGCAAACTTGGCGATGCGCACAAGACGATTCAGCGACGCGCGATCGATGAGCTCGTAGCGATTGCAGCTATCGGCAACCCTCTCGTCACTGAAAGACTTCGTGAGTCGGTTGCAAGCGCGGATCGACGGGTGCGATGGGCTGCCGCGTATTCGCTCGGGCAAATCGGTGCGGGCGCGTTCGCGATGGATTCCGCGGATGTGCTGTGCGAGGCGATGGGCGACGACGACGGCGATATCCGGTGGGCGGCGACCAACCTGATGGTTCGGCTCGGGCGGGAAAATCTCGTGGAGATTGGGGCGCGCCTGCTCAAGCTCGCCGCCGACAGCGACCACAATGCGCGCAAGATGGCGCTCTACTGCATTCGGGATCTCGGGATCGCCGGCCCCGAGCTACTCGATGTCGTCGAGGGCGCCGTGCACGATTCCGATCTTCACGTGCGGCTGGCGGCGCTGTCGGCGCTGTCGCGAATCCGCGACGCGTCAGGGCGGGCCGTGCGAATCATTCTCGAGTGCATGAAATCCGATTCGGACGCGGGTGTGCGACGCGCCGCGGCTTCCGCCTTGGGTAACATTCAAAACGCCGGCGCCGACGCGGCCGCTGCTCTCGCGTCCGCGGCGGCCGACCCCGCCGACGAATCGCTCGCACGAGCCGCGCGCGGTGCGCTCGACCGGCTGGATAAAGATCGGCTGAAGAAACCTCTCCTGGAGAAATGACCATGGCAACTACCCTGACCCACACCTCGACGGCGAATGATCCGACACCTCAAATCAACCACCTCGCTGCGCTCGGCGATCCGCATGTGCGGGAGTTCGTAGCTGCCGCGCGCCTGGCGCATCTGGCAACCGCCGACGCCAGCGGCGCACCGCACAACGTTCCGCTCTGTTACTGGTTCGACGGCGAGCACATCTACTTCGCGATCGACGAAAAACCCAAGCGGCAGACCGGGTTGGCGCTGAAGCGGATGCGCAATATCGCGGAGAATCCGCGGGTCGCGCTGGTGATCGATCATTATGAAGAAGACTGGTCCCAGCTCGGGTACGTGATGATTCGCGGACATGCGCGCGTGGTCGAAGACCCCGAGGAGTACCTGGTCGCGATGCGCCATTTGCGCGACAAGTATTTGCAATACCGCGGGATGAACATGACGCCGGAGCAAAACCCGATCGTGAAAATCGAACCCGAGCGAGTGCACGCGTGGGGCGCGCGCTTCAAGCAGGGGTGACCCTGCACCCAGTATTAAGAGAAGACGCGTGACTCCGCGACTTGATGAAATTGCGATCGCGCTGGGCAATGCGCAACTCGATGGATGGCTGTTCTATGACTTCCGCTTGAGCGATCCGCTCGCGTATCGGATCCTCGGGCTTTCGGAAGACGGAATCGCAACTCGGCGATGGTTTTGCTTCGTCCCGGCGCGCGGCACACCGCGGGCGATAGTGTCCGCAGTCGAAGCGCATCGGCTGGATGCGATCGCGGTCGAAAAGATTGTCTATCGTTCGCACGACGAGATGATCGGAGCGTTACGCAAAGTGCTTGAAGGCGTGCGGCGAATCGCGATGGACTATTCGCCTGGATGCGCAATCCCGTACGTCTCGCGGGTCGACGCGGGCACCATCGAGCTAGTCCGGGCGATCGGAGTCGAGGTCGTGTCGGCCGCTGATCTTATCCAGCGCTTCGAGGCGACGTTGACGCGCGAGCAGCTCGAGAGCCATCAGCGGGCGGCGCACGCGCTTCGATCGATCGTCGATGAAACTTTCAGCGAGATTGCGGAGTCGATTTCCGCACAGCGGTCGATCAGTGAGGTCTCGGTGCAGGAATCCGTGATGGCGCGATTCGCTGCGCGAGGTCTCGTGACCCACGCGCCGCCGATTCTCGCCGTCAATGAGCATAGCGCCGACCCGCACTACGGCCCGACCACGAAGCACGACCGCGCGATTCGCCGCGGCGATTTCATCCTGCTCGATTTGTGGGCCAAGGAGACGGGGCCTGACAGCATCTACGCCGATTTCACCTGGGTCGCGTTCGCCGGCGACAAAATTCCCGACGAACACGCGCGCGTTTTCAAGATTGTCGCGGATGCGCGCGATGCCACCGTCGACCTAGTGCAGCGTCGAGTCGCAGCAGGCGACGCCGTCAGCGGCCGCGAAGC